>NZ_JBGCCP010000009.1:0-302997 GCF_041262705.1 Catenulispora sp. MAP12-49 | reverse complement strand
CCCCGGAAGCCGCCCTCGACTGCGCTGCCGGGCTCTACCTCGGCGAACCGACAGCCTGATCAAACCCCCGAAGAATCAACGCGGCGCTGCACTAGCGGCATCGGGGCTAGGGGTAGACCTTGTCGTCCAGCGGCAGGGGCATCGCTTCGCAGACCGCTGATGTCGGGGCGCCGCCGTGCAGCAGGTAGTCGTTCACATGTGCGTCCACGCACGCGTTGCCCGTGTCGTAGGCGATGTGGTTGCCGCCGTCCCGTACGAACACCATCGCCTGATCCGATTCCCGCGCGTCCTCCAGCGCGCCCTCGATCGGGGTCGCCGGGTCGTACTGGTCCTGCACCATCAGCATGCGGGGCAGATTGTCCGCGCCGGGGTGCGCGGGATGCTGCGAGGTGTGGGGGTAGAACGCGCACGGCTCCTCGGTGGACTCCGCACCCACCAGCGGATAAGCCGCACCGAGCACGTCGCCCTCGGCCACCCAGGACGCGGGATCGTGCGACCACGGCGTGTCCGCGCACGTCACGGCCCAGTACGCGCCGCTGTCCGCCTTGCCGGTCGGGACCCGCACCGCCGGTAGCAGCTTCGTGGCCTGAGCCGGGTCAGCTTGCAGGGCCTTGAGAACACCGGCCCATTGCGGCCAGCCGTCCGCGTTGTACAGCGCCTGCGCCTGCAACAGGTCCAGCGAGCTGCCGCGGCCCTGAGCCGCCACCGCGGTGCGCAGCGCGTCGAAGGAGGCCTGGGCCTGCTGCGCGGTGGTGCCGAAGCCGTAGAGGTCGTCATGGCGGGCCAGCCAGGGCAGGAACTGGACCTCGAAGCGGCGGGCGAAGCCGCGGGCCCAGGCGTCGACGTAGTCGTCCTTGATGGTGGCGCGCCAGTCCATGTTCGAGTCCAGGACGAAGCGGTCGGTGCGGGATGGGAACGTCGCGGCGTACCAGGCGCCGAGCCACGTGCCGTACGAGAACCCGAGGTAGTTGACCTTCGGCTCGCCCAGGAGCGCGCGGATGAAGTCCATGTCGCGGATCGTCTGGTCGGTGGTGATGTACGGGGCCAGCGGCGCCGCGCCGCAGCTCTGGCCGACCAGGCGCGCGTCGGCGAGTTGCAGCGCGGTGTTCGCGGGGGAGCGGTCGCGCTCGTCGGCCACGGGGGTGTACTTCGACCAGTCGATGCCGCAGTCCAGCGCGGTCGAGGGCGCGACGCCGCGCGGGGCGAAGCCGATGATGTCGTAGGCGGAGAGCAACGACGGCTCGGACTTCGCGGTCTTCGTCGCCAGCGTGGAGCCGTCGCTGCCGGGGCCGCCGGGGTCGACCATCAGGATGCCGCGCCGTGCCGAGTCGCCGGTACTGGGCACCTTGGTGACGCGGATACTGATCGTGCCCTTCGACGGGTCGTACCAGTCCATCGGGACGGTGATGTCGGCGCAGTACGTCACCGGGTACTTGCTCCAGTCGGTACCGCCGGGCGTCGGATGCGCGTACCAGTCGCAGACCTGCCAGTTCACGGGTGGGGCCGCGTGCGCGCTGGGCCCCTCCACGCCGATCATCGCCAGACACGACACGCCGATGAACGCCGTACGCAGGGCTTTGCTATGGATCATGGCCCCACGATAGGAGCCGGAGATCGTTAAAGGATCGCCCGGCGGAGTGAAGGGCGCCGCCGAAAATCTCCCTCGATCGGGGGAGCCGGACGTGTCGAGAACGACCGACCGGCTCCGTCCCAGGGGTGACATCCGAGCTACACACAGGAGCGGAAACCATGGAGCAGCACCAGATCACCGAGATCCTGACCAACCCGACCAGCCAGGAGCTGCTGGCCCGGGACCTGACCCGCCTGGCCTACGTCGCCAAGGACGGCACCCCGCGCAGCATCCCGATCGCCTTCACCTGGAACGGCTCGCAGATCATCCTGTGCACCACCAAGAACGCCCCCAAGCTGCCCGCCCTGCGCCACAATCCGCAGGTCGCCCTGACCATCGACACCGAGGTGCACCCGCCGAAGATCCTGCTGATCCGCGGCCGCGCCGAGCTCGACGAGGTCGACGGCATCCCGGAGGAGTACCTGCGGATGAACGGCACCTACGGCATGACGCCGGAGCAGCGCGTCGAGTGGGAGGCCGAGGTCCGCTCGCTGTACCACGACGGGATGGTGCGCATCGTCATCACGCCGACCTGGGCGAAGCTGATCGACTTCGAGACCACGCTGCCGAGCGCGGTCGAGGAGCTGGTGAAGCAGCGGGCGGAGCGCCAGGGGGCCTGAGGGCTACGCTGCCCGCATGGCCCTGACAAACCTCCGCCTCGCCGGCGGCCGCAGGATCGACCTCACCCACCTGGAAGTGAGCTCGACCTACGGCGGCCTGCTGGAAGGCGTCCCGGTCCCCAGCCTCAACAACCGCCGGCTGGGACGGCTCGAGCGCCGCCTCACCGAGCGCTATCCGCACATGGGCTTCCACCTCGTGCCGCCGACGCGAACCCTGCCCGAGCTCATCGACACCGGATTCGGCGGCGAGCCGGAGGAGCGGCTGCCGCCGATCGAGTGTGTCGGGCTCTTCGAGAGCGCGCCGGTGGTCGATCCGCACGATGACGCCTGGCGGATGTCCATGCTGGTCGTCGTCTGGCACCAGGACGAGCTCACGCTGCCCTTCAGCGACGGCGCCAGGGCGCAGCTCGCCGCCATCGACTGGGACCGGCACGCCCGCGACTGCGAGATGTGACGAGAAGCTTTTCCCGCCAAGCCCGCCGCTCAGCCGAGGAAGCGCAGCAGTTGCTCCGCCACCGCCCCCGGCTGCTCCTCGGGCAGCAGATGCCCGCCGCCGGGCAGCACCACCACCGACAGCTCGTCCGCGTGCCGCTCCCCGCCCTCCAGCACCGCCGGCGGGATCACCACGTCGCGCTCGCCGCCGATGATCAGCGTCGGCACGCTCAGCCGCGCCTTGCGGTACCGCCCCAGCGGGTGCCCGAAGATCTCGCGCCACACGTAGGCCGCGTTCACCTGCTCCACGGCCCGCGCCCGGCCCGGGGCGCGCAGCAGGTCGGTGTAGACCCGCAGGTCCTCGCGGTCCCACAGGGTCGGGTCGGCCGACCAGTGGCGGAGCAGGAAGGCCGCGAATCCGGTGTGCCGCAGGACCAGGCGGCCCAGCGGCGGGTGCTCGATGAACGCCGTGTGCCACATGCGCCACAGGTTCGGCAGCACCCTGCGGTGCACCGGCCACACGTGCGTCATGTTCACCGAGACCAGGGCCCTGACGCGCTCCGGATGCTTCAGTGCCGCGACGAAGCCGACCCAGCCGCCCCAGTCGTGGCCGACGATCGCCGCTTGTTCGGTGCCGGTGCCGGTGCCGGTGCCGGTACTGCTGCCGCTGCCGCTGCCGATCCCCAGCGCGTCCAGCACGGCGATCACGTCCTCGGCCAGGCTGTCGGTGCTGTAGCCGTGCTTCGGGGCCTCCGACCAGCCGCATCCGCGCAGGTCCAGGGCCAGCACGCGGTGGGTGGCGGCGAGCTGCGGCAGGACGTGCCGCCAGACGTACCAGTGCTGCGGGAAACCGTGCAGCAGCACCACAGGCGGGCCGTCTGCCGGTCCTGCTTCGGCTACGTGGAAGCGGGCGCCGCGGGCGGTCACATAGCGGTGCGTGATGCGATGAGTGTCCTCATCGAGTGCGGGCAACGGGATGACGGTCACGGGTGGCTCCTCCGGGTTCGACTGCGGTGGATGCTGTCGAGCTGAAGAGGAGCCACCCGGGCCGTTCGTTCCCGCCGATCAGGCCGGCGAGGGTGTGACCTGCCTCACTTGGCCAGGCCGAAGGCGTTCACCAGTTGGCCGTCGGCGGTGTCGCCGTCCAGCGACCAGGTCATGTCGCCGCGCAGTCCCAGGGCCTTGATGAACCAGACCTTCTCGGTGATGCTCTGCGGGTCGTCGAAGGTCCAGAAGGTCTTGCCCACCGGGTCGTACTTGTAGGCGGCGCCGGAGATCGGGTCGTGGTAGACCGTTCCGGGCTGCGCCGCGATCTGGTTGTAGTCGACGTCCGCCGCCACGCCGGTCGCCGGCTGGAACTCGCCGTCGCCCTTCGGGCCCGGCGCGACGCCGGTCCAGCCGTGCGCGTAGAACGGGATCGAGATGGCGATCTTGTCGGGGCTGGCGCCCTGCCTGAGGTAGTTGGCCACGACCTCGACGGTCGAGATCTCGCCGTTGTCCGGGTACGGGTTGCCCGGGGTGGGGCGCGGGGCCGGGTCGAAGGGGGAGGGGAACAGGTTGGACTGGGACTCCGTCGGGCCGGTGGTCTCCCAGGGGCCGTTGAAGTCGAACGTCATCACGTTCATCCAGTCCACGATCCGGGACACCGGGCCGACCTCGATGTGCGAGACCTTCTCCGGGCCGGACGGGGTGTCGGCGGTGAGCAGGTAGTGCTTGCGGTCAGCTGAACCCTGAGCGTTCAGCTGGCTGCGCAGTTCCTGCAACAGCAGGGTGAAGTTGTGCGTGTCCTGCGGTCCGTGCGGGTTGCCGTTGCCGACCTCGTCCGGGTACTCCCAGTCGATGGCCAGGCCGTCGAAGATCCCGGCGGCCGCTCCTGGTGCGGCGCCGGGCAGGTTGCCCTTGATGTACATGTCGATGCAGGACTGCGCGAACTTCGCCCGCGAGGCCGGGGTGGCCGCGGCGGCGGAGAAGTTGGTGGACTCCGACCAGCCGCCGATCGACATCACGATCTTCAGCTTCGGGTAGGCCTTCTTCAGCTCGCGCAGCTGGTTGAAGTTCCCGGCGATGGCCTGCGCGCCGGTGTCGGCGGTGCCGTCCACCGAGTCCGCGGCGTCGACCGGCTTCTGCCAGTCGGCCCAGGAGTCGGCGCTGGCGCAGGTTCCGTCGGCGGCGATGTTGGAGAACGCGTAGTCGATCTCAGTGAGCTTGTTCACCGCGCCGGAGGTGATCAGGTTCTTCTCGTAGAACCCCGAGTAGATCCCCCACTGGGTGAAGTAGCCGACCGAGACCTTTCCGTTGCTGTTGCCCGAAGACGCCGCCGTGGCGGTGGCGCCGGGGTTGGCCAGGGCGGGCGAGGCGGCGGCGACCGGGACGATCGCCAGGCTCAGGACCGCGGTCGCGGCTAAGGCGACGCGGCGGTGCCGGTGGTGCTGGGAGGGGCGGTTCATGATGCTCCTCGAACGATGCTCAGATGTCTAGACCAGCGATGGCGAGCGCCATGCTCCTCGTCGCCGACCCCGCGGTCAAGTCCTCGTAACGCCTTCTTTGCTATTCGCTGACCTGCAGCGGGATGACCATGGTCTACGCCAGTAGGTCTAGACCTTGGTCTAGACCTCACCCTTGACAGTCCCCGAGGACGGCGGTACTTCTTCCCTACGACCCGATCCGTTTATTGCGGCGCCGCTCTCCGGATCAGCTCCATGCGCAGTTTCTTTCCCGAACGGTTTCCCTCCCGCCACAGGAGCGTGCGTAACGAATGAGAGCGTCACGAAGCAACAAATACAGATCAGCCCTGACCGCGGTGCTCGCCTCCGCGGTCATCGTCGCGGGTGCCACCGCGGCCATCGGCGCGAGTCCCACCACTCACGCCGCCACGCAGCAGACCAACACCACGGGGGCCGCTGCGACCTCCGGCGGTCTGAAGGTGGCCTACTTCGACCAGTGGTCCATCTATCAGAACGCTTACTACCTCAAGAACGTGGACTCAAGTGGTGCGGCCAATAAGCTCAACTACCTGATCTACGACTTCGAGAACATCGACCCGACCAACCTCACGTGTTTCGAGACCACCAAGGCCACGGACCCGGACCCGGCCGGGGAGAACGACCCGAACGCCGGTGACGGCGCCGAGGACCAGTTCGCCGACTACCAGAAGTCCTACGACTCCACGATCAGCGTCGACGGGACCTCGGACGTCTACAACCAGCCCATCGCCGGCAACTTCCACCAGCTTCAGGAGCTGAAGAAGAAGAACCCGAATCTCAAGGTTCTGCTGTCGATCGGCGGATGGACCTACTCCAAGTACTTCTCCGACGTGGCCGCCACCTCGGCCTCGCGGCAGAAGTTCGTGTCCAGCTGCATCGACATGTTCATCAAGGGCAACATCCCGGCGTCCGGCGGCTACGGCGGCGCGGGCACGGCGGCTGGCATCTTCGACGGATTCGACATCGACTGGGAGTATCCGGCATCCACCGCCGGACACCTCGGCAACCACGAGTCCGCCGCGGACAAGGCCAACTACACGGCGCTGCTGCAGGAATTCCGTACCGAGCTGAACGCTCAGGGGTCAGCTGACGGAAAGACCTACGCACTGTCCGCCGCCCTGCCCTCGGGCCAGGAGAAGATCGCGGCCGGCATCGAGACGCAGAACATCGGGAACATCCTGACGTTCGGCGACGCGATGACGTACGACATGCACGGCGGTTGGGACGCGACCGGACCGACGAACCACCAGTCGCCGATCTACAGCGACCCGAACGACCCGATGAACCCGATCGCGCCGGGCAACGCCAAGTACAACCTCGATGAGGCGGTCAAGGCGTACACGGTCGGGGATCCCGCCTACGGGATTCCAGGCGGGTTCCCAGCGAGCAAGCTCACGGTCGGCGTCCCGTTCTACTACCGGGGCTGGACGGGGGTGACCGCCGGATCGGCCCACGGCTTGTTCCAACCGGCCACGGCCCCCGCGGCGGGCGCCGCGGACTCCGGGAACGTGCCGGGCATCCAGATGTACAAGGAACTCAACGGGATCGTGAACAACCCCGCTGACACCTACTGGGACCCGGTGGCCGAGGCTGCGTACTTCTACGACGGAACCAACTTCTGGTCCGGCGAGGACGCGCAGTCGATCCAGGCCAAGGCCGACTACCTGCACTGCAACGGCCTCGGCGGCATGATGATGTTCTCGATGTACGACCTGGACAGCGCCAACACGCTGTTCAACGACGCCGTGAACGACGTGAACGGCTCGGCGGCCTCCTGCCCGACCGGCCCGCCGACCTCGGGCTCGTCCAGCTCCTCGTCGCCGACCACGCCGCCCACCACCCCGACGACGCCGTCCTCGACGCCGCCCACCACGCCGACCTCGCCGAGCTCGTCCTCGTCGTCCTCGGCCCCGGGCGGAACCTGCGGCGCGGCGGCCTGGAGCGCGAGCACCGCCTACAGCGGCGGCGCGGTGGTGTCGTACAACGGCCACACCTGGACCGCCAAGTGGTGGACCCAGGGCGACATCCCCGGCAACAACTCGCAGGGGGTGTGGACGGACAACGGCGCCTGCAGCGGCGGCACCAGCACTCCGCCCCCGCCGCCCCCGGGCACCTGCTCGCTGCCGGTGTGGAGCTCCACCAACGCCTACAGCGGCGGAGCGGTGGTCCAGTACGGGTCGCCGGCCCACAAGTGGACCGCCAAGTGGTGGACCCAGGGCGACACCCCCGGGAGCAACTCGCAGGGGGTGTGGACCGACGGTGGAGTGTGCACCAGCTGATGTCTAGCTGACGCCGCTCGTACTGGAGCCCGGAACCGTGTGCCACTGCGGTTCCGGGCTCTGGTGTGCTTGGAGGTGCTTCAGCGGTAAAGGGCTGATCAGTCCCGCAGCACCTTGAAAGCCTCCGGGTCGCTGTCGCCGAGGAACGTGGCGCAGCGCTCGGCCTCCTCGGTCTCGCCGATGCGCTCGGCGGCCAGGCCGAGGGCGTTCAGGGCGCGCAGGAAGCCGCGGTTGGGCTCGTGCGACCAGGGGACGGGGCCGTGGCCCTTCCAGCCGGCGCGGCGCAGGAGGTCCAGGCCACGGTGGTAGCCGGTGCGGGCGAAGGCGTAGGCGGTGACCGAGCCGGTGGTGGAGTCGTCGGCGGCCAGGGCGGCCTCCGCCAGGGCGGCCCACGCGGCCGGGGCCGCCGGGTTCGCGGCGGCCACGTCGGCCGGGGCGGTGCCCGCGGCCAGGGCCTCGCGCACCGGGGCGTCGTCGGGGAGCTGGGTCGGCGGCGGCGCGCCGAGGAGGTCCTTGTGCATGGCTAGAGGCTACCCGGGCCGGTGGGGGTGGGCCGGTTCGGCGGTGCCGCCGCGTGTTCCGCTACTGATCCTCGGGGTGCAGGGCGTGTCGGCCCGTGTGGTGGCCGGTCGGCAGGGGCCATTGCGGCCACTGGGGCAGCTCCGGCAGCTGCGGCAGCTGCGGCCAGTCCACCCACGGCATCGGCACGCAGAACGGGTCCCAGCGGGCCGCCAGGATCAGCTCGATGTTCTCCGGCGTCGGATCCTGCAAGGCCTGCCAGGCCAGCTCGCAGATCGTCGGCTCCTGCGATGACGTGGTCGGCGCGGGGGTCGGCAAGCTCGTCGGGTGGGAGGGCGGCGGGGGTGGCGGTGTGGTCGGGGTCGGAGTCGGAGTGGGAGTCGGTGAGGGAACCGGCGTCGGCGTCGGTGTCGCCTTCGGCGGCGTGGGACGCGGCCGCGGGGGTGCCGGCGGCTTCGCGATCGGCGTGTGCCGCACCGGCGGCGGGACCACCGGCGGGTTCGAGGGCTTCGGGGCCGGCGGCTTCGGCGACGGCGTCGCGCCGGCCACCGGCTTCGGCGCGGGCAGTGCGACCGCCGGTGCGCTGGACGGCGGCGCGTCCAGCGGCGGCGCCCCCGAGCCGCCCGACATGCCCCAGGCCAGCACCGCGCACGCCACCGCCGCGACGGCCGCCATCGTGATCGCCTGGGTCCGGGCCTTGCGCAGCTGCATCAGCCAGCGCGCCAGCAGGGCGCCGGCCTTCGCCGACCCGTCGGCCGCCGCGCCGCCAGCCGCGCCGCCAGCCGCGCCGCCAGCCGCGCCCGCAGCTCCAGCTGCCGCGCCGCCGGCCGCAGCCCCGGCCGCCGCGCCGCCTAGCGCTCCGGCCGCGCCGCCAGCTGCGCCGCCCGCAGCCCCCGCAGCGCCGCCACCGACCACCGTCGCGGTCGTGCCCGCCGACGTGGCCATCATCCCCGCGCCGGCCAGGGTGCCCAGCGCGACCCCGGCGATGATCTTCGCCGCCGCCGCGGACCCGAACACCAGGGGCGAGAGCACCTCCGGCAGCGACTCGTTGAACTTCAGCAGCTCCAGGTACAGCCCGGTGCATTCGGCGCACGTGTCCAGGTGCCGCTCCACCTTCGTGTGCTCGCGCGTCCTCAGCTTGCCGCGCACGAACGCCGCCAGGCGCCGCGCGTACGGCTTGCATCCCTCGTCCACCGTCTCGGACAGGTGCTCCTGTAAGAACGCCTGGCGTAAGCCCTCGCGGGCCCGGTACGCCAGCGCCGAGACCGCCGAGGGCGACAGGTCCAGCAGAGGTGCCACCTCGGTCGGCGTCTCGCCCTCCACCTCCAGGTGCCACAGCACGATCTGCCAGCGCTCCGGCAGCGAGTGGAAGGCCCGCGAGGTGATCTGCCGGTCGAAGGCCTCCTCCAGCGGGTCCCGGTCCGCGCCGGTCACCGGCGCCGCCGTCACCTCCAGTTCGGCGATGTTCTCCACCAGCCGGACGCGCTTGGCCGACTCGGCCCAGTCGAAGGCGGTGCGCCGCAGCGTCGTGTACAGATACGCCCGGAAGGCCTCGTCCGGGCCGTTCCCGCGGTCGATCGCGGCCAGCACCCGGGTGAACGCCTCGGCGGCCAGGTCGTCCGCGGCCGCCTCGTCGCGGGCCAGGTGGCGGGCCACGCGCAGCGCCGCGCGCCGGTGCCGCTCGTACAGCGGCCCGTACGCGCGCCGGTCGCCGGCCCGCACCATGGCGATCAGCTCGGCGTCGGTCGGTGGGTGCTGCTGCTCCCCGGGGACGGGCACGGACGGCCTCCTAGCGTCGGCGTCGACTCAGTCAACTCATGGTCAAAAGCGATGACTGGCGCGCGACACCGGGGAGGTGGCGCCTGGTGTGCGGGCCGGGGACACAGCTTGGACCACTGCACAGTCGCTCGTGCGCTAATACGAGTGCGATGTACCCGACCGGATGAACTCAGGATGTTGACACTGCCCGCACCGGCGGCCGATGCGGGCTGTTTCCCCTTTTCCTACAGGGTTCGAGCCCCTGTCCGTTCCGAGAGCACGGACAGCAGCGCGCCGGACGGCGTCCACAACAATGCGGCGCCGCCCGGCGGGACAAGCCAGTGCAGCCACCCGCGCCACGGCAACAGCGGCGGCAAGGTGGCGGTCGAGCCCCGGCCCCCGACGCGCACGCCGAGGGCCCCGCCTAATCGGCCGGCCCAGTCGCGCAGCGCCGCGGATTCCGCGTGCCCGACCGAAGCCTCCGCGTGCCCGACCAAAGCTTCCGCGTGCCCGGGGTCGTGCCCCGTGCCATCCGGGGCCACCAGGAACCCCACCCTCATCACGGACCTCCGCGAGTCGGCGACGACGGGACCGAGCCGCACTCTGCGGGCCCGCAGCGCCGTCAGCGCCGCGTGCCCGACGGCCGCCGGCATGCTCACCAGGTCGAAGGCCTGTCCCACCGCGATCGTCAGCGGTTGGGCGGGGTCGGTGTACAGCCCCCGCAATTCGGCCCGGCCGTTCTCGGTCACCATCGTCGCCTCCCTCACGCGGGACCCCAGTGAAAGGGCCCCTCGCAGAAGAGACGGGGTTCGGGAGATTTCATTACGCGGGTTTGGCGGTGAATTCCGCGGCTACCACCTGACCCGCCTGATCCACCCGGATGCGCGGGTAAGAGGGACAAGGGTTGCGCCGCCGGATCCGCGCCGGATGATCGGCGGTGACGCCCGTGGCGCGGCGGCGGTCCCGGCGCGCCCGCGTGTCGCTGAAACGTTCGAAAGGGAAGCTGTGATGGACGACAAGGCGCTGGCCGTACTCCTCGGACGCCTCACGCTCGAGCAGAAGGTCGCGCTGCTGACCGGTGAGGACTTCTGGTCGCTGCGCGCGGTCCCGGAGATCGGGCTGCGCAAGATCCTGGTGTCGGACGGCCCGGCCGGCGTGCGCGGCACCACGTGGGACGAGCGCGATCCGTCCCTGCTGTTCCCGAACCCGACCGCGCTGGCCGCCACCTGGGATCCCGGACAGGTCCGGCGCGCCGGGGCGCTGATGGGCGCGCAGGCCCGGGACAAGGGCGTCGCCTGGCACCTGGCGCCGAACGTCAACCTGCACCGCAGCCCCCTCGGCGGCCGGCACTTCGAGTGCTACTCCGAGGACCCGGTGCTCACCGCGGTTGTCGCAGCGGCCTTCGTCGACGGCGTCCAGAGCGCCGGCGTCGCCTCGACCGCGAAGCACTACATCGGCAACGAGTCCGAGACCGACCGCATGACCTACGACGCCGAGATCGACGCCGAGACACTGCGCGAGGTGTACCTCGTCCCCTTCGACGCCGTGGTGCGGGCCGGCGCCTGGTCGGTGATGGCCGCCTACAACTCCGTGGACGGCGTCACCATGACGGAGAACGAGCCGCTGATCACCGGGATCCTCAAGGACACCCTCGGCTTCGACGGCGTCGCGGTCTCCGACTGGTTCGCCACGCGATCGGCGGCGGCCTCGGCGAACGCCGGGCTGGACGTGGTGATGCCCGGGCCGCAGGGGCCGTGGGGCGAGGCGCTGGCGGCGGCGGTGGGCAAGGGCGAGGTCGCCGAGACGGTGATCGATGACAAGGTCCTGCGACTCCTGCGCCTGGCCGACCGCACGGGGTTCCTGGACGGTGCCGACCCGCTGCCGCCGGTCACCACCCCGGACGACGCCGCCGCGCAGCTGCGCGACATCGCGGCGCGCGCGATGGTGGTGCTGCGCAACGAGAACGCCGGCGAGGAGCCGCTGCTGCCGCTGAACCCGCATTCGGTGTCGCGGGTGGCGATCATCGGGCCCAACGCCGAGCGGCTCACCGCGCAGGGCGGCGGCTCCGCGCACGTGAACCCGCCTCACATCATCAGCCCTCTGACAGCGCTGACCGAGGCCCTGGGTCCGATGGTCACCGTGGAGCATGCCGAAGGCGTCGTCACCCAGCGGCTGCTGCCGCTGCTCACACCGCGGACCGCGACCGACCCGGACACCGGGCACGCCGGTCTGCGGGTGGACTTCATCGACCCGGCCGGCGACGTGCTCGGCAGCGAGGTGCGGCAGACCTCGCGGTTCGTGTTCCTCGGCGGGCTGCCGGCCGGCACCGCCGGGATCCGGGTCCGGACCGACGTGGCCGTCGCCGACCCCGGCAACCACCAGTTCTCGGTGTCCGGCCTCGGCTCGTTCCGGCTGGTGATCGGCGACAACGCGCCCATGAAGATCACGCTGAGCCCCACCGAGGGCGCGGATCCGACCGAGGGCCTGGTCAAGCCGCCGGAGCACCGGGTCGAGGTGGAGCTGGACCCCGGGACCGTGCGCATCGAGGCGGTCGTGCAGGTCGACGAGAACCTGCCGGTCGCCATGTTCGGGTTGCACCACGGAGCGCCCGGTCCCGAGGCCGACGAACTGTTCGAGGCGGCGGTCGCGGCGGCGCGGGCCGCCGACGTGGCGATCGTGATCGTCGGGACCACCGACGAGGTGGAGAGCGAGGGCTTCGACCGGACCGACCTGAAGCTGCCGGGGCGCCAGGACGACCTGGTCGCGGCGGTGGCGCAGGCCAACCCGCGCACGATCGTCGTGGTGAACGCCGGGGCGCCGGTGGAGATGCCGTGGCGCGCGCTGACGCCTGCGGTGCTGTGGGCGTGGTTCCCGGGGCAGGAGGGCGGCTACGCCATCGCCGACGCGCTGACCGGCGCGGTCGAGCCCGGCGGCCGGCTGCCCACGACGTTCCCCAAGACCGCGGCCGACGCGCCGGTGCTGGCGACGCGGCCGGTCGACGGCAAGATCGTCTACGCCGAGGGCTCGATGTTCGGCTACCGCGGGTATGCGAAGGCTGACATCGTCCCGGCGTTCCCCTTCGGCCACGGCCTGGGCTACACCACCTGGGAGTACGAGGACATCACGGCCGCGGTGACGGCGGCCGGGGACGTCGAGCTCGCGGTGCGGGTCCGGAACACCGGCGCGCGGATCGGACGCGAGGTGGTGCAGATCTACCTGGCCGGCGAGGACGCGGACCAGGCCTGCGACCCCCGGCGGCTGGTCGCGTTCGGCTCGACGCTGGCCGCGCCGAACGAGATCGCGACCGTCCCGATCACGATCCCGGTGCGGGTGCTGGCGCGGTGGGACCGCGAGCTGGGGGTGTGGCGGGTCCGCGCGGGAGTGCGGGAGCTGATCGCGGCGCGCTCGGCGTGGGACGAGCGGCTGCGGACGCGGGTGGAGATGACCGGATCCTAGGCGGCTCGGATCTCAGGCGGCTCGGATCCTAAGCGGCTCGGATCCCAGGCGACACGGATTCTAGGCGGCTGCTGCGGATTCCGGCTTGGTTCGACCTCTGGTTCTACTTCCCGCGCACGGCTCGGGCCAGCGTCGCGGCCAGGGCGAGGCTGACGACCACCGGCAGCAGCCACCAGGACGCGGTGGTGTGCGTGCTCAGCACGGCGGTGCCGGCCAGGGCGGCGATGATCAGGACGGCCACGAGCGGATCGTCGCCCACGACGAAGTCGTACCAGAACAGCCCGAAGGCCTTCAGCCTGCCCACGCCGCGCGCCTCCGTTTCAGGACCCAGACCGCGCTGAGCGCGACGAGCAGGACGTAGGCCAGCACCGCCGGGAGCGCGGCGTCGCCGCCGGGCCACTCGGCGCCGGCGCCCTCCGCGCCCCAGAAGACGCCGAAGCCGGTGAGCATCACGCCGACCGCGAACTTCATCGTGTTCTCCGGTACGCGCGCCAGCGGCGCCTTGATCGCGGCGCCCGCCGCGCACACGGTGAGCACCGCCGCCACCGCGGCGACGGCCGCGAGCGGGAGGTCGTGCTGGTTGGCGCCGAAGGTCAGGGCGATGAACGCGACTTCCAGGCCCTCCAGCACGACGCCCTTGAAGCTGAGGGTGAATGCGTACCAGTCGGCGACCAGCGACTTCTTGTCCGAGGCGGCCGCCTGCGCGGCGGCGACCCCGCGCTGGTAGGCGGCGGCCTCGTCGCGCAGGTCCTTGTAGCCGGAGGCGCGCAGGATCGCCTTGCGCAGCCACTGCAACCCGAAGGTGAGCAGCAGCCCGCCGACGACCAGCCGCAACGCCGTCAGCGGCAGCACGGTCAGCGCCGGCCCCAGCGCCGCCACGACCGCCGCGAGCAGCACCAGCCCCGCCGCGACGCCCTGGAGCGTGGAGCGCCAGCCGCGGGTCAGGCCGACCGCGAGCACGATGGTGAGTGCTTCCACGGCCTCGACGGCGCAGGCGAGGAAGACGGACAGGAGCAGGAAGGCGGTTCCCACGTGCCCAGGGTAGCGCCGGGGCGGTGGGATCACGGGGACGAGCGATCTCGGGCGGCGTGGGGGCTTGGTGGGGTGCGCGGTGGCGCGCCGCTACATTGGCGCCATGCGATCTTCGTCCCGGGCGGTAGGGCTGGTACTCGGTTTCGCGGCCGACTGGTACTTCGCGGATCCGCGGCGCGGGCATCCGGTGGCGGGCTTCGGGCGGGTGGCCTCGGGACTGCGGCGGATCGCCTATGCGGACTCGCGGGTTGCCGGCGCGGCATATGCCGGGGTGCTGGTGTCGGGGGCGGCCGCTCTGGGCGTCGCAGCTGAGAGGGCCGGGCGGCGGCCGGTGGCCGGAGCCGTCCTGACCGCCGCCGCGACGTGGACCGTGCTCGGCGGGACGTCGCTGCGCCGCGAGGCGTCCGCGATCGGCGAGTCGCTGCGGGCCGGGGACCTCGCCGCCGCGCGGGAGCGGCTGCCGCATCTGTGCGGGCGCGACCCGCGCGGCCTGGATGCCGACCAGATCGCGCGGGCGGTGGTGGAGTCGGTCGCCGAGAACACTTCGGACGCGGTGGTCGCGCCGCTGTTCTGGGGCGCGGTGGCGGGGATTCCCGGGCTGCTGGCCTATCGGGCGTCGAACACGCTGGACGCGATGGTCGGCTACCGGAACGCCAAGTACCTCAACTTCGGGTGGGCCTCCGCGCGCCTGGACGACGCCCTCAACTGGGTCCCCGCGCGCTTCACCGGCGTCGTGACCGTAGCGGCGGCGCCGGTGGTCGGCGGCAGTCCCGTGCGCGCGCTCAGGGTCCTGCGACACGACGGCGCGCAGCACCCCAGCCCCAACGCCGGACGCTGCGAGGCCTCCGCCGCCGGCGCGTTGGGGGTGCGCCTGGGCGGCACCAACACCTACGGCGACGTCGTCGAACACCGGCCGGTCATGGGGACCGGCCGGGCGCCGCGCGTGGCCGACATCCGCCGGGCCGCCGTGTTGTCGGCCACAGTCGGGCTGGCCTCGGCCGTGGCCGCCGCGCGTCTGGCCGACGTCTTCGCGCCGCGCCGCCGCGCACGCCGACTGCGCTGACAGGGCTGCCTGGGCAGACAGGACTGGCAGGACTGGCAGGACTGGCAGGACTGGCAGGAACCGGCGGGACCGACAGGACCGACTGCGCTGAAGCTGGATCTGGCACACTGTCCACCAAGACGACAGTCCAGGAAGCCCGTGCGAATCGGGCGCTGTCCCGCAACTGTGAGCGGACCACGGTCCGCGAGCCAGGAACTGCCTGCCGTCCCTACCCATCAGCCCGAGGCGGAGCGCGGACTCCGCGAGAGGAAGTGCCGTCGCATGCCCGCGCGCGTTCTGTTGCTGTCCACGGCCGACACCGAGCTCCTCGCCGCCCACGCGTGCGGCGCGCCCTACGTCACCGCCAACCCCGCACGCCTGGACGCCGAGTCCCTGGCGCCCCTGCTGCGTGACGCCGACGTCGCCGTGCTGCGGCTGCTCGGCGGGCACCGGCCGTGGCGCTGGCTGGTCGAGGAGGTCGCCGCGGCCGGGCTGCCGGCCGTCGTCCTCGGCGGGGAGGCCGAGCCGGACGCCGAACTCATGGCGCTCTCTACAGTTCCCGGCGGCGTGGTGGCCGACGCCCTCAACTACCTCACCGCCGGCGGCCCGGCGAACCTGGCGCAGCTGGCGAACTTCCTCACCGACACCGTCCTCGGCGGCGGCGAGGGCTTCGAGGCGCCGCAGGCCATGCCGGAGTTCGGCATCCACGCCGAGCGCGAGCGCGAACGCGAGCAGCGCGAGGGCCGCCCGACCGTCGGCATCGTCTTCTACCGGGCCCACGAGCTCTCGGGCAACACAGCCTTCGTCGACACCCTCGCCGACGCCCTCGAAACCCGCGGCGCCAACGCGCTTCCCGTCTACTGCGGCTCGCTGCGCGGCCTGTCCGAGGACGCGGGCCGGGGGCTCGTGGAACTGCTCGGCCGCTGCGACACCCTGATCGTCACGGTCCTGGCCGGCGGCGGCGCCACCGCCGCGGACGCCAGCGCCGGCGGTGACGAGGACGCCTGGGACGTCGGCGCCCTCGCCGCCCTGGACATCCCGGTCATCCAAGGACTCTGTCTCACTTCCTCGCGCCGGGCTTGGCAGGACTCTGACGCCGCGCTCACCCCGATGGACGCCGCGATGCAGGTCGCGATCCCCGAGTTCGACGGCCGGCTGATCTCGGTCCCCTTCTCCTTCAAGGAGAACGGCTCGGCCGGAATCCCCGTCTACGTCGCCGACGCCGAACGCGCCGCGCGCCTGGCCGGCATCGCCTACCGCCACGCCGCCCTGCGCGGCATCCCCAACCGCGACAAGAAGCTCGCGCTGGTCCTGTCCTCCTACCCGACCAAGCACTCGCGCGTCGGCAACGCCGTCGGCCTTGACACGCCGGCCAGCGCCGTCCGCCTGCTCACGGCGCTGCGCGAAGCCGGCTACACCGTCGGCGACTTCCCCGAGGACGGCGACCAGCTCATCCACCGGCTGATCGCGGCCGGCGGACACGACGTCGAGTGGCTCACCGAGGAGCAGCTGGCCGCGGCTCCGGCGCGCGTGCCGCTGCGCGACTACGAGTCCTGGTTCGCCACACTCCCCGAAGACCTGCGCGAGGGCATCCGCCGGCACTGGGGCGAGCCGCCCGGCTCGCTGTACGTCGACGGCGAGGACATCGTCCTGGCCGCGCTCCAGTTCGACAAAATCCTGCTGATGATCCAGCCGCCGCGCGGCTTCGGCGAGAACCCGATCGCCATCTACCACGACCCGGACCTGCCGCCGAGCCACCACTACCTGGCCGCCTACCGCTGGCTGGAGCACAGCTTCGGCGCGGACGCCGTCGTCCACCTCGGCAAGCACGGGACGCTGGAATGGCTGCCCGGCAAGGGTCTGGGCCTGTCGGAGTCCTGCGCCCCCGACGCGGTCCTCGGCGAGCTGCCGCTGGTCTACCCGTTCATCGTGAACGACCCCGGCGAGGGCACGCAGGCCAAGCGGCGCGGGCACGCCACCGTCGTGGACCACTTGATGCCGCCGATGGCGCGCGCCGACACCTACGGCGACCTGGCCAAGCTGGAGCAGCTGCTCGACGAGTACGCGACCGTGCAGGCGCTGGACCCGGACAAGACACCGGCGGTGCGCGCGCAGATCTGGACCCTGATCCGGGCCGCGCAGCTGCACCACGACCTCGCCTCGATCCTGCACGGCGACGTCGACCGTCAGCCCACTGATGACGACTTCGACGACTTCGTGCTGCACCTGGACGGCTATCTGTGCGAGATCAAGGACGTGCAGATCCGCGACGGGCTGCACATCCTGGGCCGCGCCCCGGAGGGCGAGGAACTGGTCGCCGACGTGCTGGCGATCCTGCGGGCCAAGCAGGTCTTCGGCGGGGTGAACGGGGCGGTCACCGGACTGCGGCAGGCGCTGGCGGAGTTCGTCGGGCTGGACGAGCAGGTGCTGCTGGCCGAGCCGGGGGCGGCGGTGAAGGTGCCGGAGCTGCTGGTCGCGCTGGCCGGTGACGGTGAGGCGCCCGCGAGGTCGGCATCCGACGCCGTGGACCTGCTGGAGAAGCTGGCCCGGCGGCTCGTGGACGCGCTGGCGGCGGCGGGCTGGGATCCGACGGCTGTGCCAGGGATCTGCGATGCGGTGCTTGCCGATTCCGCCGAAGCGGTGGCCGCCGTCCTGCGCTTCGCCGCCACCGAACTCGTCCCCCGCCTGGCCCGCACCACCGACGAGATCGCCAACGTCCTGCGCGCCCTGGACGGCCGTTATATCCCCGCCGGCCCCTCCGGGGCGCCGACCCGCGGCCTGGTCAGCGTTCTGCCGACCGGCCGCAACTTCTACTCCGTCGACCCCAAGGCCATCCCCTCGCGCAACGCCTGGGACGTCGGAGTGGCGCTCGCCGAGTCGCTGATCGCGCGCCATCTGGCCGACACCGGCGAGTACCCGCGCTCGGTGGGGCTCACCGTCTGGGGCACCTCGGCGATGCGGACGCAGGGCGACGACATCGCCGAGATCCTGCACCTGCTGGGCTGCCGTCCGGTGTGGGACGAGGCCTCGCGGCGGGTCACCGGGTTCGAGGTGGTGCCGGTGGGCGAGCTGGGACGTCCGCGCATCGACGTGACCGTGCGCATTTCAGGGTTCTTCCGTGATGCGTTCCCGCACGTCATCGCGCTCATCGACGACGCGGTGCAGGCCGTCGCCGAGCTCGAGGAGGCCGCCGGGGACAACTACGTGCGCGCGCACGCCGACGCCGACACCGCCGCGCACGGCGACCGCCGCCGGGCCACCACGCGCGTCTTCGGCTCCAAGCCCGGCGCGTACGGTGCCGGTCTGCTGCCGCTGATCGACGCCCGCGACTGGCGTACCGACGCCGACCTGGCCGAGGTCTACGCGGTCTGGGGCGGCTACGCCTACGGCCGGGGTTTGGACGGCCGCGAGGCCCGCGGGGACATGGAGAGCTCCTTCCGCCGCATCCAGGTCGCGGCGAAGAACCAGGACAACCGCGAGCACGACATCGTCGACTCCGACGACTACTTCCAGTACCACGGCGGCATGGTCGCGATGGTGCGCTCGCTGACCGGGACCTCGCCGGCCGCCTACGTCGGCGACTCGGCGGTGCCGGAGGCGGTCAGGACCCGGACGCTGGCCGAGGAGACGCACCGCGTGTTCCGGGCCCGCGTGGTGAACCCGCGGTGGGTCGCGGCGATGCAGCGCCACGGCTACAAGGGCGCCTTCGAGCTGGCCGCGACCGTGGACTACCTGTTCGGCTACGACGCCACCGCCGGGGTCGTGGACGACTGGATGTACGAGCAGCTGGCGCAGACCTACGTGTTCGACGAGACGAACCGCGCGTTCATGGAGCGCTCGAACCCCTGGGCGCTGCGCGGGATCTCCGAACGGCTGCTGGAGGCCGCCGAGCGCGGGCTGTGGGCCGAGCCGGAGGCCGAGACGCTGGACGGGCTGCGCCAGGTGTTCCTGGAACTCGAGGGCGAGCTCGAAGGCGATCTCGAAGGGGAGTAGGGGACACCTGTTCGCCGAGCGCCGTCGCGGACACCCGCGGCGGCGCCCGAAAATGGCGGGCGTTTCCCGTCCGGTCCTTGCTAGGCTCCGTGATCATGTGTTGCAACGCGATTTTCATCCGCACCCGCGTCTGACGGCGGGTAGCCGATCCCCTGATCCGCGATTCCCGCCGCATCCGAGTCCCCGCCGGTGCGGCCGCACAGTGCTTGACTGAAATGCATGGCTGCCCGGCTTCGATCGCGAGAATGCCGCGGAGCAGCACATGCACTACTCAAAGACTTCTTCATTTGGCGGGCGCCAGGAACTGGGCCAGAACTTTCTGGCAGACAGGGCACTGATCGCGGAGATTCAACGCCTGGTCCGGGACCATACCGAGGGTCCGATCATCGAACTCGGCGCCGGCGACGGCGCGCTGACCGGCCCGCTGTCCCGGCTGGACCGGCCGCTCACGGCGCTGGAGATCGATCCGCGGCGGGCGCGGCGGCTGGCCGCGCGGTCCGGGCCGCGGGTGGACGTGGTCTGCGCCGACGTCCTGCGGTATCGCTTCCCGGCCGCGCCGCACACGATCGTCGGCAACGTCCCGTTCCACCTCACGACCGCGATCCTCAGGAAGCTGCTGGCCGAGCGCGGTTGGAGCAGCGCGGTGCTGATCGTGCAGTGGGAGGTGGCGCGGCGGCGGGCCGGGGTCGGCGGGGCCAGCATGCTGACCGCGTCGTGGTGGCCCTGGTACGACTTCGGGCTGGTCCGGCGGATCCCGGCCTCCGCGTTCCGGCCGGTGCCGTCGGTGGACGCCGGGCTGCTGACGATGTGGCGGCGTCCGGTGCCGCTGGTGCAGGGCCGGCCCGGGTATCAGGCTTTTGTGAAGCAGGTCTTCCAGGCGCCGGGACGCGGGGTCGAGGAGATGATCGGGCGGACCGGCCGCGTGCCGCGGGCCGATCTGCGCGAGTGGATCCGATGGAGCCGGCTCCCGGGCCGGGCCCTGCCCAAGGATCTCGAGGCCGAGGACTGGGCCCGGTTGTGGGAGCTGGTGCGGGGCTGAGGGATCAGGCGGACTGCTTGGGCGTGGCGGTCTGGCGCAACGGTCAGGCCGCGGCCTGGATCGACTCCAGCAGCTTGGCCGTGCGCGTCCCGTCGCTGTGGTCGCGGGACTCGGCGATCAGGCCGTCGACCACCCGGACCACGTTGATCGAGGGCAGCTCGAAGCTCTCGCCGGTGGGCACGAGCGTGCCGACGACCGTGAACTCCACGACCGCGACCTGCGGGTCGACGGTCTCGTAGAGGATCACGTTCTTGATCTCCGTGTAGTCCAGGTACTGCGCGAAGTTCTTCATCCGCCCGCGCAGCGCCTCGTTGCCGCGGGACTCGCGCAGGCCCTCCGGCGCGAAGGGATTGGTGACCAGGACGTCCGCGGCGTAGAGGTCGGCCAGGTCGTCCCGGCTGCCCTCGACGGCGGTGCGCAGCATGAGCTCGATGGTTTCGCGGGTGGTGCGGACGTGCTCGGACATGCGGTTCTCCTGACGGAAAGCTAAGTGGGGCGAGCGCCCCGGTTCGCTGTCCGGAACGATACGGGGCGGGCGCCCCGGTTGTCGAGGGGGTCTACGCTGGCGCTGTGAACGGGTCCGCGAGAACCGAGGTGGGGGCTGACAGAGCCGGCGGCCAGGGTCTGGCCGACCGGCCGCTGCGCGCCGACGCGCGCCGCAACCGTGCCCGGGTGCTCCAGGCGGCGGCCGAGGCGTTCGCCGCCGAGGGTCCGGCGGTGCCGCTGGACGAGATCGCGCGCCGCGCCGGAGTCGGCGCCGGCACGGTCTACCGGCACTTCCCGACCAAGGAGGAACTGCTGGCGGCGGTGCTCATCGCCCGCATGGAGACCATGCTGGCCGAGGTGCGCGCCGCGCTGGCCGAGCCCGACCCGGGGCCGGCCTTCTACCGGTTCTTCCTCACCATGACCGTCGACGCGCAGGACAAGATGGACCTCGCCGAGGCGTTGACCAGCCACGGTATAGACATCCGGGCCGCGACCGCCGGCATCGCCGGGGAGTTGAAGGGCGCCCTGGCCGATCTGCTGCGCCGCGCGCAGGAAGCCGGCGAGGTGCGCCCCGACGTGAACGTCGAGGACCTGCACGCGCTCGTGATCGGCGCGATCGCCGCCGCGCGCGCCGCGCCGTCGGGGGACGTGCCCCGGGTCGCCGGGTTGGTGGCGGATGGGCTGCGCCCGCGCCTAGGGTAATAGCCGACAGGAGGGTGCGGCGATGACGGCATTCACCACACGTCCGGAGCTCAGCGGCACATTCGGCATGGTGTCCAGTACCCACTGGCTCGCCGCGTCGGCGGGCATGGCGGTGTTGGAGCGCGGCGGGAACGCGTTCGACGCGGCGGTGGCCGCGGGGTTCGTACTGCAGGTCGTGGAACCGCACCAGAACGGGGCCGGCGGGGACCTGCCGGTGATCTTCGCGCGCGGCGACGACAAGCGGCCGACTGTGTTGTGCGGGCAGGGTGTGGCGCCGGCCGGGGCGAGCGTGCAGCGCTACCGCGATCTCGGGTTGGGGCTGGTGCCGGGTTCTGGGCTGCTGGCCGCGGCTGTTCCCGGGGCGGTGCCGGCGTGGCTGACGCTGTTGCGCGACCAGGGGAGTATGGAGCTCGCGGAGGTTCTGGCTTACGCCATCGGCTATGCGCGGGACGGATATCCGGTCACTCCGGCGATATCGCAGTGCATTGCGGATATCGAGCCGATGTTCCGGCAGTACTGGTCGACGTCCGCTGGTGTGTACCTTCCGGGCGGGGAGGTTCCGGCTGCGGGTTCGGTGTTCCGGAATCCGATGCTGGCTGCCACCTATCAGCGCTTGGCGGACGCGTCCGGGTCCACGCGCGAGGCGCGGATCGACGCCGCGTTGGACGCGTGGCGGCAGGGATTTGTCGCCGAGGCTGTCGATGATTTCGCGCGGACGGCGTGGCGCGATTCCTCCGGGTCGGACCATGCCGGGGTGATTACGGGTGCTGATATGGCGGCATGGCAGCCTTCTTATGAAGAGCCGGTGCGCTACGACTTCGGCGGCTATACGTTCTGCAAGACCGGTGCGTGGGGGCAGGGGCCGGTTCTGTTGCAGCAGTTGGCTTTGTTGCGGGGGCAGGAACTCGAACCGGGGAGCGTGGACTTCGTCCATCGCGTGGTCGAGGGTGCCAAGTTGGCGTTCGCCGATCGCGAGGCCTGGTACGGCGACGGCTTCGACACGCCGTTGGATGCGCTGCTGTCTTCGGAGTACAACGCCGAGCGGCGGGCGCTGATCGGGGAGGTCGCTTCGCTGGAGCTGCGTCCGGGATCGCCGCGGGGGCGGGTGCCGGTGCTGCCGGTGCGTCCGGATCTGCCGATACCGGTCGACGCTTCCACCGGGGAGCCGGTCGCCTCCGGTGCCCGGCGTGGGGAGGCGCGGGGGGACACGGTGCATGTGGACGTCGTGGACCGGTGGGGGAACATGGTCGCGGCGATGCCCAGCGGCGGGTGGCTGCACTCCTCGCCGGTGATCCCCGCGCTCGGGTTCTGTCTGGGGACGCGGATGCAGATGACGTGGCTGCGGGACGGGCTTGCCAGCACCCTGACACCCGGGCTGCGGCCCCGGACCACGCTGTCGCCGACGCTGGCGCTGCGCGGCGGGGAGCCGGTGCTGGCGTTCGGATCGCCGGGCGGGGACCAGCAGGACCAGTGGCAGCTGTTGTTCGTGCTGAACCACGTGGTCGCCGGCATGAACTTGCAGGAGGCGATCGACGCGCCGACGTTCCACACCTCGCACTTCCCCGAGTCGTTCTATCCGCGGCCGGCCTACCCGGGGCGGATCGTGGCCGAGGCCCGGCTCGGCGCCGCGGTCCTGGACGGACTGCGGCGCCGAGGGCACGAGGTGGTGGTGTCGGAGGACTGGTCGCTGGGGCGGATGTGCGCGGTCGGGCGGGATCCGGAGCGGGGGTTGGTGCGCGGGGCGGCCAATCCTCGGGGGATGCAGGGGTATGCGGTGGGGCGGTAGAAGCCTCTTTACGCAGCCGTTACGCAGCCGGGCGCCAGCCGGGCGTGCGGCCGAGGTAGAGCAGGATGTGGTCGAGCGTGGAGGCGTCCTCGGGGATGTCCAACGCGGGCACGAAGGCGGCCGCGTCGATGGTCCGGTTGTCGCCGTTCGGCACGGCCAGCGTGATCCGCAGCGCTTCGTCCGCCAGCTCCGGCCGCAACTCGTAGTCGACGCCGAGGGTGACGGCGACGTCCCAGGCGTGCACGACGTAGTCGATGAAGTGGAAACCGATCCCTCTGCTCGCCGGGAAGCGAGGCGGATCGATCTTGAACTCGGGCAGATCGAAGACGGCGTCCAACTCCTCCCCGACCGCCGCGAAAGCCGCCAACACCTCCTCCGAAGCCGCCAGGTACTGCTCCACGGCATCATCCCCGGCCGGCGCGAACTCCCAGTGCTTCATCTCGGCGCCGTCCCCCCGAGCCGCCGCCGCGAACCCCCGGTGCTGCACGATCATGTGCCCCAGTAGATCCGCGAGCGTCCAACCCTCGCACGGCGTGGGCCGCCCCAGGTCACCGACCTGCACTTGCCGAACAACGTCCATACTGTCGCGCACCGCGCGAGCGTTGAGATCCCTGATATCGGTCATGCCCCGATGATCCGCCGGTCCGCCGGGGCGGTCCACTCAAAAGCGCGTGAAGCGGGCTTGAGCTGGCGCTTAGGATGCGCGGGTGACGCACAGCGAGGGTCGGCGGACGGCGCGGGCGATCGGAGCCGTGGTCGGGGCGGCGGTCGGCGACGCGCTGGGCGCGCCGTTCGAGTTCGGGCCGGCCGGAGTGTTCTCCGCGAGGTATCCGCTCGGCGAACCGCAGCCCGACGAGATGCGCGGCGGGGGCGGCTGGGATCCCGGCGAGGCGACCGACGACACCCAGATGGCGGTGCTGGTCGCGGACTCGCTGCTGGGGCGCGGGGGCCTGGACCCCTCGGACGTCTTCGAACGCTTCCAGCGCTGGGCGGCCGGCGAGCCCAAGGACATCGGCCTGCAGACCGAGGCGGTCCTGACCAGCGGCGACCCCTGGGACAGTGCGGCCGGTCGGCACTTCTGGATCACCGGCCACGCCGCCGGCAACGGCTCCCTGATGCGGGCCTCGACCTCGGCGGTGTACTTCGCACCGGCGGGTCGCGAGGCGACGATGGACGCGGCACGGCGTATCGCGGCTCTGACCCACGGCGACCGCGCGGCCTGGGAGGGCACCGCGGTCTTCCACGAACTGATCCGCCTCGCACTCGCCGGCCAGGACCCCCTTGCTGCCCTGCCCGACGTCGTCGCCCAGATCCATCCCGACCACCGCGACCGCTACGCCGCGATCCTGGCGCCCGACTGGCATCCGAGCATGGCCACCGAGTTCAACGGCGCCGTCTGGCCGTGTCTGGCTTCTGCGGTGTGGGCGCTGCGGACCACGCCGGACTACCCCTCGGCCCTGCGCGCCGCCATCGACCTCGGCGGCGACACCGACACCGTGGCGGCCGTGACCGGGGGCTTGGCCGGTGCCGTGTATGGGATCGGGGCGATCCCCGCGCGCTGGACCGCCCCGCTGCATGTTCCCGTGCCCGGGTGGGGCGACCGGGTCCTGCGGTATCCGGACCTGGTCGCCCTGGCCGAAGAGCTGGCCGCGTCCCTTCCGGGAGTCGGCCGGCTCTGACGGCCGCTTCGACCTGCTTGCTTCGACCTGCGCTACGGAAGCGGGGCCGCCTCCGTGTGCAGCCCTCGCAGCTGCGCCGGGCGGGTCGAGAGTCCCAGCACCGAGCCGAGGCTCTGGGCCGGGGCCGGCTGGCCGGCCGGGGCGGTCAGCGGGGCCAGTTCCCGGCCGCCGAGCAGGTTCACGATCGAGGATTCGACGCCTGCGGAGACCGCGTTCGGGCCGCCGAAGATCTCGACGAGGCCCACGGTCTGCTTCTCCGAGGCCAGGAAGGCGGCCGAGGGGGCGGACAGTGTCTGCGGGGTGGTGAGCAGGAGCGGGTCGCCGAACATGCCCAGGAAGGCGCCGCCGGTGAGGGCGTCGGCGTAGTTCGTGCCGGTCGCCACGCCGGTGAAGATCGAGGCGGGTACGCCGGCGTCGGCGCGTACCGCGGCGATGCAGCGGGCCACGGCCGCGCTGGTGGCGTAGCGGTCCGGGCCGGCCAGGTCGCCGCACTCCTGGCCCGGGTCCGGGGCGAAGCCGGCGGCCTGGTACGCCGGGCCGCCGACCGGGAGCACCTCTTTGCCGGAGAGGTAGGCGCGGGTGGCCGGGTCCAGGGCCGGGCCGTCGGACAGCAGGATCGGCAGGCCGCCGAGGGAGGCCAGCGGGCCCGCGGACAGGGCGTCGGCGAAGGTCGTGCCGGTGGCCAGGACGAATGCCTGGCTCTGGCCGGCCGGGGTCGGCGTCAGCCGCTCGATCTCGTCGGCGATGACGCGCGCCGTGGCGTAGCGGTCGGTGCCGCCGAGCCGCTGGACGTGGTAGCCGGCCCCGCTGAGCTCCGCGGCGACCGCCGGGCTGACCGCGCTGGTGCCGCCGAGCACGTACACGGTCCCGCCGGGCTGCAGGACCCGCATGATCTCGCCGAACGTCTCCGGCGTCAGCGTGTGCGGGTCGGTGAGCAGCAGCGGTCCCTGGGCCGCGTGCGCCAGCGGCCCGCCGGCCAGCGCGTCCGGGAACGAGGCGCCGGTGGCCAGCACGACCGCCTTGGCGTGGATCGGCGAGGGCCGCGCGAAGTCCGGCCAGAGCAGGCGGGAGGTCTTCACGCCGGTGTCGAAGCGGTCTGTGCCGGCGATGCGCTGGACCAACGGGACCTGCGGCGGGCCGGGGTTGGTGGGCGGCGGCGAGGACGGCGGGGTCGACGGCGGCGTCGAGGGCGGCGTCGTGGGAGGGGTCGTGCTCGGCGGGGTCGTCGGAGGCGGGGTGGTCGGGGGCGTCGTGGACGGACTCCCCGTCGGCGGCGTCGGCGCCGAGGCGTTGATCGGCTGCCACTGCGGGTTCCGTCCGCTGCCGGTCAGCACCGTCTCGGTCCCGCCGGCCACATCCAGGACAGAACTGTTCGTCCCGTTGTCGAACGCGATCTTCGTGCCGGACGGCGACCAGACCGGGAACTGGTGCTGGACGGTCGCGCCGTTGGTCGTCAGCTGCTTGACCCCGGTGCCGTCGACGGCGGAGGTGAACAGGTCCTGCGAACCCGGACGGGTGAACACCAGGCTCTTGCCGTCCGGGGAGATGTCGGCGTCCTGCGCGTTGTCGACGACGAGGTGGGCCGAGCTGGTCGTGGTGTCGTAGATCCAGACCTGGGGGACGAGGTTCGTCCCGGACCGGGGCGTGCGCGTGAAGGCGATGAGGTTCCCGACGGCACGCGGGTACGTGTCGTTGAACCCCGTGTCCGTGCTGAACAACGGCCCGGCCGGACCACTGTCGGCGGAGACCGGGGCCTGGTACAGCTGGTACCACACAGTGGTGCCCGGTACCTCGAACAGGCTGTAGACGATCTCTTTGTTGCTGTCGGCCCAAGTCGGACTCTCGCCGTAGCAGGCCGTGTAGTTCGCCCCCGACAGCCCGGTCACGGAGCTGAGATCCGCCGGGCTCAGGTAGATCCCGCAGTCGCCTTCCATGTTCTTCCAGGCCAGCATCGAGCCGTCGGACGACCAGGCCGGCTGCGAGGCGGACAGAGCCGGGGAGCCGGGCGGCGGAGCCAGGGTCTTGAGCCCGGTGCCGTCCGCGTTCTGCTCCACGAGGTTGGTGCCGCTCTCGGTGGCGATCACGCCGTCCGCCCCGGGCTCGGTGGCCTGAGCCGCCCCCGACGACAGCGACACCACCCCCGCGGTCCCCGCGGCCAGCACGGCCAACGCCGAAACGGCCGACAAGGTGACACGACGAGAACGCACAGGCACAGCTCATCCCCCCACGGGATCGTAGACATTCGAACAGCCGAGCAGGTTCTACAGCCGCGGTGATCACCGCGTCAACATCACATGAGACCCAATAGGCTTTGAGCCATGAACCCCTTCGCCGCCTCTGGTCCTGTGCAGTTCGACGGCGCCGCCGTCACCGTCGTCGGAGCCCGGGTCGTCGGGTTGTCGGCGTCGGCGGCGCTGCTGGCGCGCGGGGCGCGGGTGACGCTGATCGACCGGTACGACGACGAGGTGACGACCAGCCGGGCCGCGCAGGCCGCCGCGCAGGGTGCCACCCTCCGTCTGGGCGACGACGAGACCCTGCCCGAGGGGACCGAGCTGCTGGTGGTCAGCCCGGGGATGCCTCCTTCGGCGCCGATCGTGACGGCGGCGCGGCAGGCCGGGGTGCCGATCTGGGGCGACGCGGAGCTGGCGTGGCGGTTGCGGGCTCCGTTGGCCGACGGGAGCTACGCACCCTGGCTGGTGGTGACCGGGACCAACGGCAAGAGCACCACGGTGCGGATGGCCGAGTCGATGCTCAAGCAGGCCGGGAAGAACGTCGTGGCCTGCGGCAACATCGGGTATCCGGTGCTCGACGCGGTGCTGCGGGGGCAGGCCGCCGGCGAGGCCGGGGAGCCGTTCGAGGTGCTGGTCATCGAGCTGTCGAGCTACCAGCTGTACTGGAGCTCCACGCTCAGTCCGCTGGCCTCGGTGGTGCTCAACATCGCGCCGGACCACATCGACTGGCACGGGTCGTACGCCGACTACGTCGCGGCCAAGGGCCGGGCGTACGAGAACACCCAGGTCGCCGCCGTGTACAACGCCGCCGATCTGGAGACGGTGCGGCTGGTGGAGGACGCCGAGGTCGTCGAGGGCTGCCGGGCGATCGGGTTCACGCTCGGCGCGCCGGGGCTGTCGATGCTCGGCGTGGTGGACGGCATCCTGGCCGACCGCGCCTTCATCCCCGACCGCCGCACCAGCGCCGCGGAGCTGGGCACCGTCTACGACGTCGAACCGCAGGCCCCGCACAACATCGCCAACGCGCTGGCCGCCGCCGCGCTGGTCCGCGCCTACGGCGTGGAGCCCACGGCGGTGCGCGACGGGCTGCGAGAGTTCCGGCCCGAGCCGCACCGCATCGCCTGGGTCGCGACGACGGACGGCGTGGACTTCGTCGACGACTCCAAGGCCACCAACCCGCACGCCGCCTCGGCCTCCATCGGCGCCTACGACCACGTGGTCTGGCTGGCCGGCGGCCTGGCCAAGGGCGCGGAGTTCGACGACCTGGTCGAGCGGCACGCCAAGCGGCTGCGCGGCGCGGTCCTGTTCGGCGCCGAACGCCACCTGGTCGCCGAGGCGCTGCGCCGCCGCGCGCCGGAGGTTCCGGTGGTCGACCTCGGCGGCCCGGGCCCGGAGCGCGCCGCCGAGGTGATGGCCGAGGCGGTGGCCGCTGCGCGCGCCATGGCCGTGTCGGGGGACACGGTGCTGCTGGCGCCGGCGTGCGCGTCGATGGACATGTTCACGTCGTACGGACAGCGCGGGGACGTCTTCGCCGAGGCGGTGCGGGAGCTGAAGGCGCGGGAGGCCGGGGAATCCGGGGACGGCGGGGACGCCGGAGACGCCGGGCAATCCGGGGATGCCGCGGAATCCGGCGAGTAGGCAGGAAGCCGGGGGAGCAGGCGAGCCCTACAGCCCCGGCATCCGGTTGTCCCGGAAAGCCCTGGCGAAAGCCGCCCCGGTCGGCGTCACATCGGGATCGTCGGCGATGACCGAGTACAGCGCGGTGGCCGCGATGACGTCGCCGAGCGAGGCGTACAGCCCGGCCTTGTTCAGCAGCAGCGTGGTCCTGGTCTCCGGGTCGGGGTCGCCGGCCAGGCCGTTGTCCATCGCGATCAGGCGGTCCTGCGGGTCCTCCAGCAGCAGGGAGAGTTCCTTCCAGGCCGGCGGGAATCCGGGGAAGCGCTGCGTGATGCCGCGCAGGATCCGCGTCTTCTCCACGCGGTCCTCCATCCATTCCAGCTGCACGAAGGCCCGGGAGAAGCCCGGGGCCAGCCGGCCGTCGTGCTCGCGGCGCAGCATGTCCAGCGTGGTGCGGCAGGTGAAGAACCCGGTGGGGGACAGGCCGGCCACGCGTTCGTACAGGTTCTGGGCGGCGCGGGTGTCGCCGCGCATCAGGTGCGTGAAGGCCGCGTCATACGGCGGGTAGGGCCAGTCCGGCGCCAGGGCCGCGGCCCGGCCGAGCAGGGTGAGCGCCAGGTCGTAGTCGCCGCGGGAGCCCGCGGAGCGGCCTTCCGCGTGCAGGCGGTGGGCCTCCGGCGGGATTTCGTAGCTCATGGTCAGACAAAATATGCCGCTCGTCTGTTCGACGGTAGCCCTCTGATATCAGAGAGCAGACCCGGAATCGGCTGTCCGCCTATCCGCCCGCGCCCCGCGCGAAGACCCCCGGCGTGATCCCGTACGCGCGCTTGAACCAGCGCGCCAGGTGCGCCTGGTCGGCGAAGCCGGTGGCCGCCGCGACGTCGGCCGGGGTGGTGCCGGCGGCCAGCAGCGAGCGCGCGTGGCGCAGGCGCAGCTGGCGTTCGTAGTCGCTGGGGGACATGCCGAACTCGGCGGAGAAGGCGCGGTAGAGCGCGAACCTGCTGCACCCCGCGGCCGCGGCGAGCAGTTCCACCGGCAGCGGCTCGGGATACGCCTCGCGCATCAGGTCCCTGGCGCGGCGCGCTGCCTCGCGCTGTGCCCTGTCGGCCAGGGTCCTGATACGCGGCGGACGGGTCGCGCCGCGCAGGTGCGCGCCCAGGATGACGGCGCGCAGGCGCTCGTCGCGGGCCAGCGGGCTGGCGTCGGCGGCCAGCGCGGCGTGCAGGCGGGCGATGGAGTCGGCCAGGCGCCGGTCGCCGAGCACCGGATTGGTGAACAGCGGCAGGGGAGCGGCGGCTCCCAGCGGATCGGCGTGGTCGGAGGAGTCCGCGGCGTCGGCCAGGACCGCGCGGACGATCTGCGGGGAGACGTGCACGATGCGGTAGTGGTAGCCGAGGTCGGCGGCGGCGCGGCCGTCGTGCGGGTCGTCGGGGTTCAGGGCCATGACCATGCCGGCGGCGCTGGTGTGCAGGGCCCCGCGGCAGTGGAACTGCTGCGCGCCGGCGTCGGTGACGCCGAAGGAGTAGGCGTCGTGCGAGTGCGGGGCGTACACGTGGTCGCGGAAGCGGGCGTGCATGGCCTCCAGGCCGCGCGTGTCGTCGCGCCAGTACTCGGCCCAGCCTCGGGCGTTCGCCGTCCCCGCCATGGTGCTCATTGTGCCCCCGGTCTGCATTCCCCGAGTCTGTGGCTTCGGCGCCGCACGAGCGTTCAAGACCGGATGCTGGGACGCGGGCCAGGATCGGGGCATGTCAGCTCGACGGTCGGCGGGTGCGCCGAACCCTTACCTGTTCCTCGCGATGACCATGATGTTGTGGGGCGGCGCGTTCTCCAGTTCGGAGGCCGTGGTCGATCACGTCCCGCACACCGTGGCCGCCACCCTCCGCTTCGGCGGCGGCGCGATCGCGCTCCTGGTGGCCATGGCGCTGACCGGCCGGACCCCGCGCGTGGGCGTGCGGGCCGCGGGCCGGGCGTGCCTGGCCGGGGTGCTGGGCGTCTTCGCCTACAACGGCTTCTTCTTCTGGGGGCTCTCGCTCGCGCCGTCGTTGGACGGCGGGATCCTGATCCCGGTGATGAGTCCGGTGCTGACCACGGCGTTCCTGCTGGTCAGCGGACGTGAGAAGGCCTCGCGCCGCCGGCTGGTCGGCCTCGCGCTGGGCCTGGCCGGCGCGGCGGCCTACCTGGTCGGTGCGAACAGCGCCGGCGGCGGCTCGCACCGGCTGGCCGGGGACCTGCTCTACGTGCTGAGCGCGGTGTGTTGGGCGGCGTTCACCCTCGCGGCGCCCAAGGTGCTGGCCGGGATCGAGCCGCTGACCGCGATGGCGTACGCGACGTGCACCGGTGCTGTTCTGCTGGCTGTGATCGCGGCGCCGGACTGGGGGAAGGTGCAGTGGGGCGCGGTGCCGTCAGGGGTCTGGGTCAACGTCGCCTACCTGGCGATCGGTGCCACGGCGGTCGCGAACGTCTTCTACTACCGCGGAGTCGCCGCGGTCGGCCCGGCCAGCGCGTCGCTGATGATGTTCCTCGTACCGGCGGTGAACACGGCCTGCGCCACGTTTTTCCTCGGCGAGTCGTTCACGACCGTTCAGGCTGCCGGCGCCGTGGTGCTGTTGGCCGGCGCGGCGCTGGCGGGCCGGGGGCGGATCAGGCTGTCGGGAGCGGACTCGCGGTGGTTGAGGCGGCGCAACTCCCACACCAACACAGCTACCACGAGCACCACTCCACCGAGCACATACCCGTTGCCGTACAGGATCTGGAAGGGATCCCAAGCTTCCTCACGGCCTTGGAGGCGCGGCGCGTAGTTGATCAGCCCGGTCGGGATGAGCGGCTGGCGGGGATCCGAGCCGCCGGAGTCGTCGACCCGCATCGGCCAGGCCAGCGCGGCGATAGTGCAGACCGTCACCCAGGCCAGTTTCGCGCGCTGCCGCGACCGGATGGCCGCGTGGAACCCGAGCACGACCAGCGGCTCGAACCACACCCAGTGGCAGGTCCAGGAGATCGGCGAGACCTCCAGCGCGACGATGGCGACCACGCAGCCGCCGAGCAACTCCGCGCCGCGGTTCGCGGCCAGCGCGGCGGCGACCAGCCCGGCCACCACGATCAGGGCGCTGGCCAGCAGCCACGGGACCTTCGCCGCGCTGTCGCTGTTGTTCAGCAGCCGCAGGAACATGCCCTGCAGCGACTGGTTCGCGGCGTAGTCGCGGCTGAACGGGGTGATGCCGATGGCGTGGAACCAGAACGCGTGCGAGGCCTTCGGCAGGACCGCCCACACCCCGCCGCTGACTGCCACGAAAGTGCCGGCGGCGACGGCCGCGGCCCGGAAGCGCCGCGTCAGGAGCAGGTAGACGATGAACAGGCCCGGGGTCAGCTTGATCGCCGTGGCCAGCCCGATCCCCACGCCCTTGGTCCACCGCCGGTCGGCCTGCGCCAGGTCCGCCACGACCAGCGCCATCAGCAGCACGTTGACCTGGCCGAGGTTCAGGTTCGAGTGCACCGGCTCCAGCCAGATGCCCACGGCGGCGACGATCCCGGTCGCCCCGACCCGCCCGAGACCCGGCCGGTAGCCGAGCAGGCCCCACGCCGACCAGGCGACCGTCACCAGGCACCCGATGCTCACCGCCGCCGTCAGCACCCTGACCTGCTCGAAGTCGAGCCAGGTCAGCTCATGGAAGCCGAGCGCGGTCAGCGGGGGATAGAGGTAGGGCAGGTTCCCGACCCCGAACCCGGCGGAGTACAGGCCGCCCTCGTTGTGCGCCAGCGACTTGCCCGCGTCGTAGTAGACGCTGAGGTCGACGGTGAGCCACAGGTTCTGCGGATGCGCCGAGACCACGGCGATCCGCAGCCAGACCGAGAGCACGAAGGCCACGACGCCGACCACGGCCAGCGTCTTGCCGCGCGGGATGCGGAGGTGTTGGGAAGCGATGCCCGAATACCTGACGCGCTCGCCCCGGCGCAAGGAGGTGTACGCGGCCTTACCGGCGTCGCGAACGGGGCCGATGGCAGCGGGTATGAGCGGCATGCAGTACGGACCCCCGAAGCGGCTACGGGCATAACAACGCATTGCCTGTGCGGCGCGCGAAGACGATACGGCATGCGGCAGAGGCAATACGACGGCCCACTGTAGCCGCTGTTCCTTCGGGCGCGGGTTGGGCCGGGGTGGTCGCTTGTGGAGAAGGGGGTGAAGGTGACTTTTTGGGTCTTCATGGTCTGTATGGGGGTTTACAGGCTTTTTTACGGCTTCGTGGGAACGGTTCCCGCACCTCACGCACACACTGCCCGGCCGCCGCTGTGCCGTGCGGAGTGGACCTCGTCGCCACCACGGATCGATTTTGTCCCGGATTGTTGTCATGAAACGCCTGTGCCTGTCAGCCCACGAACAAACCGCATCCACACCACGCCGGGCGCAATCGCACAGTTATAGCAAGTCACAACCACCCGTGTTTCGTGTGCTAAACCCACTGCCCCGACACCCCGTCCCAAGCTGACGCCGCGTCCACCGGTGGCTGGCTACCCTAAGGACCATGAGTGAACAGGCCTCGGGCCCGCCGGCGTCGCCGTTGAAGAACGCCGTCCGGGTGCTGCGGGCCCGTCGCGCGGTTCTGAAATCGCTGTTCGACCTCGAACTCACGTCGTACTACCTGCTCGTCGGGGCGGTGCTGCTGCTGCTCGGGATCGGGCTGCTGGAGGTGTTCTCGGCCTCGAGTGTGAACAACATGGTCAACGGGCGGCCGATGTTCTCCTCGATCCAGAACCAGGCGATCTCCGCGGTGCTGGGGCTCATGCTCATGTGGGGGGCCTCGCGGCTGCCGCCGAAGGCGTACCGGACGCTGGCCTATCCGGCGCTCGTGGGGACCGTGCTGGCGCTGCTGCTGGTGCTGGCCATCGGGTCCTCGCACAACGGGAACAAGAACTGGCTGATCATCGGGCCGCTGACGGTGCAGCCCAGTGAGTTCGCCAAGCTGGCGCTGGTGCTGTGGGGCGCCGACCTGCTGGTGCGCAAGGAGAAGCTGCTCACCACCTGGGACCACCTGCTGGTGCCGCTGGTGCCGGGGGCCGTGGTGATCATCGCGCTGGTGATGATGGGCGGGGACATGGGGACCTCGATAATCATCGTCGCCATCGTGTTCTGCCTGCTGTTCACGGCCGGGGCCCCGGGGCGGCTGTTCTCGATCATGGTGGCCTCCGCGATGGGCCTGGCGACGCTGGCCATCTTGATGCGGCCCTCGCGGGTGCGCCGGTTCACCAACTTCCTCAGCCCGGAGAACGACCCCGGCGGGACCGGGTATCAGGCCATCCATGCCTTCCAGGCGCTGGCCAGCGGCGGCTGGTTCGGGGAGGGGCTGGGCGCCAGCAAGCAGCGGTGGGGGCAGCTGCCCGAGGTGCAGACCGACATGATCTTCGCCATCATCGGCGAGGAACTGGGGCTGATCGGCGCGCTGACGGTGCTGGCGCTGTTCCTCACGCTGTCCTACGCCGGGATCCGGATGGCGCTGCGGACCGACGATCCGTTCGTGCGGCTGGTCTCGGCCTCGGTCACGGTCTGGCTGGCCGCGCAGATGATGATCAACCTGGGGGCGGTGACCGGCGTGCTGCCGATCGCGGGGGTGCCGCTGCCCTTCGTCTCCTATGGCGGGTCGTCGCTGCTGCCCTCGTTGACGGCGGTGGGGATGCTCATGTCCTTCGCCAGACGGCGCCCGGAGCCGATCGACCCGGCCACGGTCCGCGACCGCGGCGTCACCGCACCGCGTCCGGAATCGGCCCCCGCCGACCGATAGGGTGGCCGGGTGCATGTGGTCATCGCCGGCGGCGGCAGCGCCGGGCATATCGAACCCGCCCTGAACACCGCGGACGCCCTGCGGCGTGCCGACCCCTCGATCGGGGTCACGATGCTCGGCACCGAGAAGGGCCTGGACACCAAGCTCATCCCGGCCCGGGGGTACGAGCTGCGCCTGATCCCGGCCGTCCCGCTGCCGCGCAAGCCCTCGGCCTCGCTGCTGACGCTGCCCTCGCGGCTGCTCGGCACGGTCAAGGCGGCGCAGCAGGTGATCATGGACGTGGACGCGGACGTCGTCATCGGCTTCGGCGGCTACGTCGCGCTGCCGGCCTACCTGGCCGCGCGCCGGGCCAAGCGGCCGATCGTCGTGCACGAGGCGAACATCCGCCCGGGCCTGGCCAACCGCGTCGGCGCCAAGTTCACCGACCACGTGCTCACCGGCAACCCGGCGGTCCCGATGCCCGGCGCCACCTGCGTGGGCATGCCGCTGCGCCCGGCCATCACCGGCCTGGACCGCGCGGCCGTGCGCGCCGAGGCCCGCAAGGCCTTCGGCCTGGACCCCGACCGCCCCACGCTGCTGGTCACCGGCGGCTCGCAGGGCGCGCGGCGGCTGAACGACACGATGGTCGCCTCGGTGAAGGCCCTGCACGACGCCGGGATCCAGGTGCTGCACTCCTACGGCGACAAGAACTCGGTGTCGATAGAGCAGGACCCCGCGGGCCCGCCGTACGTGGCGCGGCCCTACGTGGACCGGATGGACCTCGCCTACGCGGCCGCCGACCTGGCGATGACCCGCAGCGGGATGATGACCTGCAGCGAGCTGGCCGCGGTCGGGCTGCCCTCGGTGTACGTGCCGCTCCCGGTGGGCAACGGCGAGCAGCGCCTGAACGCCGCGCCGGTGGTCGAGGCCGGCGGCGGGCTGCTGATCGACGACGCGGCCCTGACCCCGCAGTGGTTCGCCGCGAACGTGGTGCCGCTGCTGCTCGACCGCGAGCGCCTGACGACGATGAGCCAGGCCGCGCGGCGGTTCGGGATCCGGGACGCGGACGAGAAGATCGTCGACCTGGTGTTCGCCGCGGCGGGGAAGAAGCGGCCGGGGTCGGCCGCCGAAGTCGCCGCCGCACCGGCCGGAACGGCCACAGACATCCTGGACGGCGAGAACAAGGACGGCGACCGATGACCCGCTTCCCCGCCCCCGCCGAAGTGGTCCCCGCCGCCGACCTCGGCCGCATCCACCTGGTCGGCATCGGCGGCGTCGGCATGGCTCCGCTGGCTCGCGCGATGCTCGGTCGCGGCCTGCCGTTGTCCGGCAGCGACATCAAGGACACCGCGACCGTCAGGGAGCTGCGGGCGCTCGGTGCGACCATCGCCATCGGGCAGGCGGCGGAGAATCTGGACGGGGTCGACACCGTCGTGGTCTCCGGCGACATCCCGGCCGACAACGTCGAGATCGTCGAGGCGAAGGCGCGCGGGCTGCGGGTGCTGCACCGGGCCTCCGCGCTGGCCTCGCTGATGCCCGGGTACCGGTCGGTGGCGGTGGCCGGCACGCACGGCAAGACCACCACCACCTCGATGGTCGCCGTCGCGCTGCGGCACGCCGGGCTGGACCCGAGCTTCGTCATCGGCGGCGAGCTCGGCGAGACCGGGGAGTCCGGGCACGCCGGGTCCGGCGACATCCTCATCGCCGAGGCCGACGAGTCCGACGGCACCTTCACGCACTACCGGCCGGACGTCTCGGTCATCACCAACATCGAGCTCGACCACCCCGACCACTTCGCCGACGTGCTGCAGGTCCGCGCCGAGTTCCAGGACTTCGCCGACCGCCTGGAGCCCGGGGGCACCCTGGTCTGCTACGCCGACGACCCGGCCGCCCGGGCCATCGCCGAGCGCACCGCCGCGCGCGGGATCCGGGTGCTGACCTACGGCGCCGGCGAGGACGTCGACATCCGGGTCGCCGACGTCGGCACCGTCGGCGGCTACCCGACCTTCACCCTGATCACGGCCGCCGACACCCACGGCCCGATCACCCTGAGCATCCCCGCTCGGCACAACGCCCTCAACGCCGCCGCCGCGCTCGGCGTGGCGCTGGCCCTGGGCGTGGACGCCAAGCCGTACCTGGAGGGCGTCGCGGGGTTCAGCGGCGCGCGCCGCCGGATGCAGCTGCTCGGCGAGGCCGCCGGCGTGCGGGTCTACGACGACTACGGCCACCACCCGACCGAGATCGCCTCGATCCTGTCGGCGGCCCGCGAACTGGCCGGCCAGGGCCGCGTGATCGCCGCCTTCCAGCCGCACCGCTACTTCCGCACCAACACCTTCCTGCACGAGTTCGGCCCGGCCCTCGGCGGCGCCGACGCGGTCGTGGTGCTGGACGTGTACGCGCACGGCGAGAAGCCGATCCCCGGCGTCGGCGGCGACGTGATCGCCGCCGAGACCGGGCTGCCGGCCGCCGCGAGCGTGTTCGAGCCCGACTTCGATCTGGTGCCGCAGCGGCTGGCCGAGCTGGCCGGTCCCGGGGACCTGGTGGTGACGGTCGGGGCCGGCGACGTGACCGAGATCGGTCCGCGGCTGCTGAGGCTGCTGGCCTGACCGGCAGCACACTTCGAGATCAGGGCGTCCCGTCTACGGGGCGCCCGTTTTGCGTGCGCAATCCATAGAGACTAGTTGCACTGCAACTAGTCTCTATGTAACTATCAATCCATGACAGCCATCAAGAACGCCATCGTCATCGGCGGCGGAATCGCCGGCCCCGTCACCGCCCTCGCCCTGGCCAAGGCCGGGATAGAAGCCACCGTCTACGAGGCCTACGCGACCACAGACCGGTCCGGCGCCATGCTCACCGTCGCCCCCAACGGCCTGGCCGCGCTGGAGACCGTGGGCCTGCGGGCCGCGGTCGAGGCCGTCGGCAACCCGCTGCACGCCATGGTCATGGAGAAGGGCAACGGCAAGACCCTGATGCGCGTGCCCTCGCTGCCGGACCTGCCGTTGAGCCGCGTCATGTACCGCGCCGACCTGTTCGACGCCATCCGGGCCGGTGCCGCGGCGCAGGGCATCGTCATCCACGACGGCAAGCGCCTGGTCGGTGTCGAGGAGCATGCCGGCGGCGTCACCGCGCGGTTCGAGGACGGCAGCACCGCCACCGCCGACCTGCTGATCGGCGCCGACGGCATCCGCTCGACCGTGCGCACCCTGATCGACCCGCAGGCGCCGGGGCCGGAGTACACCGGCCTGATGAGCTTCGGCTTCGGGAACCTGAAGGGGCCCTTCAAGCCCGGCGACATCCAGGAGATGCGCTTCGCCTTCGGCAAGCACTCCTTCTACGGGTACTGGACGCAGCCGGACGGCTCAGAGGTCTTCTTCAGCAACCACCCGCAGGACAAGCCCATGACGCTGGCGCAGGCCCGCGCCGTGCCGAAGGGGGAGTGGCTGGCCAAGCTGCGCGCCGCGCATGCCGACGACCGGCCCGGCAACCGCCTGTTCCAGTCCGCCACCGAGGACACCATGCTGCTGACCGGCCCGATGGAGCGGATGCCCAAGCTGCCGCACTGGTTCCGGGACCGCATGGTGCTGGTCGGGGACGCGGCGCACGCGCCGTCCTCCAGCTCCGGCCAGGGTGCCTCGCTGGCCCTGGAGAGCGCGCTGGAACTGGCGCGCTGCCTGCGCGACATCGACGACCTGCCGGCGGCGCTGGCCAAGTACGAGGGCCTGCGGCGGCCGCGGGTGGAGGAGATCTCGGAGCAGGCGGTGAAGACGAACAACGGCAAGACCGCCGGTCCGGCCGCCAAGTTCGTGTTCGGCCTCATCATGCCGATCGCGACGCGGACGTTCCTGCGGCCGGAGAAGATGTTCGGTCCCGTCCACCGCTTCCGGGTGGACTGGGACCGCGAAGCGACCGCGTGAGGTCAGATGGTCCAGCCGACCGGCTGGGTGACGATCGGGTTGAACGTCACGCCGGCCGCCTCCATCTCGCCGCGGGCGATGACGGCCATCTCCTTCAGCGTGTTCATCTGCGCCGCGTGCTCGGCGGTGTCCCAGACGCTGAAGTTCACCATCGAGCCGTCCGGCGAGACACCGGCGACGAAGTCCAGGAGCCCCGGCAGGGCCTTGATGGCCGGGATCAGGTACTCCGACTGCTTCGTGCTCAGCGCCGAGATGTCGGTGTACAGAGTCGGGTCGAAGCTCCCGGACGAGACGCGGAGCACTGCGGTTGCGGGCACGTTAGCGGTCATGGCGATCCCCACCCTTCGAGCGATGAATTACGTTTCGATACCCTATCAGAACATAATTATGGCGGCGGAGTGGGTGGACGAAGGGCCGGTGCCTGGGGAGGCACCGGCCCCTCGCTGTGTACTTGATGGGACATCAGAACTGGGACATCAGAAGGCTGACAGTCCGTTCGGCGTGCCCAGCCCGGTGGGTCCGTCGTATCCGGTGACGGCGTTGCACTGGTAGTCGCCGCCGCAGTCCTGGAACGTGACGTTGTTGCCGGTGACCACGTCGTTGAGCCCGGTCTTGGCGCCGGGGGTGTAGAAGGCTGAGGCGTTGTTGTACTTGGCGGGGTTTCCGGCCAGCGCGATCACGCCGGCGATGAAGGGTGAGGAGGCGCTGGTGCCGCCGACGACGTTCCAGCCGGAGGGCAGGCCCTCGAGGTCGGGGGTGTCGGTGACGTAGATGGCCGGGCCGGTGTTGGGGTCGGCGTCGGCGGAGACGTCGGCGACCATGCGTCCGGGGCAGTTGGCGTCGGTCTGCCAGGCGGGCTTGTCGACCCAGGCGGAGCAGCCAGAACCGGCGCCCTGCCAGGCGCTCTCAGACCAGCCGCGGGCGTTGGTGGCCTTGGTCAGCGAGGTGCCGCCGACGGAGATCACCGAGGAGAACACGGCCGGTTCGGCCGGGATCCCGTAGCCGCTGTCACCGGAGGAGGCGACGATGGCCACGCCCGGGTGCGTGTAGTAGGCGGCGTCGGCGGGCGTCACGCTGGATTCGGTGGCGCCGTAGCTGTTGGACACCTCGGTGGCGCCGAGGCTGACGGCGGTGTTGACGGATTTGCCGAGGTCGTCGCCGGTGGGCTGGTTGGCTTCGACCAGCAGGATCTTGCATTGCGGGCAGGCTGCGGAGACCATGTCCAGGTCCAGGGCGATTTCCACGCCCCAGCCCTGGTCGGCCGGGACCGGGGTGGTCTTGCCTTGTTCGTTGACCTTGGTGAAGCAGCCGTTGGCGGTGGTGCAGGCTGACAGGCCGTAGGTGGAGCGGTAGACCGCCAGGTCCGCCTCGGCTGTGGGGTCGTCCCCGGCGTCGACGATGGCAACGGTCTGGTTCGCGCCGCCGGTGGTCGGCAGCTTGTACGCCGATTGCAGGTCCGCCGGGCCGAACCCGGCCGGCAGAGTGGTCGCGGCGGCGTTGAGGCCTGCCGCATGCCCGATGTGGGCCGGTTCCTTAACGTCGGTGCGGGCCTGTGCGAAGCAGCGGTCGAAGCCGGGCTTGGCGGTGGCGCACACGTTTTTGATGGTGCTGGGAGTCTTGCTGCGAGCGGCGCTGGCGTTGGCCGGTGCCACCGCGGCCGCGACGGTGCCGACGGCCAGCACGGTGGCCCCGAGCATCCCCAGCAGCCGGTGGTTTCCTATTCGACTCATGGTTGTGTTCTCTCTCAGCCGATGGTGTAGGCGTTGGCGACGGTCTGGGTGATCGAGCCGCCGAGCGCGTCGGTGGCGGTGACCTTCAGCCACGGCGTGGCACCCTTGGCACCGTTCGTCCACAGCACGGCGTAGTGGCCCTGCCCGGCCGGGACCACCGAGGCCGGGGTCCAGGTGGCGCCCTTGTCGTAGGACACGGACACGGTCGCGCCGGTGATCGCGGCCTGCGAACCGGCCTTGCCGTAGGACTGGTGGCCGACGGTCAGCAGCATCGCCGCGACCGGGCCGTGCGTGGTGTTGAAGCCGTCGGTGGCCAGCTGGTAATTCAGGTTCAGCACCGGCAGGATCGAGCACGGCGTGGTGCCGGTGCCCTGCGCCTGGCAGAAGTCGCCGGCCGGCAGCGTCGACTTCGGGTCCTGTGCCGGGGTGTAGGGCACGGTGATGTCGGTGTGCGAGGCCGTGGACTGGGTGATCGGGAACTGGCTCAGGTCCAGGTCGAACACCATGCGGTAGGTGCCGGGTGTCTGCGCCTGGCCGGTGAGCTCGGCGCCGGAGGCGTTGTCCTGGGAGAAGACCTGAGTGCCGTCGCGGTAGACCGTGAAGTGGCCCGTCGCCGGGCCCATGAAGTCGGCCGTGCTGTCCGGGTTGCTGTCGGTCAGCGCGCTCAGGGCCAGGTCGACGGTGCCGCCGTCAGCGCAGGAGCGGCAGCCGGCCGGGTCCTTGAACTGCCCCGCCTGCGGGGTCAGCGGGCCGTGCGCCCAGGTGTGCCAGACCTCGGTCTTGCCCTGGTAGACCGGTCCGTTCTGGTTGAAGAACAGCGCCGCCGGGAAGCCGCTCGTCACGTCCGGCAGGGCCGGGATGACGGTCGCCACCCACTGGTCGTCGCCGATCGGCGGGCCGGTGTAGGCGGTCAGGTTCTCCGGGACCGTGATCACGTGGCCGGTCTGGAAGCCGCCCTGGGTCGGCGAGACCGGGCCCACCATGTACTCGCCCTGGTGCCGCGTCTCGCCGGGATCCGTGGAGACGATGTTGTGGGTGGTGGTCAGCTTCGAGGCGTCGACCGTGTGGTTCTGGTTCGCGTCCACGTGGTCGGCGGCCGGGAACATCACGTCGTACCGATAGGGGTTCGCGGTCCCGGCCGGGCTCTCGCCGCCCCAGGACTGCAGGTCGTAGCTGAAGGTGCCGACCTGCGCGGTGCCCGTCGGGCTGACGTAGGTCGGGCCGCCGTCGCCGAGGATGGTCACACCGCCGGTCAGGCCCTTGGTGTCGGTGCGGAGGTAGGCCAGCGTGGTGGCGTCGGCCACGGTCGGCTTCGGCGCGGTCGCGGTGACCTGCGCGGTCGCGGTGCGCTCGTCGGCGGTCACGGTGGTGACGCCGCCGGCGGTGACCGTCAGGTCGAGCTGCGCGGCCACGTGCATGGTGTCGATGCCGGTCGTGGCGTCGTAGGAGTCGAAGATGGTGGTCGCCGAGTAGTGCCCGGTGGGCACCGCGACCCGCTCGATGCCGCCGGCCACCGGCAGCGGCATGCTCCACTTGGTGGCGTCGTCGACGTTGGTCAGGAAGGTCGTGGCGTCCGCGGCCTTGCCGTCCAGGCCGAGCGCGTTGATCTGCAGGATGCTCAGCGGGTAGAACGGCGTCGCCGCCGGCGCGCTCGCGGTGCTCAGCGCCGGTACCTGGTACTGCGCCAGGGTGGACAGCTGCGCCGGGTTCGCCAGGACCGAGTCGGGGATGACGTAGGCGTGGTGCGTGTCGGGCATGTAGCGGACGGCCGGGACGGTGCTGCCGTCGGGAGCCTGGACCATGATGGACGCGGCCGGACCGGTACCGGAGACCAGGACGCGGTCGCCGTTGGGCAGCGTGGCGGCCTGCGGGCCGGCCAGGCTGTGCGGGGCCGGTGCGGCGGCCGGGGCCGACAGGGCCGAGGCGGCCGGCGCGGCGGCCGAGGCGGCCGGCGCGGCGGCCGCGGCGGCCGGCGCGGCGGCCGCGGCGGCTCCCCCGGCGGTGGCAAGGCCCAGCGCCACGGCCGCGGCCATGGTCGGGACACGACGGGTTCGTGCTAGCACAAGCGGTTCCTCCAGATCGTCGGACGGCCCCGGCGCGCGGATGCGCTGTGCGCCCCGGAGCCCTGTGCTCTCGCGAAGTACCGACGACGCCGGGATCCCATCTGGTTGTAAGAGTCCTGAAATTCGTTCACTGATTCAATGAGGATGAGACGGCCGCTGCGAAAAACCTCGGCGCGGCATACGGCGGAATCGCTACCGTGCCACGGTGACTCCTGAAGGCGCCGCCCCCGCGGCCACCGACGTCCTGTCCGCCGTCGACGACCTGCTCGCCGCGGGCGACATCGCCGGGGTGGTCCGGCATCTGCGCGTGGACGGCGACGCGCTGCCCCTGCTGGATTTCGTGCGCGTCCTGCGCGACGCCGCCGGCGCCATGGGCTTCGACGCCATGGCGGTCGCCGCCGAACGGGTCCTGGCCGCCGGCGAGGACCGCGAGGAGCAGGCGGTGGGCCTGTACGAGTTCGGGTACGAGTGCGTCGAGCACGGGATCGCCTTCCTGGCGGTCCGGCCGCTGCGCGAGGCCGCCGAGCGCGAGCCCGGCGTCATCCAGATCCGCACCGAGCTGGCCGCGGCCTGCGAGCGCTCCTGGGAGCACCGCGAGGCGATGGCCGCGCTGCGCGGTTTCGACGGCGAGCTGCCCTGGCTGGCGCGCTACCAGCTGACGTTCAACGCGCTGCTGGCCGGCGACGTGGCCGGTGCCGAGCAGGAGTTCGCGGCGCTGCCCGAACCCGAGCCGCAGGACCGGGAGGAGCTGGCGCCGCTGCGGGAGAAGGTGCGCGCGATGCTGGTCCGGGCGGCCGCGGTCGCCGTGACCGACGGCGGGCTCGCGCCGAAGGACCTGCGCGGCTGGCACTTCGCCCTCACCGGCGGCGTCCTGCTGACCGTCTCGCCGTACGGCTACGACGCGGGCATGACCGGCCGCTGGGCCATGGTCGGGGACTCCTATGGAACCTGCGCCGAGGTGTTGCGCCGGCTCAAGATGGTGCTGGCGGTCAAGGGCCGGGCCCCGCAGACCGTCTCGCTGCTGCCCGACCGGGACAGCCGGATCCTGGGGATGGCGGCCGCGCGGTACTTCGGGCTGCCGGCCGTGCCGTTCGCGCCGGACCGATCCGAGACCCTCGTGGTCGCCTACGACCTCAACGAATCTGAGCCGGAGATCCTGTCCGCGCTGCGCGACCGGACGGCCGGGCAGATCCTGTTCGAGCGGGCCACCGACTGGACCGATCCGCCGCTGGCCGCCGCCGACGTGGTGGGCTTCCTGCGCCAGGCGGTGCGCGAGCCGTGGGGCGCGGCCTTCCGCATGGTCGACGGCGAGGTGGTCGAGACCGAGCCCGACGACCGTCCGGCCGAGGAGATCGCGGCCGAACTCGCCGCGGCCGAGCCGTACGCCGACGAGGGCGACGGTGCGACCCCGCCAGACCCGGACTCCGTCCTGGAGGCGTTCGTCTCCGAGATCGAGGGCACCTGGCTGACCGCGCGGCGGGAGTACATCGGCTCGCCGGGGCCCGTGCCGAGTTCGCGGTTCCTCTGACAGAGGTTCCTCTGAATCCGGACGAGGTTCCTCCGAATCCGGACAGGGGAAAGCCCGGCCACTCCTCGCCTAAGTGGTGGCCGGGCGGACCGAGGGGGTTTCGCCTCAGCCCTGCTTGGCCGGATTCGCTGAGGTCTTCGCGGAGGCCGCCGTCGAGCTCACAGTCACCGTGAACGGGATCGAGTACACGGTCTGCGGCCCCTCCTTGTCCTGCGGGTGCTGGACGCGCAGGTTGAAGGAACCGGCCGTCTCCATCTTCACCGGCAGCGAGAACTTGCCGTCCTGGTCGGTGAAGGTCGTGTAGGCCAGCGTGTTCCAGGCCGACGCGGCCTTGTGCGAGGTCGTCGTCTGCTGCCGCTGCAGGCGGATCTTCGTGCCCGGCTTGGCGCCGGTGACCTCGCCGGAGACCGTGAACACGGTGTCGTCGCCGGGCTTTGTGTTGTCGGCCTGGGCGGTGACGGCGACCGTCCCCGCCGCCGCGGCGGCCGCGGGGCTCTGCATCTTCGGTGATGCCGGCGCGGCGGGCGCGGCCGCCGGCTGTGGCACGGCCGCGGCGGCGACCGGCCGGGAATCCGTCGGGGACGCGGAGGAACCGAGGGTCGAGACCGCGATGCCGCCGATCGCCAGGGCGCCGACCGCGGCGGTCGCCACGGCCCCCTGCTTCTTCTGCCTGGAGGTGAGTGCCATGGCTCGATCTGACGCTGCCCGGCGCGGCCCCGCACGCCGCGCGGTCCGAATGGGGGATCGGGGGGAATCCGTTGAGGATCCCGAAGAGGCGCACCTGCCCGATGGCATCGTCCCCATCTGCGAAACTGGGCCCATGAACGCCACCGGAGCCGACCACCCGCGGGTCAGCAGGGTATTGGTCGAGCGCTACCTCGACCGGCTGCGGCGGCGGCGCCGCTGGCGGCGGCTGTCGGTGACGATCACGGTGTTCCTGGCGCTGCTGGCCCTGACCGGGTACTCGATCCTGTGGCACACCAAGGTGTTCGACGTCCGCACCACGACCGTGGCCGGCACCAGGGTGCTGAGCCGCCAGCAGGTGCTGGCCGCAGCCGCGATCGCGCCGCACACGCCGGTCGCCGGGGTGGACACCGCGGCGGCCAAGGCCCGGCTGATGGCGATCCCGCGGGTGAAGGACGCGTGGGTGGAGCGCTCACTGCCGCACACGATCGCCATCTCCATCGTGGAGCGCACGCCCGCCGCCGCGCTGCCGCAGCCCGACGGCTCCTACCAGATCGTGGACTCCGACGGCGTGGCCTTCGACACAGCGGCCACCGCCTCGGCGATCCCGGCGCACGTCCCGGTCATCCACCTGGAGCAGTTCGCCGACCGGGCGGCCGCGGACCGCGCGGCGACCGTGGCCGGCGCGCTGGCCGCGCTGGGGGCCCTGCCGGCCCCGGTGCACTCGCGGGTGCTCACGGTGTCGGCGACGGGGCCCTTTGCGATCACCTTGACGCTGACGGCTTCGACAAAGAAACAGCACTCGGTGACGGTCCTGTGGGGCGGTCCGGATCAGCCGGATCTCAAGGCTCGGATACTGGCCGCGCTGATCGGAAATGACGCGGCGCACTATGATCTCAGTGCTCCGGCGGCCCCGGCGTATTCGTAACGGTTCGAATCCAACACGCCGGATCGGCTAAGATCTGGCGGGCAATCGAACAACATACGTATTCCCCTCAGCGGGTCCCCACGGACCTCGCGAGGGTCGTCGGACCACGCTGAGAAGTAAAACCTGCCGACAGTTTCGGCGTGTTCGTTGAACCTCACAGGTCGCGGGACCTAATGTCCTGTAAAGACTTCACAGTCGCACGACCCCGCCGTGTCCCCTGGCCGGTGTGGGCGGGACTAAGGTGATCACAGGGTTTAATGAATCACTACAGATCACCGGACACCACGGAGAGGCCGTCGGACGTGGCAGCACCGCAGAACTACCTGGCTGTTATCAAGGTCGCCGGCATCGGCGGCGGCGGCGTGAACGCCATCAACCGGATGATCGAGGTCGGTCTGAAGGGCGTGGAGTTCATCGCCGTCAACACCGACGCCCAGGCTCTGCTGATGAGCGACGCCGACGTCAAGCTGGACGTCGGCCGGGAACTCACCCGGGGGCTCGGCGCCGGCGCCAACCCCGAGGTCGGCCGCAAGGCGGCCGAGGACCACGCCGAGGAGATCGAGGAAGTCCTCAAGGGCGCGGACATGGTGTTCGTCACCGCCGGCGAGGGCGGCGGCACCGGGACCGGCGGCGCCCCGGTGGTGGCCCGCATCGCCCGGGAGTTGGGCGCGCTGACCATCGGCGTGGTGACCCGGCCGTTCACCTTCGAGGGCCGGCGCCGCGCGAACCAGGCCGAGGACGGCATCGCGGCGCTGCGCGAGGAAGTCGACACCCTGATCGTCATCCCGAACGACCGGCTGCTGTCGATCTCGGACAAGAACGTCTCGGTGCTGGACGCCTTCAAGGCCGCCGACCAGGTGCTGCTGTCCGGTGTGCAGGGCATCACCGACCTGATCACCACCCCGGGCCTGATCAACCTGGACTTCGCCGACGTGAAGTCGGTGATGAGCGAGGCCGGCTCGGCCCTGATGGGCATCGGCTCGGCCCGCGGCGACGACCGCGCGGTGGCCGCGGCCGAGATGGCGATCTCCTCCCCGCTGCTGGAGGCCTCCATCGACGGCGCCCGCGGCGTGCTGCTGAGCATCTCCGGGGGCTCCGACCTCGGCCTGTTCGAGATCAACGAGGCCGCGCAGCTGGTCAGCGAGGCCGCGCACCCCGAGGCCAACATCATCTTCGGCGCGGTGATCGACGACGGCCTCGGCGACGAGGTCCGGGTCACCGTGATCGCCGCCGGGTTCGACGGCGGCGAGCCGGCCAAGCGCCGCATCACCAACGCCGGCCACGCCGTGGCGGCCGGCGGTCAGCGCTACGACGAGACCAGCGTCCGCGACGGCATGCGCGAGCAGGTGCTCGGCACGCTGCCCAAGCCCTCCGAGGGCGTGCCGGCGCCGGCCCACGACCCGATGGCCGACACCCAGAACGTCCCGGTCATTCCGGTCCAGCCGGCGCCCTCGGCCGCCGACGAGCTCGACATCCCCGACTTCCTGAAGTAGAGCCGGGCGCGAGACGTGGCTATATGGCAGCACACCGGTCCGGCAGGGCAAGGCGGCAAGGCCCGCTTCGCCTTCTCCGACCGCTGGGGCGGGGTCTCCAAGGCCCCTTACACCGCGACCAACCTCGGCGGGCACGTCGGCGACGACCCCGAGGCGGTCGCCGCCAACCGTTCGCTGGTGGCCTTCGAGCTGGGGTTCACCGACCCCGGCAACGTCGTGTACATGAACCAGATCCACGGCGCCGACGTGGCCTACGCCGCCGCGCAGTGGCAGGGCCGGGCCCCCGACGTGGACGCGCTGGTCACCGACCGCCGGCACCTGGCCCTGGCGGTGCTGGTCGCCGACTGCGTGCCGGTGCTGCTGGCCGACGCCGAGGCCGGCGTGGTCGGCGGCGCGCACGCCGGGCGGCCGGGCATGAAGGCCGGCGTGGTGCCGGCCGTGATCGAGCACATGGTGTCCCTCGGCGCGGTACCCGAGCGGATCGTCGCGGTCAGCGGGCCCGCGGTGTGCGGGCTCTGCTACGAGGTGCCCGAGCGCATGCGCGCGGACGTCGCCGAGAAGGTCCCGGCCAGCTACGCGGTGACCCGGCAGGGCACGCCCGGCCTGGACGTCGCCGAGGGCGTGTGGGCGCAGCTGGAGGCGTGCGGCATCGACCTGAAGTCCTCGGTGCGGCTGCGGGTGTGCACCCAGGAGTCCGAGGACTACTACTCCTTCCGTGGCGAGGGGACGACCGGCCGGTTCGCCGGATTCGTCTGGCTGGACTGAGCCATGTCCGAGCCGGAAGAGCAGATTTCCCAGCGGAAAGTACAGATTTCGCAGCGAACAGAACAGATCGCGGAGAATCTGGCCGTGGTCCGCGAGGACATCGCGGCCGCGGCCCGCAAGGCCGGCCGGGACCCCTCCGAGGTGTCCCTGATCGCCGTCACCAAGACCTATCCGGCCTCCGACGTGCGCATCCTGGCCGAGCTCGGGGTCCTGGACGTGGGTGAGAACCGCGACCAGGAGGCCGGGCCGAAGGCGCGGGAGACCGCGGGGCTGGGGCTGCGCTGGCACTTCATCGGGCAGCTGCAGACCAACAAGGCCGTGTCAGTGGCCGAATACGCCGACTTCGTGCACTCCGTGGACCGGGTGCGGTTGGTGGGTGCGCTGTCCAAAGCGGCTGTCCGGTATGACAAGGAATTGACATGTTTGGTGCAGGTCGACCTGGGTAACGCAGAGCCCATGGATGACAACGCGGCCCGCGGCGGGGCGTTTCCGGACCAGGTGCCGGAACTGGCCGACGCGATCGCCGCGGCGCCGGGTCTGCGATTCGGGGGCCTGATGGCGGTGGCGCCTTTGGGCGCCGAGCCGGGACCGGCCTTCGAGCGCTTGCACACGCTGGCTATGCGGTTGCGGACCGCACACCCTTCGGCCACCATGATCTCGGCGGGGATGAGTGGGGATCTGGGCGAAGCGGTGGCGGCGGGCGCGACACACGTCCGCATCGGCAGCGCGATACTCGGTATCAGACGGTGATTCCGGTAACGTCGCATCTATCGAACATCGGATACGACGACCGCACTTCTGCGCCACCCATCATCGACCGCGATCGGGAAACCTCCGCGGCACCCATTTACGTTGACAGTTGCAAGACAGCCGTAACAGGCCCCGTCCGGAGGCGAACAACATGGCCGGCATGATGCGCAGAGCAGCGGTCTACCTCGGGCTCACTGACGAACAGCGGTTCGAGGACGAGCGGTACTACGACGACTACGAGGACGAGTACGAGACCGAGCCCGCCGAGCCCGCCGCGGCTCCGGACTCGGCGCACCACGAGCCGGACCCCGGCTCCGGAGCGCTCGTCGTCGCGCAGAACGACCGCCGCGCATTCGCGGCGCCTTCCAACGTGACGGTGATGCCGGACCGCTCCGAGCGGTCCGCGCGAGCCGACCGAGCCGAGAGAGGTGGACCGGTGATGTACAGCGTCCCGACGGACCGGTCGGCGGACCGTGAAGCGTCCTACCGCATCACGACGCTGCATCCGCGCACCTACAACGAGGCGCGCACGATCGGCGAGCACTTCCGCGAGGGAGTCCCGGTGATCATGAACCTGACCGAGATGGAGGACGCCGACGCCAAGCGCCTGGTGGACTTCGCGGCCGGGCTGATCTTCGGCCTGCGCGGGAACATGGAGCGGGTGACGCAGAAGGTGTTCCTGCTGTCGCCTGCTAATGTCGATGTGACGGCCGAGGACAAGGCCCGGATCGCCGAGGGCGGCTTCTTCAACCAGAGCTGAGGCGGCGCCGGCTGGGGCCGGGCGGCCTCAGGCGGCGGTGGAGGTTTCGGGTCCGGCGGCGTCCCGCGGCGGTTTTGCGACAAGATTCGTGATGACCGTGAGCGGCGGGGCGCCGGCGAACGTGGGAAGGGGAGTGCGCTATGAGCGTTGTGGGGGCGTTGCTCCTGTGGGTGCTCTACCTCTTCGCGCTGTGCTTGATCATCCGCCTCATCATCGGCTGGGTTTTGGTATTCGCCCGGTCGTGGGAGCCGCGGGGTGTCATGCTGGTCGTCGTGGAGACGGCGTACACGGTCACAGATCCTCCTCTGAAGCTGTTGCGGCGGTACATCCCGCCGTTGCGGCTCGGCGGGATGGGGTTTGACGTGGCGTTCATGATCCTCGTGATCATCGTCTTACTGCTGATCCGGGTCGCGGCTACGCTGTGACCGGGTAATGTCTGTGCGAATGCCGACGACCACGCCACGCCTGAGGTGAATGAAAGATGCCGTTGACTCCCGAGGATGTCCACAACAAGCAGTTCACGACCGTACGCCTGCGTGAGGGCTACGACGAGGAAGAGGTGGACGCCTTCCTCGACGAGGTCGAGGCTGAGCTGACCCGCCTGATCCGCGAGAACGAGGAGCTGCGGGCCAAGCTGGCCGCCGCGACCCGGGCCGCGGCCAGCGCGGCGGCCGCCCCGGTGCCGATGCGGCGGGAGCCGACCCCGATACCCGCGCCCGCGCCTCCGCAGCCGGCGCTTCCGGCTCCGCTGCCCGCGCCGCTCCCGGTGCCGCAGGCGCCGCAGTTCCAGGCCCCCGGCGGCGACTCGGCCGCCCGCGTGCTGGCCCTGGCCCAGCAGACCGCCGACCAGGCGATCGCCGAGGCCCGCAACGAGGCCAACAAGATCGTCGGCGAGGCCCGCGGCCGGGCCGACGGCCTGGAGCGCGAGGCCCGCGGCAAGGCCGACGCCCTGGAGCGGGACGCGCAGGAGAAGCACCGCGTGGCGATGGGCTCGCTGGAGACCGCCCGCGCCGCCCTGGAGCGCAAGGTCGACGACCTGCGCGCCTTCGAGCGCGAGTACCGCCAGCGCCTGAAGTCCTACCTGGACGGCCAGATGCGCCAGCTCGAGGCCTCCGGCGGCGATGACATGGCCTCCTCGATGGGCTCGCGTTCGCAGCTGAGCCCGACCGGCCTGTCCGCGCCGCCGCCGGCCCCCTCGGCCCCGCCGATGCCGATGCAGGCCTCGCTGCCCCCGGGCATGTCGCCGGCGCCGTCCCCGGTCGGTGCCGGTATGAACGGCGGCGGAATGGGCTCCACCGGCTCCTTCCAGAGCGGCGGCAACACCGGGTCCTACCAGAGCGCCGGCAACACCGGGTCCTACCAGTCCGCCGGCAACTCCGGGTCCTTCCAGTCCGCCGGCAACAACGGCTCCAACGCCGCGGCTCTGACCCAGACCATGGCGCCGATCCGGCCGCAGATGCCGGCCCCGCCGATGGGCGGCGGGCAGCAGCCGCCGTTCATGGGTTCGGGCAACGGCCTGGGCCAGCCCCCGGTCCCGTCCCAGCCCTCGCCGATGCGCGGCTTCCTCATCGACGAGGACCCCGACGCCTGACGGCTCGGCTGGACCGGACGGCGTCCGGAGCACGGTGCGCTGACCCGCACTGTGCGACCTGCACTCACACAATGACGTGGCGTCACAAGCCCCGCCTCCCGATCCGGGGGGCGGGGCTCGGCGTTTGCCGGGAGTTCGCGCAGTGTTGGTCGGGAGTTTCCCTTAGGGGTCAGTCCAGGCCCGACTCAGTCCAGGCCCAACGAGAACGCCGCCTCGAGGTCCAGCGCGCTGTAGGTCCGGAACGACACGTGCGTGACCGTGTGGCTGACCCCGGCCACCTTGTTCACACCGCCCGGGATCACGTCGGCGAGCTGCTCGTGCTCGCGGACCCGGACCATGGCGATCAGGTCGTACTCCCCGGTGACCGAGTACACCTCGCTGACGCCGGGCAGCTGGGAGATCTTCTCGGCGACCTCCGGGATGGCGTCGACGTCGGTCTTGATGAGGACGATGGCAGTGATCACAGCGGCTCCTTCTCGCGGGACTCGTTAGCGATGGTATTGGCCGTACGGATCGTCCGGATCGGCGGAGCGGTAGTCCGGCATCAGCGGCGGCGGCGGGGGAGGCGCGTCGGCGGACGGCAGGCGGGCCGGTCCGTCGGGTCCTCTGCCGATGACGAGCGCTACGTACAGGAGCCCTAGAACGAATCCCGACACGTGCGCGAAGTAGGCGACGTCCGTGGAGCCCGCCACGCCGATCGTCTGCTGGAACTCCGGCAGCTGCATCACGAACCACAGGCCCAGGACCAGCCAGGCCGGTACCCGCATGGGCAGGAAGAACAAGAAGGGCACCAATAGCGTGACCTTCGCTTGAGGGAACAGGTAGATGTACGCACCCAGGACCGCCGCGATCGCCCCGGAGGCTCCCACGAGCGGCCCGGTGGCCGTCGGGTTGGCCCAGGCGAAGGCGTAGGTGCTGACCGCGCCGCCGACGACGTAGAACGCCAGGAAGTGCACGCGCCCCAGAACGTCCTCGACGTTGTTGCCGAAGACGTAGAGGAACAGCATGTTCCCCAGCAGGTGGATCCAGCCGGCGTGCACGAACATGGCGGTGAACACCGGCAGGACCGGGTTGCCGTGCCCGTTCAGCAGTTGGGCCGGGATCGCGCCGTAGTGGTACAGGTACGCGTTCTCCCTGGCCTTGCGTGCCGCGTCCGGGTCCAGCCCGGCGAAGGCGATGGGGCCCGACAGGAACACCACCACGTTCGCGATGATCAGACCGTAGGTGACATAGGGCGCCCGGGACACCGGGTTCCTGTCGTGAATGGGGATCACCACTGTTGCATCATGGCCCATCACCGTGCGCGCGGGAGATCCGAAACGCGGCGCGGAGGGCCTACCTTTGAGTGAGTGCTTGGTACGGGCACAAGTCAGGCCGATACAGTCGGCGGATCAGGAACGATGTCCGGAGGAGTCTCCGGCGAGGCGAGGGAGTGGGGCGAGCGACGTGAGCTCACCGGAGGGTGAACGTCTCACCATCACGCTTCCCGACTCGGTGCGCCAGCGCGTCGTGGAGATCGCCTCCGAGGTGCTGGGCCGGATGCCGGCCGCGGAGATCCCGGCCCCGCTGCGCCCGTTCGCCAAGTTCGCCCCCGCCAAACGGGCCAAAGCCGCGGCCATCCCCATGGCGGCGTCGCTGGAGGGCGACGGGGCGTTCCGCGCCCGGGTGGCCGAACGGGTGCGCGAAGCATCCCCGGACCTGTCCGACTCCCTGTACGCCGGGGTGGTACCGGCCGCCGCTGACCCGCACGAGGTCGCGGCGGTCGCTTATGTGCTGCGTCCGCACGGCTGGACCGGGATCGTCAAGGACGCCCTGGAGGCGGTGACGCAGGGCGCCCGCGTGGCCGCCGGCGAGGCTGCCGAGAGCGAGGTCGCGCGGCTCAGCGCGGAGGTCGCGGAGCTGCGCGACACGGCGCGCACGTCGGCCGACGGCCTGCGCGTCGCGCAGGAGGAGGCCCGCCGCGAGGGCGACCAGCTGCGCCGCAAGGTGCGGCAGCTGGAGGCCGACATGCGGCGGGCGCAGGCGGCGGCGCGGAGCGCCGAGACGGCGCTGGAGGCCGAGCGGTCGGCGGCGGCGGCAGCCGCGTCGGCCTCAGAGGCCGAACTACGGCGTCTGCGGACGCGTCTGACGGCCGCGGAGACGGCCTTGGACACCGCACGCCGTTCGGCCCGTTCGGGGCGCTCTGAGGGGGACATGCGGCTGCGGCTGTTACTGGACACGGTGACCGGCGCGGTGAAGGGGCTGGAGCGGGAGCTGGCGCTGCCGCCGACCGAGACGAGGCCGGCGGACACGGTGGGGGCGGCGTCTCCGGACTCTGTCGCGCCCTCGGACATGTCGGTGCAGGGGCGGGCCAAGGACGATCCGGCTCTGCTGGACCAGTACCTGGCGCTGCCGATGGTGCACCTGGTGGTGGACGGCTACAACGTCACCAAGACGGGCTACCCGACGCTGTCGCTGGCCGAGCAGCGGGTGCGGCTGGTCGGCGGGCTGGCGGCGCTGGCCGCGCGGACCGGCGCCGAGGTGACGTGCGTCTTCGACGGGGCCGCGCTGGACGGGCCGGTACGGCTGACGCAGCCGCGGGGTGTGCGGGTGCTGTTCTCCGCGCCCGGGGAGATCGCCGACGAGCTGATCCGGCGGCTGGTGGCCGCCGAGCCGGCCGGACGGCCGGTGGTGGTGGTGTCCTCGGACCGGGAGGTGGCCGAGGGGGTGCGGCGGTCGGGAGCGCGGCCGGTACCGGCTTCGATGCTGCTGAACCGGATGGCGCGGTCTTGAGGTTCAAGCCTTCTCTGTCTCATTGATCCCAGATGTCTTATCTCTGATCCGCTCACCTATTTGAGTGGTTGATCCTTGCCCATATGTGTCCGCTGGGTTTAGGTTCGTGCGCTGTTCTGCCGGTATGTTCCGGCGTGCCCTGATGTGGAGGTCATCACAGAATGGCGCATCACAGTACGAAGCGATCGAAGCGTCACCGCGGATCGACCCTGCCGGCCAGGGGCCGCACCGTCGCAGCCGCCGCCCTGACCGCCGTGGCGGCCGCCGCGGGGGTGGTCGGCACCGCGGCCGCCGCCCCGGCGGCGGGCCCCGGCACAGGCTCCGCGGACGGCGACCGCACCACGGTGAAGGCCCAGATCGCGGCGCTGTACCGCCAGGCCGACCAGCTGACCCAGACCTTCGACGCGGCCCAGGAGCAGGAGGCCCGCCTGAGCCTGGCCCTGCAGCGCTCGCAGTCCTCCCTGCAGGACATGCAGACCGACTACGAGCACCAGCGGGCAACCGTCGGCGCCATCGCCGCCGGCCAGTACCGCGCCGGCGGCGTCGACCAACGCCTGGCCCTGATGCTGGCCGACCACCCCGAGACCTTCCTCGGCAACGAGGCCATGGCCACCCGCCTGTCGGAGGAGCAGGGCCGCAAGGTCGCCGAAGTCGTCGAGGAGCGCCGCCAGATCATCCAACTCCAGCGCGCGGCAGCCGACCAGCTCGCCGAACTGAACCAGACCCGCGACGCGGCAGCCGACTCCCGCAAAGCGGTCACGGACCAGCTCCACAAGGCGCAGTCCCTCCTCAACACCCTGTCAGCCCCCCAACGAGCCACCACGATCCAGGCCGACCTGGGCCAGGACCCCGCCGACCCCTTCGCCGGCCAGCAGGTCGACCCCACCCTGGTCGCCCGCCTGAACCAGGTCACCGCCCCCACCGACCGGGCCCGCGCCGCGATCGACGCCGCCATCGCCGACCTCGGCAAGCCCTACGTCTTCGGCGCGGAAGGCCCCGACGCCTTCGACTGCAGCGGCCTGATCCAGCAGGTCTGGCGCCAGGCCGGCGTGGAGCTGCCGCGCACCTCGTCGGAGCAGGCCCAGGCCGGCCAGCAGGTCCCCCTGTCGCAGATCCAGCCGGGCGACCTGGTGATCTACTACGCGGGGCGAAGCCACATCGGGATGTACGTGGGGGATGGGAAGATCATTCACGCTCCGCATCCGGGGACGCGGGTGCGGTACGCGCCTTTGATGTCGATGCCGGTGAACATGGTGGTGCGGGTTTGAGGGGTTGGCGTACTTCGAAGGCCTGAGCACGTACACGTATAAGCAGGGCAGCCGACCATGGTGCGGCTGAACGTCGGCTGGCTCGGGATCGCGGGCGGTTCGGTCGAAGGAAGCGGGTTCGCTACGGGCTCGGTCTCGGACGCGATCGACAAGGGACTGCCCCGATGGGCAAGGCTGAGATCCGGGTTCCTGCGGGTGATGGGGCGGTCTTCGCGGCGCCCACACTGATCGGGCACTACGTGCGTGATCACGGCTACTGCCCGCCGGCGGTGTTCATCAGTGGGCTGCTGGCATTCCGGCGTGGAACCGCTGATCTTGCTGAGGGCTGGTTCACCGACTCGCCGACGCGATAATCGGTTTGGGTCCGCTCGGCGGTGGCCCACACTGTTCGGATGAATCAGCAGCTCAACGTGGCCGGCCCGCTGCCGGTGCCGCCAGTGCTGCCGGTGGCGGTGCGCAAGGCCGTTCGGCGTGCCTTGTCGGGCAAGAAGGTCGATGCCGATGCTGCCGCGCGCTTGCTGATGGGGATCACGGCGGATGCGGATGTGGATCCGGAGTCGCTGGCTGAGGTCGAGGCCGTGCTGGCGGGTGTTGAGCCGAGGTTCTGGCTTTTTCTGGAGCGTGCGCGGGACTGGTTTTCCTGGGAGGGCTCGCGTGTGCCGACCCGGGTTGAGGACGGGGATCCGGTTCCGGCTCTGGTGGTGAAGGCGCTGTTCGCCGACGGCCGGGTTCGGGAGCGGGCTGTCGGGCTGCTGGCCGCGTCTGCGTCTGCGTGTTTGTCTTCGTCTTCGTCTGCGTCGTTGGCGGCGGTGCCGGTTCTCGTTCTGCGCGCGGGCGACTGGGTGCCGCAGGTGCGCGAACGGGCTCGTGAGGCGATCGGCGCGCTCCTGGCCGCGGATCCGGACGGCGCGGTGTTGGCGGCGGCGGCGCCGATGGCTTTGTTGCTGGCGGGGCGTCACGACGGCCGGTGGTCGGCCGATGTGGTCACCGAGCGACTGGCCGCCGATTCGGCCGGCCCCGTGGTCGAGCGCCTGCTGGCCAGCGCGGACGTCGAGCTGCGCCGCCTGGCCCACCAGGTGATCCTGCACCGGGGCGCGGCCGTGGACGCGGATCGTCTGCTCACCCTGCTCGCCCCGGACCGCCCCGCCCCCACCCGCATCGCCGCCTGGCGCCTGCTGACCTCACGAGACAGCGCCTGGCGCCTGGCGGTGAACGTGATGCTGCTGGACGACGCGGACGAAACCCTGGCGCGCCGTGCCCGTACAAGCCTCGTCGCCGCGACGCAGCAGCAGCTCTACACCAAACCTGCCGGGCAGCCCAGAGACATTCTGGCCGCGCATCTGCCGAAGGCCGACGCTGTTCTGCCGCCGCGCGATGTGCGCCTGCTGTACTTCATCAGCGGGATCGACAGGCCCGAGGATGTTCCCGTGCCCGTGCCCGTGGCCGTGGCTGAGGGGCGGCGCGGGTTCCGGATCTTTCGGCGCAAGGCAGGACGCTGCTAAACCCGCGCTGGTGCGACCGTGCCGTCAGCCCGTCGTCGCGCACCGACTTTCACGCGGCGGGTTCGGTCGCCGGGGCGCTCGCCCCCGGCCCCGGCAGGGGATCGACGTCCCCCGCGTGCATCGGCTCCCCGCAGTGCGCGCACCGCAAGTCCACCGAGCTGATCTCCCCGCACGCGTGGTGCCGGAGCAGCACCGGCGGTCCCGCCTCGCCGGCCAGCCACCGGTCGCCCCAGGCCGTCATCACCATCAGCAGGTCGACCAGTTCGGCCCCCTTCTGCGTCAGGTGGTACTCGTACCGGGGCCGCTGGTCGTACGGCCGCCGCTCCAGAACCCCCTCTTCCACCAGGTGGTTCAGGCGTTCGGTCAGCACCTTGCGGGAGATGCCGAGGTCGCCCTGGATCTGGTCGAAGCGCCGGAGTCCGACCCACACGTCCCGCAGGATCAACGGGGACCAGGGCTCCCCGATCACGTCCAGTGTGCGGGCGATCGAGCACGCGGCCAGGTCGCTGAAGTTCGTGCGCTGCATGCGCCCACTTTAGCCCTTGGGGTTCCCTCGGGGAACCCGAAGGTGCTACGGTTCACATCAGGACAGGGTTTCCTGAAGGAACTCCAGAACCCCAGAACTCCCGAACTTCAGTACCACCAGAAGGGAAGCGAACGATGGGCAAGGTCTTCAGCGCCCTCGCGGTGTCGGTCGACGGATACATCACCGGACGCGGCGCCGGGCCCGGTCACGGCCTCGGCGACGGCGGGATGCTCTTCGACTGGTACTTCTCCGGCGACACGCCGAGCCGCGAGTTCGACGGCTTCCGCCTGAGCCAGGCCAGCGCTCGGGTCTTCGACGAGACCGCAGCCCGGGTGGGCGCCGTCGTCGTCGGCCGCAACACCTTCGAGGACTCCGAGCACTTCGGCGGCGGCAGCCCGCACCCGAACGCGCCGCTGGTCCTGCTCAGCCACCGTCCGGCCGACGTCTCCGACCGCCAGCGGCTGGTCACGACCGGCGTCGCCGACGCGATCGCCGCCGCCCGGGAACTGGCCGGCGGCAAGGACGGCAAGGACAGCAAGGACGGCAAGAGCGGCAAGGACATCGGCCTGATGGGCGGCGGCGTGGTGACCGCGGCGCTCAAGGAAGGCCTGGTCGACGAGCTGATCCTGCACCAGGTGCCGGTGCTGCTCGGCGGCGGCCGCCCCTTCTTCCAGGAGCTGCCGCAGCACATCCGGCTGACCCTCGTCGAGGCCGTCCCGGCTCCCGGCGTCACCCACTTGCGATACGAGGTGCAGAAATGACGCTCGACCCGGAAATCCGCCGCATCCTGGACGCCGCCCCGCTCGTGCACCTGGCGACGATCCTGCCCGACGGCGCCCCGCACTCCGTCACCATCTGGGCCGCCCCGCACGGCGACCGCATCGCGATCCTCACCGGCCCGGACAGCCCCAAGGCCCGCAACATGCGCCGCGATCCCCGCGTCGCCCTCTCCTTCACCCCGGTCGACGCGCCCAACGTGCCGGTCGCGATCCGCGGCCGCGTCGTGGAGTGGATCGAGGGCGACGCGGCCTGGGAGATCATCGACCCGATCGCGATGAAGTACATCGGTCAGCCCTACGACCGGAGCATGGACCGGGTCGTGCTGCTCATCGAGCCGGACAAGCAGACCGTGGGGGTCGGCTGAGCCCGGCTCAGCCCGGCGCGGCTCACCAACCGATGTCGCCCTCGCGGTCCACGAACCGCCCCGAGCCCGCGCCCGGCCCTTCAGTGGCCAGCGCGACGATCGCGTCCGTCCCCTCGGCGACCGTCTGCGTCCCGTGGTGTCTGTTCAGATCGGTCGCCGTGTAGCCGGGGTCGGCGGCGTTGACGCGGATGTCGGGCAGCGCCTTCGCGTACATCGTGGTGAGCATCGTCAGAGCGCTCTTGGAGGCGGCGTAGAGCGGCGCGATCGCCGTGGACTCGACCCGGTCCGGGTCGTGGGTGAAGGCCAGGGATCCCATGCCGCTGCTGACGTTGACGATCGCCGGGTCCTCGGCCTTGCGGAGCAGCGGCAGGAACGCCGACGTCACGCGCACAACGCCGGCCACGTTCGTGTCGAACACCCGCAGCGCGTCGGCGCCGGTGATGGTCTCCGGGTCGCTGTTCCGGTGGTTGATCCCGGCATTGTTGACCAGCACGTCGATCCGGCCCTCGCGGGCGGCGACATCCGCGGCGGCGGCGGTGACCGAGGCGTCGTCGGTCACGTCGATCCGGACGAAGCGCGCGCCGAGCGCGTCGGCGGCCTGCCGGCCCCGCTCCGCGTCGCGTGCCCCGAGCAGCACCGTGTGTCCGAGGCCGATGAGGCGCCGGGCGGCCTCGTGGCCGAGTCCCTTGTTGGCTCCGGTGATGAAGATGATTGCCATGGCTTCATGGTCTGCCCCGGGGTGAGGCGTCGGCCAGGATCGCCTCAACGGTAGGAACAGCGGTACCACCCTTGGACCTGCCGCACGCTGCGGTGGCGAGCGAGGATGTAACCGTGAGCATTCCACCGGCGGCCGACCTCGGCGCGACGATCCGCATCTGGCGGGACCGGCTGCCGCCGTCGGCGGTGGCGCTGCCCTCGGGGCGGGCGCGGCGGGCCGCGGGCCTGCGGCGCGAGGAGCTCGCCGACCTGGCCGGCGTGTCGGTGGACTATCTGGTCCGGCTCGAGCAGGGCCGGGCCACGACGCCCTCGGCCCCGGTGGTCGCCGCGCTGGCCCGGGCGCTGCAACTGACGGTCGCCGAACGCGACCACCTGTACCGCCTGGCCCGCCTGGTAGCGCCGGCGGACGGCATGATCAGCGACCACATCCCGCCCGGCGTGCACCGGGTGCTCAGCCGCCTCGGGGACACGGCGGTCGCGGTGTTCGCCGCCGACTGGGAGCTGGTCTGGTGGAATCGCGGCTGGGCCGCGCTGCTGGGCGATCCCGCGGAGGTATCGCCGCGCTTGCGGAACTTCGCGCGCGGCAAGTTCCCGGTGGCCGCCGGTGCCGGTGCCGGAGCGGAGTCCGCGCGGCTCGCGCACTGGCCGGTGATCGAATCGGATCCCGACGGCGTGGAGCACGCTGTCGTCGCCGATCTGCGGCGCGCGACGGGGAGGTTCCCGAAGGATCCCCGCCTGGCCGCCCTGATCGCCGACCTGGAAGCCGGCAACGCGCGCTTCGCCGAGCTGTGGGCCGCCGGCGTGGTGGGCGCGCATCGCGAGGACCACAAGCGGATCGAGCATCCCTCGGTCGGCGCGGTCACGGTGAACTGCGATGTCCTCGGGGACGGCGACACCGAGCTGAAGATCGTCGTCATGACCGCGGCGCCGGGCAGCGAGGACGAGACCAAGCTGCGGCTCGCGGTGATCGCGGGCGCCGCCGCGCCCGCCGACGTGCCGATCAGCTGACGGGACCGGCGCCCGCGGCCTTCTCGATCGGGAAGAAGATCGGGCTGAGCAGATACAGGCTGCGATCCGGCGCCGGCTCGTTCCCGGCGCGCGAGACGATGCCGGCCCGCAGCTCTTCGACCATCTCCGCGAGCTCTGCAGGGCTGAGCCACAACGGGATCTGGCGATAGCCGACCGAGTCGGCGGTGGGGTCGGCGCCGTCGCCGTCGAGGTAGCCGTTGAACGCCGCGAGCAGGGCGGCGACGGCGGCGGCGAAGGACCGGCGGTGGTCCTCGACGCTCATTCCGGCGGCGTCCTCGGCGCTGATGCGGGCCCGGGTGTCGCGCATGCGGTAGCGGCGTTCGACGGCGCCGTGGACGCGCTGTTCGCCGACCACGTCCAGGACGCCGCCGTCGGCGAGCAGGCCGACGTGGCGGTACACCGTCGTCTTCGGGACGTCGGCCAGCTGCTCGCACAGCTCGGCCGTGGTGCGGGTCCGACCGCCGGCCATGGCGTGCACGATGCGGAGCCGGACGGGGTGCAGGAGGAGCGTGAGCGTGTCCACGGGCTGCATGGTTCCATATCTGGTACCGTTCCCATAGTTGGGAATGCAGAACGAGGGGAGCCCACGATGACCGGTCCGGATGACACCGAGCTGCCCGCGCCGCTCGGCCGGCGCTGCGAAGTGCACGGCCACGGTTTGCAGACGTACCGCAGCGGTTCGGGGGAGGTGACCGTAGTGCTGCTGCCCGGCGGCGGCTCGGTGGGCCTGGACATGTGGCGCGTACAGGAGGGGATCGCCCAGTTCGCGACCGTCGTGGGCTACGACCGCGGCGGGACCGGCTGGAGCGACCGCGACGTGGAGCTGCCGCGCAGCCTGCGCGAGGTCACCGACGAGTTGGAGGGACTGCTGCATGCGTCGGGGGTCACCGGGCCCTGCATCCTGGTCGGCCACTCGCTCGGCGGCCTGTACGCGCGCTACTTCGCGGCCCGCCACCCCGACCGGGTCTCGGCCCTGGTCCTGGTCGAGCCCGGCCACGAGGACTTCCGGAAGTACATGCCCAAGGAGCTGACCGACCTCTGGGACGCCTTCGACCCGGACAGTGTCGTGCCCGATGAGATCCCGCGGGTTTCCGAAGAATATATACAGATCAGGGACTTCTATCGGGGCCTGTTCCGGGACGCCATGGCGGACTTCCCGGCCGAGGTCCGCGATCCGCTGGCCGCCAACCACGTCCACCCAGCCTGGCTGCGCGTCGGCCTCCAGGAGGCCTCGAACGTCAAGGCGCTCGGCGAGGAGATGCGCGCTGTCGCGGACGCCGTCCCGGACGTTCCCACGATCGTCCTGACCGCGATGGATGTCGACGCGTTCAAGCGCGCGGTCTCGGCGGGCATGCCGGAGGACCTGCTGGCCGCCGAGACGGCCGGCAAGGTGCGGCTGTACGACGAGCTGGCCGCGTCCTTCACCCGGGGTGAGAACCGGCGCGTCGAGGGGGTCGGGCACGTGACGCTGGTGATGGAGCGGCCGGACGCGGTGGTTGAAGCGGTCGGCGATCTGATGGGGTGAACCTCAACAACGTCTTGCCCGACGACCACCAGGTTCGCGCGATGCCCGATCCCGGATTTGCCCCCTGGCGTTTCCCTCCGGGAAAGCATGCCCTTTAGGGTGGGCGTCTATGAAGCCACTGGGGGTGCCGGATCCGCGGCGGATCGGACCCTACCGGATCTTCGCCCAGCTCGGGCGGGGCGGTATGGGGCGGGTCTTCCTGGCCGGAGCGCCGGACGGGCGGCTTGTGGCGCTCAAGCTGGTGCACGTCCAGCATGTCGAGGAGCCCGGGTTCCGGGAGCGGTTCCGGCGCGAGGTGGCCGCTTCGCGGCGGGTGTCCGGCGCCTACACCGCGCCGGTGGTCGACGCCGACGTGGAGACCGAGATCCCGTGGCTGGTGACGGTGTTCGTGCCCGGCCCCTCGCTGCGGCAGGCCATCGAGGCCGCCGGGCCGCTGCCGCCGGAGAACGCCGCGCGGCTGGCCGCCGGGCTGGCCACGGCGCTCGGCGAGATCCACGCGGTCGGGCTCGTGCACCGCGACCTGAAGCCCTCCAACGTGCTGCTGGCCGCCGACGGGCCGCGGGTCATCGACTTCGGCGTGGCCCGCGTGACCGACGGCACCACCAGCGAGCTGACGCACACCGGCTATCTGGTCGGCTCGCCCGGCTACATGTCGCCGGAGCAGGCCCAGAGCAAGGCCCTGAGCCCGGCCAGCGACATCTTCTCCCTCGGCGCGGTGGTGTACATGGCGTGCACCGGCATCGAGCCGTTCATGGGCGCCTCGACCCCGGCCACGCTCTACAACGTGGTCCACGCCGAGCCGGACCTGCGGGCGGTGCCCGAGCAGCTGCGCGAGGTCATCGCGGCCTGCCTGGCCAAGGACCCCGCCGACCGTCCGACGCCCGAGCAGGTCCTGGCGCTCATAGGCGACGTGCCGGCGGTGACCCGCACCTGGCCCGAGGCCGTGCACGCGCTGATCGCCGAGCAGGACCGAGCCGTCGTCGAGGCACTGCGCGACGGCGGCGCCTCGCCGGACGTGGCGGTGGTGCCGATGCTGCCGGAGGATCCGATATCCACCACCGGCGCACGGCCGCCCGAGCCCCCGACGGCGTTCGGCTCCCAGGTCCCGGAAGATCTGACCGCCGCGAGCCAGGGCGGCGGACGCGACCGCCGACCGCGCCGCGCCCTGACGGCGGTCCTGGCCGTGGCGGCGCTCGCCGTCGGCGGGACGGCGGCGGCCGTGGTCGCCACCGGATCCGGCGGGTCGCCGACCGCCGCGAGTCCGCCGGTGTCCGCCTCCGCGCCGGTCGCGAGTCCTTCGGAGTCGGACACCTCGGACTCGGCGGGGCCCTCGCTCGCCCCCTCCGAGACGGACGCGACCGGCGGGACGGACTCGACGGACGCGACGACCGCCCCCGCGCCCTCGACCGCCGACTCCAGCACCGCCGGCAGCGACCGTACCGGCACCAGCACCGGCACCAAGACCGAGGCGCCGACCTCGGTGAGCCCGAGCTGCCTCGGCGACAAGGAGGCCTACGACCTCGCCAAGCAGAAGAACGGCGGCACGATGCCCTCCGACGCGAAGGTCACAGTGCTGAAGTGCGACGACGGCTGGGCCGCGGGCCGCTTCACCTCAACGTCCTACGGCAACGCCTCGGTCGTGTACGAATACGACGGCGCCGGCTGGCAGGCGGTCGACCTCGGAACCTCGCTCTGCGAGGGCGTGGTCAGAGGGGCGCCGGCCGATGTCCGCAACGCCCTGAGCTGCTGAGCCGCTGAGCCGAGCCGAGCCGAGCCGAGCGCGTGAGACCTGCTCAGCGCCCCTACATCTGCCTCAGCACAGCCTGCTTCGCCATAGCGAACTCCTCGTCGGTCAGCACCCCGTCGCGGCGCAGCTCGCCCAGCTCCCGCAGCCGACGCAGCAGCGCGTCGTGGTCGGGGGCTGCTGCGGCGACGGTCGCGGGCGCCTCAGGGGTCGCATTCGGGTGCGCCATCCGTCCGACGATCGCGGCGGCAAGCACCGCGCTGTTCCCGCTCTCCTTCTTGGTCCCCCACAGGGCCAGGCAGTTCGGGTCCAGGCGGGGATTCGCCGAGACGATTCCGGCGTCGCCGCGTACCCGGAAGCGGATCCAGCCCCAGTCCATCCCGACCGCCGGCCGCCACTCCACGGCCTCCAGTGCCGCCAGCGGCCAGGCGCGGTTGCCGGCAGTGCGCTTCTTCCCGTCGGCCAGCCAGCCCCACTCCAGGCGGACGGTTTCGCCGTCGAAGGAGCCGGTCCCGTCTTGTCCGTTGGCCGAAATCGGTACCGGTGGCGGGGTGATCAGGTAGCGGTCGGCCGGCTCGGCGGGGATCTGCGCCACGCTCAGTGCGTCGCGTACCTCGTCGGCGAAGTACTCCGCGACGCCGCCGCGTTCGGCGGGGACTTCCAGTTGGTAGGGATCGGCTTCGTCGGCGAGGCGGCCGCCGCAGGCCTGGAGCAGGGGGTCGGCGCCGGCGCGCAGGCGCAGACGGATGCGGCCCGCGCCGTTCTTGGTCTTCTTGCCGGCTTCGAAAGCGATTCCGGCCAATGCCTCCAGCGGTACCGCGATCTCACCGAGGGCCGAGCGGAGCCGCGCGACGTCCTTCTCGTGGCCGGGGACGACGCGCAGCACGGCGCCGTCGAAGGTCCACGTGCCGTTCTTCCCGATGAGCTCGGTCATGGCCCGATTACATCAGGCCTTGTCGCCGAGCATGTACCGCAGCACCTGGGCGTACTCGTCCTTCACCCGGGCCTTGTCCGCCTCCGGGGTCAGCGCCAGCTCGATCCCGGCCGCGCCGAGCAGGTGGAACACCGCGCGCGCCATGGTGCGGGCCGGCAGCGGCGGCAGCGCCCCGGCGTCGATCAGGGCCTTGATGGTCCGCTCGATCAGTCCGAAGGCGAACTGTTCCTCGCTGGCCTTCCACTCCGACCAGCCCAGCGCCATCGGCGCCTCCTGCCAGACCAGGCGCCCGTACTCCGGTTCGCAGCAGCACTCCAGGAACTCGTTCAGCGCGGCTTCGGCGGCGGCGCGGACGTCGTCGGCGTGCAGCGCGGCGGCGGCCTCGACCCGCTGGAGCATCTCGGCCTCGGTCTGTTCGTGTACCGCGCGGAACAGCGCGGTCTTGTTCGCGAAGTGGTGGTAGACCGCGCCGCGGGTGGCCTGGATGTCGGCCGCGACGTCCTCCAGGGCGGTGCCGGCGAAGCCGTGCTGGGCGAAGCGGCGCGCGGCGGCCGCCAGCAGGGCCGCGCGAGTCGCTTCGGAGTACTGCTCGCGCCTGCTCTTGACACCGGACATGCCCAGAGCATACGACATACACAGCGTATGTTTCCGACACTGAGTATCCGAAGGGCCGCCCGAGGCCCGCCCGGACTCGGGAGAGGCGAGGTGAGTCCGCATGACCGATCTCGAACCGCTCTTCAACCCGTTTGAGCCGGGGTTCAGCGACGACCCGTATCCGGCCTACCGCCGGCTCCGGGCCGTCGAGCCGGTGCACTCGCACCCCTTCGGCTTCTGGATGCTGTCCCGGCACGACGACGTCTCCGCGCTGCTGCGTTCGGGGAACTCCGTCGACTACCGCAACTCCGCGGAGGGCAGCACGGCGCGGCTGCAGGCCGACGCGATGATCGCGGCCGCCGCCCCGGTGACCGGGGACACCGTCGACGCCTACGGCATGTCGATGCTCGACCGCGACCCGCCGGACCACACCCGGCTGCGCGGCCTGGTGTCCAAGGTGTTCACGCCGCGCTCGGTGGCCGCGCTGGAGCCGTTCGTCACCGAACTCGTCGACGCGGCTCTGGACCGGCTGGCCGAGGAGGGGAGCGGGAACGGGACCGCGGACCTGATCGGGACGCTCGCCTTCCCGATCCCGTTCGCGGTGATATCCCGGATGCTCGGCATCCCCGACGCCGACCACGCGCGGATCAGGGCCCTGAGCGGGCTGCTGGTCCGCACGCTGGAGCCGATCGGCGATCCGGAGCTCCTGATGGAGATCAACAGCGCGCGGCTGGAGATGCAGGACATCGTCCGGGGCCTGATCGCCTACAAGCGCGAGCGCCCGGGCGGGGACCTGCTGACCGCGCTCATCGCCGCCGAGCAGGACGGCGACCGGCTCTCCGACGAGGAGCTCATCGCGCAGGTCGTGCTGCTGTACGTGGCCGGCCACGAGACCACCGTCAACCTCATCGGCAACGGCACGCTGGCCCTGCTGACCCACCCCGACGAGCTGAAGAAGCTGCGGGAGACGCCGGAGGCGGCCGCCAACGCCGTGGAGGAGCTGCTGCGCTACGACAGCCCGGTGCAGTTGTCGCGGCGGGTCATCCTGGAACCGTACGAGGTCCGGGGCACGGTGATCCCGAAGGGCGCGTTCGTGGTCGCCGGCCTGTCCTCGGCCAACCGCGACGAGTCCTACTGGGGCCCGGACGCCGAGGAGCTGCGGCTGGACCGGTCCAACGCCCGCAACCACGTCGCCTTCGGCGGCGGCCCGCACCACTGCCTCGGCGCGGCGCTGGCCCGGCTGGAGGGCCGGGTCGCGATCGAGCGGCTGGCCGCGCGGTTCCCGGGCCTGGCGCTGGCCGGGGAGCCGGTGTGGAACGGCCGGATCAACCTCCGAGGAATGGACACGCTGCCGGTGACTGTGGGTTAGAGCAGCAGGTGGGCGTCGCTGCCCGCGGGACGGTCGGACGGCTCCGGACGGCGCGGGACGGTCGTCGCCAAGGCTTAGCATGGTCCGCTATGGCGGGCATACCGAGGCTGCGGCGACCGGACGGGACAGCGTTCCGTCCCGGTGCCGGACCGCTGGGCGGCGCGTGGCTCGGCGACGGCCGGTGGGGCAGCGGACGGCTGCGCGCCGGCGCCGCGCTGCTCGCCGTGGTCATCGCGGTCGTCGTCGCGCGCTGCGCCATGACGTCCTCGGCGCAGGCCGCCCCGCCCGAGCCGCAGGTCCGGGCCGCCGCGGCCGCCACCCTGGCCGCCCGCGACGCCGCCGTCGCCGCCCACGACAAGGCCGCCTACCTGGCCACCGACGCCGACGGCGGCTACAAGAGTGCCGACGCGCAGGTCTTCGACAACCTCACGGCGCTGCCGCTGGCCTCCTGGAGCCTGACGCTGGCCGCCGACCAGAGCACGGCGAAGCGGGCCGGGGTGCCGCACCTGTACCAGGTGACCGAGTCCTACGAGCTCTCCGGCGTGGACTACAGGCCGGTGACCGACACGCGGTACCTGACGTTCGTCGAGCGCGGCGGGAAGTGGTTGATCTCCTCCGGCGGCGACGGATCCGCCGCGGGTCTTCATCCCGACACCCAAATCTGGGACCAGGGCCCGGTCTCGGTGGTCCAGGGCTCACGCTCGCTGATCATCGGCCTCGGCGGCCAGGAGCGGCTCAAGCCGTTCGCCGACCTGGCCGACCACGCGGCCGCGAAGGCCGCGACGGTGTGGGGCGCGGCGGGCTGGAAGGGGACCGTCGTGGTCGAGGTCCCGATGAACCAGGCCCAGGTCGAGACCCTGCTCGACAGCCCCGCCGGAAGCCTGGCCGGCGTCGTCGCGATCACCGCCGGCGAGGGCGGCCAGGCGCTGACGGCGGCCCCGGCCAGCCGGGTGCTGGTCAACCCGGACGCCTTCGACGGCGAGGCGCCGGACGCCTGGCAGTTCTTCTTCGACCACGAGCTCACGCACGTCGCCACCCGTGCCTGGACCACCTCGGCGGTGCCGCTGTGGCTCTCGGAGGGGGCCGCCGACTACAGCGGCTACCTCGGCTCGTCGATCTCGGTCGACCGGCGGTTCGAGGAACTGGCGAACGCGGTCGCGCAGAGCGGCTGGACCCCGAAGGACCTGCCGGCCACCGACGACTTCGCCGGCTCCGGGGACTCGGTGTCGCGGACGTACCAGATCAGCAACCTGGCGTGCGCGCTGATCGCCCAGAAGTACGGGCAGGCGAAGCTAGTCGCCTTCTACAAGGCGGTCGGCACCGCCCCGGCCGGGACCGCCGACCCCGTCGACCACGCTTTCCGGACCGTGCTCGGCACCACCACCGCCGAGTTCACCGCCAAGTGGCGCGCCTTCGTCCTGAACGAGGCGCACACGGTGACCGCGATCCTCGCCAAAAAGCACTCCTGAGGCCGGGGCCGGCGCGCCGTCCAGCGCCTTGCCGGTCGCGCGCCACAGCGCGCGCAGCGCCAGCACCGCCGCGACGACCAGCACCGCGTTGCGCCCGATCAGGATCATGCCGGAGTAGACCTGGCCGAGGCGCAGCGTGTGATAGAAGAGCGGGAAGATCAGCTGGGTCACCGAGACCGCGGCCAGGACCAGCCAGGCCGGGGCGCGCATCAGGGTCTCGCGGCGTGTCAGGCACACGGCCGCCACCCCGAGCAGCCACACCAGGTACTGCGGCGAGAGCACGCGGCTGGTGACCACGGCGACCAGCACCGCGGCGAACCCGACGTCGGCCAGCATCGCCGGGAACGGGAAGCCGCCGCGCACGGCCGCGCGCCGCCGGATCAGCAGCAGGACCGCGAAGCTGACGGCGGTCGACAGCAACGCCGCCTTGCCGGCCAGGGGCACGCCCGGGCCGATGAACTCGTAGGCGCCGTGCGTGTTCGTGACCCCTCCGGACCAGCCGAACCACCGGCCGGCCACGAACGGCGTGGCGAACACCGACTCCAGCTGGATGCCGCGGGTCTTCTGGTTGGTCAGGAAGGACAACACGCCCGGGAAGAACAGCTCCAGCGCCAGCGTCGGCACCACGGCCGTGGCCGCCGCGACGCCGACCAGCTGCCGGCCGTTGCGGCGCTTGGGCGCGCCGAACAGGAAGGCCGCGGGCCAGAGCTTGAGGAACGCGCCGAAGCCGATCAGGACGCCGCGCGCGACGGCCGTGGAGCGCTTGGAGCGCAGCGTCACGGTCAGCGCGGCGACGGCGAAGGCCGTGACCACCAGGTCGTAGCGGCCGTAGGCCATCGGCCCGATGGCGGCGACGCCGAGGGTCCACAGCCAGGGGCCGGCCGGGGAAGACTTGTCCGGGTCGGCGCGCTTCGCCGCCCGCAGCAGCATCCAGAACACCGCGATGTCGGCGATCAGGCACATCAGGAAGAACAGCACGTAGTAGCTGCCGGGCAGCCAGTGCGGCAGCAGCAGGGGAGCGGCGGCGCCCGGCGGGTACTGCCACATCTGATCGTCGACGGGGTACTTCCCCTGGTCGAACGGCCCGTTGATCCACCCGAGGTAGGTGCTGACGTCGCCGGTGACCGCGCCGCGGTTGAAGTACGGCAGGACGTTCAGGGCCAGCAGGAGCATCAGCGCGCGGGTGGCGGCGTACCAGGGGACGACGGGCTGACGGCGGGCGATCCTCATGGTGGCTGCCATCCTAATCGGCCGCGCACCGGTGCCCGCGCGCCGCTCGGCCCGGCGCGTCAAAGGCGGGCGCCGGTACCGGATAAACTCCGTTGGGTTATCGGGCTGTTGCAGGGTGACCTGGGCTGGAAGGCGCTATTTTGACGATTCTCGTGGTCACCAACGACTACCCGCCCCGGCCCGGCGGGATCCAGCAGTTCGTGCAGAACATGGTCGAGCGGCTGCCCGCCGAGCAGACCGTGGTCTACGCGTCCTCCTGGCACGGCGACCCGGCGCGCTGCCGCGAGTTCGACGCCAAGCAGAAGCACCGCGTGATCCGCGAGAAGACCGGCATGCTGCTCCCGACCCCGGACCGCACCAAGCGGGCCGTGGAGATCGCCAAGGAGATCGGCGCGGAGTCGGTGTGGTTCGGCGCCGCGGCGCCGTTGGGCCTGATGGCGCCCGCGCTGCGCAAGGCCGGGGTGCGGCGGCTGGTGGCCACGACGCACGGGCACGAGTCCGGCTGGGCCAAGCTTCCCGGCGCCCGTGACCTGCTGCGCAAGATCGCCGACCAGGTGGACTGCGTCACCTACCTCAACGAGTACCACCGGGCCCGCATCGCCAAGGCCCTGACCCCGGCCGCCGCGGCCCGGATGGTGCAGCTGACGCCGGGCGTGGATGTCGACATGTTCCACCCGAATCCGGCCGGCGCCGCCGAGATGCGCGCGGCCCTGGGCCTGGCCGGCCGCCCGGTGGTGGCGTGCGTCTCCCGCCTGGTGCCCCGCAAGGGCCAGGACACTCTGATCAGGGCCCTGCCGCTGATCCGCCAGCAGGTCCCCGGCGCGGCATTGCTGATCGGCAGCGGCGGGCCGTACAAGGAGACGCTGCAGAAGCTGGCCGTCTCCGAGGGCGTGGCCGAGCACGTGGTCTTCACCGGCTCGGTCCCGTGGGAGAAGCTGCCGACCTTGTTCGCGGTCGGCGACGTCTTCGCGATGCCGTGCCGCACTCGCCGCTACGGCCTGGACGTGGAGGGCCTGGGCATCGTTTACCTGGAGGCCTCGGCAGTAGGTCTGCCGGTGATCGCCGGCGACAGCGGCGGCGCCCCGGAAGCGGTCCTGGAGGGCGAGACCGGCTACGTCGTCCCCGGCGACTCGATCGAGCGCACAGCGGCGCGCTGCGTCGAACTGCTGAAAGACCCGGCCAAGGCCAAGGCGATGGGCGAGCGCGGCCGCGCCTGGGTCGAGGAGAAATGGCAGTGGGACTCCATCGCGGAGATCCTCCGCCGCCTGTTGGACCCCGCGGCTAAAGTCGCGGCATGAAATTCATGGTCCTGATGTACGCCGACCCGGCCACCACCGCCGCGATGACGCCGGAGCAGCGCGCCGACGTCTTCGCGCGCCACGAGGCGCTGCACACGGACCTGGGCCAGACCGGCGAACTGCTGAACGGCGCGGGCCTGGTGTTCCCGAAGGACACCACGACGCTGCGCTGGCAGCCCGATGCCGAGCCGGCCGCCGCCGAAGGGCCGTTCGCGGAGGCCGGCGAGCACCTGACGGCTTACTACGTGCTCGAATGTGAGAGTGCTGAGCGGGCTCGGGAAATCGCTTCGCGGGTGCTCGACTTCCATGTGGTGGCGGTCGAGGTGCGGCCGATCCACGACTTCTTCGGGATGGGCGCGGATCCGGAGGGCTGAAGGCGCCGGACCGGCAAGCCGGGCGCATCGGGTTTCCCCCCCACCACGCCCGGCCAGCCTCTCTCAGATGTAGTCAGGTCTCAGATGTAGTCCGGCACCACCGGCCCGCGCGGCCGATAAGGCGCCTCCATCGCGGCGACCTCCTCCTCCGTCAGCTCGATCGCCAGGGCGGCCACCGCGTCGTCGATGTGGTGCGGCTTCGTCGCCCCGAAGATCGGTGCCGTGACGCCGGGCCGGCTCAGCAGCCAGGCCAGCGACACCTGCGCCGGCGGGACGCTCCGCGCCGCGGCGATGGCCTCCACCGCGTCCACGACCGGGAAGTCGCCGGTGTTGTAGAGCTCTGAGGCGAACGGGTCGCTCGTGGAGCGCGTCGTGGTCGCGTCCCCGGCGCGGCTGCGGGCGCCGGCGAGCAGGCCGCGCGCCAGCGGGCTCCAGGGCAGGACCGCGACGCCCTGGTCCAGGCACAGCGGGATCATCTCCCGCTCCTCCTCGCGGTAGACGAGGTTGTAGTGGTTCTGCATCGAGACGAAGCGGGTCCAGCCGTTCAGGTCCGCGGTGTGCTGCGCCTTGGCGAACTGCCACGCCGCCATGCTCGACGCCCCGATGTAGCGGGCCTTTCCGGCGCGCACCACGTCGTGCAGCGCCTCCATCGTCTCCTCGATCGGGGTCTCGCGGTCCCAGCGGTGGATCTGGTACAGGTCCACGTAGTCGGCGCCGAGGCGGCGCAGGGAGGCGTCGATGGAGGCCATGATGTGCTTGCGGGACAGGCCGGCGTCGTTCGGGCCGGTGCCGGTCGGGAAGAAGACCTTGGTGGCCAGGACGTAGTCCTCGCGGTCGGCGAACAGCTTCGGCAGGATGCGGCCGGTCACTTCCTCGCTGGCGCCGCCGGAGTACATGTCGGCGGTGTCGAAATACGTGATCCCGGCCTCGACGGCGCGGGCGACCAAGGGGAGCGCCGAGTCCTCGGGCAGGATCCAGGCCCGGGACTGCGGGCTTCCGTAGCTCATCATGCCCAGGCACAGGCGCGAGACTTTCAGGCCGGTACGGCCCAGTCGGACTTGCTGCAAAATACTCAATCCTCTCTAAGCCCTCTAAGAGGTATGGGCAAACCTCTAAGAGGCGTGCGCAGCCAAGAATCGCGCTGTGTGCCCGGATCCGCCACCGGATACTTCGGCCGGCGTCCCCTCGGCGACGATCCGGCCGCCGTCGGCACCGGCGCCGGGTCCGAGGTCCAGCAGCCAGTCCGCGGCCGCCGCGACGCGCATGTCGTGCTCGACCACGATCACCGTGTTGCCCTGGTCGACGAGTTCCTGCAATCGCGCCAGCAGCAGGTCGGCGTCGGCCGGGTGCAGTCCGCTGGTCGGCTCGTCGAGCAGGTACAGGGTGTGGCCGCGCCGTGCCCGGTGCAGCTCGCTGACCAGCTTGATCCGCTGGGCCTCGCCGCCGGACAGCGTCGTGGCGCTCTGGCCGAGGGTGAGGTAGCCCAGGCCGATGTCGTCGAGCAGGCGCAGGATGCGGTGCGCGGCCGGCAGCCGGTCCAGGAAGCCCAGCGCGTCCTCGACGCTCAGCGCGAGCACGTCCGCGACCGACTTGCCGGCGACGAGCACCTGGAGCGTCTCGGGGTTGTACCTCGCGCCGTGGCATACCGGACACGGCGCGGATTCGGTCGGCAGGAAGAGGAGTTCGACGCTCACCACGCCCTCGCCCTGGCAGTTCGGGCAGCGGCCGTCGCGAATGTCACTGTGGCGCGAAGCGTCTCCGTAACGGGCGGTGGTGGGAGACGGGCGGGCGAAACTGAAGCGGCTGGCCGTGTATCCGCGCTCCTTGGCCACCGGCTGAGCCGCGAATAGCTTGCGCACCGCGTCGAAGAGCCCGGTGTATGTCGCCAGGTTCGAGCGCGGCGTCCGGCCGATCGGCTTCTGGTCCACCTGCACCAGGCGCTGCACGGCGTCCAGCCCGTCGGCCTTCGGGACGGCGACGATCCGGTCGTCGTCCAGCGCGGCCGCTTCGTCCTGCGAGCCGTCCCGGTCGGCGTCCGAGACGTCCGAGACGTCCGCGGCGGCCGGGGTGCCGAGGTGGTCCCGCACGGTCGCCGCCAGGACCTGGCCGACCAGCGTCGACTTGCCGGAGCCGGAGACGCCGGTGACGGCGGTCAGCGTGCCGAGCGGGAAACGGACGGTCAGCCGTTCGAGGTTGTGCCGCGTGACGTCGAACAGCGTCAGCCACGAGGACGGCGCCCGGACCGTGTCCGGCCGGATGCTCGGCGCGTCCCCGAACAGGTAGCGCGCGGTGGCCGATTCGGCGACGTCCTTCAGCCCGGTTTCCGGTCCGCTGTAAAGGACCCGGCCGCCATGCGTGCCGGCCCCCGGCCCGAGGTCCACGATCCAGTCGGCGTCGGCGATCACCCGCGGATTGTGCTCGACCACGAACACCGAGTTCCCGGCGGCGCGCAGCCGCTGCAACGCGGTCAGCAGCAGTTCGGTGTCGGCCGGGTGCAGACCGGCGGAGGGCTCGTCGAGCACATACAGGACGCCGAACAACCCGCTGCCCAATTGTGTGGCCAGATGCAGCCGCTGGAACTCGCCGCCGGACAGCGTGGAAGTCGTGCGGTCGGTACCCAGGTAGCCCAGGCCGAGCTCGGTCAGGGTCTTGAGATGCTCCTCCAGGTTGCCGATCAGCGCTTCGGCGGCCTGACGGCGCTCCGGCGACAGCGCGGCGGTGTCGGGATGGACGCGGGCCCGGCGCAGCAGATCGGCCAGCTCGGTCAGGGGGAGCGCGGTGGCCTCGGCGATATCGACCCCGGCGATGGTGATGCTCAGCGCGAAGCGGTTGAGCCGGCGCCCCTCGCACGTCGGACACGGCTCCTCGGTGAGGAACGACGCGGCCTTGGCGCGCAGCGACGCGCTCTTGGTGGTGGCGTAGGTGTGCAGCACCCAGCTCTTGGGCGACATGTATGTGCCCTGATAAGGACGGGTGATCCGATGCGCCTCCCGCACCGGATGCACCGTCACGACCGGCTGCTCCTCGGTGGTCAGCAGCCAGTGCCGCCGCTCGGCGGGCAGCGTCCGGAACGGCGCGTCGATGTCGATGCCCAGCTCGCCGAGGATGTCCCGGTAGTTCTTGCCCTGCCACGCCCCGGGCCAGGCAGCCACCGCTCCCTCGCGGATGCTCAGCTCCGGATCGCCGACCAGCCGGTCCTCGTCCACGGTGTACCGGCGGCCGAGCCCGTGGCAGGTCGGGCAGGCGCCGGCGGCGGTGTTGGGGGAGAACCAGTCGGAGTCGACCGGCTCGGCGCCCGCCGGATAGGTGCCGGCGCGCGAGTAGAGCATGCGCAGCACGTTCGACACCCGGCTGACGGTCCCGACGCTGGAGCGCGCGCTGCCCGCGCCGTACTGCTGCCGCAGCGCGACCGCCGGAGGCAGACCGCTGATACCGCCGACCCGCGGCGCGCCGGCCTGCTCGATCAGGCGCCGCGCGTAGGGGGCCACCGATTCCAGATAGCGGCGCTGGGCCTCGGCGTAGACGGTCGCGAACGCCAGCGAGGACTTGCCCGACCCCGACACCCCGGTGAAGGCCACGACCCGGTCGCGCGGCACCGCCACGTCGACGTGGCGCAGGTTGTGCTCGGTGGCGTCGTGGACCCGGATCATCGGGTCGGCGACGGGGGCCGGGCCGGCGCCGGCACCGGCGGGGTCCGGAGCACCGGCCGGGTCCGAGCCCGCTCCGTGCTGCTCGGCGGGCTTGTCGACCATGCCAGTCACGGTATCGGCGGGCGCTGGGCGGCGCACGTCGGCGCACCTGCGCGCGAGGCGGCGCGTGTCGGTGCCCGGCGCTACCCTCGCAGCGTGGCCCCCGTCCCTCCCGCCCGCCACCTGCAGCGCGCCAAAGACCTCGCCGACGCGCGCTACGCCGAGCCGCTGACCGTCGCCGACCTCGCGGCGGCGGCGCGGCTGTCGCGGGCGCACTTCTCGCGGGAGTTCCGGCGCGCCTTCGGGGAGTCGCCGCACGCCTACCTGCTCACCCGGCGCCTGGAGCGGGCCGCGGCGCTGCTGCGGCACACCGACTACGCCGTCGCCGACATCTGCTGCGCGGTCGGGCTGACCAGCGTCGGGTCGTTCACCACCAGCTTCACCCGGGTCTACGGCCTGCCGCCGGCCGCCTACCGGGCCGCCGCGCCGCCGGCGGCGCACTTCGTGCAGGTCCCGGGCTGTGTGCTGCGCGCCTACGGACGGCCGAAGAACCGGACGTTTCGAGAAGACGGCGCGCCGCCCGGCGGCCTAGCGTGAGCCCATGATCTCCTTCAGCAGCACTCAGCTCTGGGTCCACGACCAGGACGTGGCCCTGGACTTCTACACGAACAAGCTCGGCTTCGTGGTCCGGGCGGATATCACGGTGCCGGAGATGGGGAACTTCCGCTGGCTCTCCGTGGGCCCCGCGCACCAGCCGGACGTCAGCATCGTGCTGATGAAGATCGTCGGCGAGCCGCTCATGGACGAGGCCACCCGCGCCAAGGTGGAGGAGCTGACCGGCAAGGGCTTCGCCGGCACGGTCTTCCTGACCACCGAGGACGTGGACGCCGACTACGCCGCCCTGGTGGAGCGCGGCGTGGAGTTCATCGAGAAGCCCAGCGACGAGCTCTACGGCCGCGACTCGTCCTTCCGCGACCCCTCCGGCAACCACATCCGGCTCATGACGCCGCGCGAGATGGGGTAGCCGGCGGCTCTTCGGCCACGATGAGTCACATCACCAGATCTTCGGCAGCAAGAAGGGCGTCCCGACCGGGACGCCCTCCTTCATGTTCTCCGCGCCTTCACGCTCTGCGCGTGCGGCGCGGCAGCTGCCTCACGAGCCGGTCGTCGACCCGACCCCGGCGTACAGCGCCTCCACATCCGTGGAGTTCTCCAGCATGACCACGTTGCGCTTCAGCTTCATCGACGGCGTCACCTGCCCGCCCTCGACGCTCCACTCCGTGCCCAGGATCGCGAACTTCTTGATCGCCTCGGCGTGGCTGACGGCGCGGTTCGCGTCGTCGATCGCCTTCTGGATCTCGGCGCGGACGCCGGTGTCCTCGGCGGCGTCGGCGATGGTCCAGTCCGCCGGCTTGCCGTGGGCCGCGGCCCAGGTCGGGAGGGACTCCGGGTCCAGGGTGACCAGGGCGCCGATGAAGGGCTGCTTGTCGCCGACCACCATCGACAGGTTCACCAGGGGGTGGGCGTTGATCCGGTCCTCCAGGACGGCCGGGGCGACGTTCTTGCCGCCGGCGGTGACCAGGATCTCCTTCTTGCGGCCGGTGATCGACAGATAGCCCTCGGCGTCCAGGGAGCCGATGTCGCCGGTGGCGAACCAGCCGTCCTGCATGGCCTCGGCCGTGGCGGCGTCGTTGTGGTAGTAGCCGGAGAACACCATCGGGCCCTTGAGCAGGATCTCGCCGTCCTCGGCGATGCGGACCGAGGCGCCGGGGACCGGGACGCCGACCGTGCCGGGGCGGGCCTTGCCGATCGGGTTCAGCGTGATCGCCGCGCACGTCTCGGTCAGGCCGTAGCCCTCCTGGACCTGCAGGCCGATGCCGTGGAAGAAGTGGACCAGCCGGGTGCCCAGCGGCGCGCCGCCGGAGACGGCCAGCGTGGCGTTGCCGCCCAGGGCCGCGCGCAGCTTGCCGTAGACCAGCTTGTCGAAGACCGCGTGCTTGACCTTCAGGCCCATCGGGACCTTGCCCGCGTACTCGGCGCGCGACCAGGCGATCGCGGTGGCCGCGGCCTTGTCGAAGATCGCGCCCTTGCCCTCGGCGTGCGCCTTCTGCGACGCGCCGTTGTAGACCTTCTCGAACACCCGCGGCACCGACAGGATGAAGGTCGGCTTGAAGCCGGCCAGCTCCTCGACGATCTTCTTGGTGTCCGAACAGTGCGCCAGCTTCACCCGCGCGGTGAGCGCCGCGGTCTGGATGACCCGGGCCAGCACGTGCGCCAGCGGCAGGAACAGCAGCGTGGAGCCGGAGTCGTTGAACGCCGCGGACGCCATGCGCGTCACGTTCTCGCACTCGGCCAGGAACGTGCCGTGGGTCAGCACGCAGCCCTTGGGCCGGCCGGTGGTGCCGGAGGTGTAGATGATCGAGGCCAGCGACTCCGGGGTGGCCGCGCGGCGGCGCTCGGCCAGGTCCTCGTCGCTGATCGCGGTGCCGGCCGCGGTCAGTTCCTCGACCGCGCCCTTGCCGCTGTCCGGCTCGATCGTCCACACCTGCCGGACGTTCGGCGCGCCGCCGATGCTGGAGCCGGTCTGGCCGGTGCGAGCGGATTCCACGCACGCGGCGTTGCCGTCGGTCTCGGCGAACACCGCGACCGCGCCGGAGTCCGACAGGATCCACTCGACCTGCTCGGCCGAGGAGGTCTCGTACACCGGCACCACCACGGCGCCGGCCTCGAACAGCGCGAAGTCCAGCAGCGTCCACTCATAGCGGGTGCGGGACATCAGGGCTACGCGGTCGCCGACCGCGATTCCGGAGGCGGCGATGCCCTTGGCCAAGGCGGTGACTTCGGAGAGGAAGTCCTTGGCGGTGACATCACGCCATACGCCGCCGACCTTGCGGCCCAGCAGCGCCGCGGCCGGGGCCTTCTCGGCCGCGTTGTGCACCACGTCGGTCAGGTTGCCGGTGGCGCCGACCTCGTAAAGCGGCGGGACGCTGAACTCACGCACGGTTGTCTTGACTCCTCGTCTTCGAGGCCGGACGACGGGGCGGCCGGGCGCCGCGTGGGGTCGAGGCGCGCCCTGACGCTACTGCTTATTACCAACCGGTAGGTAGTACTTGATGCTGTTTTGTAACCTGTACGACTCCTGCCCATGGCAAGGGCCGTCGGACACCATCATGCCCTGCCGCGACCCTCGACCGGCCGTCAGGTGTGGCGTACGCGATAGCCTTGGCCGCATCCACCGACGGCGAGGAGGCGGGCCATGTCCGAGCGCACCAAGTCCAGCATCGACATCGCGGCCCCGCCAGAGGCCGTACTCCAGGTCATCACCGACTTCGAGTCCTATCCGGAATGGGCCGGAGAAGTGAAGGAAGCGCGGATCGAGGAGCGCGACGAGGCCGGCCGCGCCACCCGCGCCTGGTACCGCATGGACGCCGGCGCGCTGCGCGACGAGCACACCCTGGCTTACGAATACCCTTCGGACGTTGAGGTCCGCTGGACTCTCCTGTCCTCGAACATGATGCGGGCGCTGGACGGCTCCTATGTGGTGGAGGCGACCGACGCCGGCAGCCACGTCACCTACCAGCTCGCGGTGGACGTCAAGCTGCCGATGGTCGGCCTGCTCAAGCGCAAGGTCGAGAAGCTGATCATCGACCGCGCGCTGTCCGGGCTGAAGAAGCGTGTCGAGGCGATCTCGGCGTGACGCGGCTGCTCTTCCTCACCGGCCCCGGCGGCGCGGGCACCACGACCCTGGCGGCGGCGACCGCGCTGCGGGCCGCGGGCAGTGGACACCGGACTTTACTGCTCGGCGTCGCCGACGCCGGGGAGCTCGCCGCGGTGCTCGGCGCGTCGGGTGTCTCCGGGGACGGAAACGTCCTGGACATCGATGACGCCCTCGACGACGACTTCGACGACTTGAAGGACTCCGGGGCCGCCGCAGACTCCGCCGCCGCAGACTCAGAGGACATCGAGGTCACCGCGAGCTCCGAGGACACCCGGAACGCCGGGAACGCCGACGACTCCGGCGAGCCGAGCGCCGCGAACGCCTCGGCCGTCCGCCGCACCGCGCTGGCCAACCTCACCGTCCGCCGCTTCGACCCGGCCGCGGCCACCGAGACCGCGCTGGTCGACCTCGCCAAGCTGCTCACCGGCCCGCTGGCGGCCGCCGGCCTCACGGCGCCGGACGCCACCGAGCTCGGGCCGGTCCCCGGCCTGCCGGACATCCTCGCGCTGCGCGAGATCGCCTCGGCCGTGGGCTCCTCGGAGTGGGACACCGTCGTGGTGGACGGCCCGCCGCTGAAGGCCGCGCTGGCGATGCTGGCCTGGCCCGAGACCGCCGCCGCCGCGCTGCGCCGGGTCCGGCCCATCGAGGGCCAGGCCGCCCGCGCGCTGCGTCCGCTGCTGGCCGGGCTGGTCGGCCTGCCGACCCCGTTCGCGATGGTCACGCAGTGGACCGACAACGCCGCCGCCGAGATCGCCGCCGTGCGGGCCTCGCTGGTGCACCCCGGCAGCGTGGTGCGGATCGTCGGCTCGCCCGCGGCCGCCGTGCAGCCGCTGCTGCAGGCCACCCCGACCCTGCTGGCCCTGCACGGCCTGCGCGCCGACGCCGACACCCTGGCCGACGTGCCGCGCCAGGACGCCGAGCCGCTCGGCGTCGCGGCCCTGGAAGCCCTCGGCGAGGCGGTCTACGCCGGCGGGGATCCCGGTCCCGGCCTGGCCGACCCGCCGGAGCCGGTGATGCTGAGCGAGGGCGAGGGCTACCGCTACGACCTGCCGCTGCCCGGCGTGGAGCGGGACCAGCTCGGCCTGGTGCGCTCCGGCGACGAGCTGGTGGTCAGCGTCGAGGTCCCGGGCGTCGCGGCCCAGCGGCGGGCCTTCCCGCTGCCCGGGGCGCTGCGCCGCTGCCGCATCGCCTCGGCCCGGATCTCGGACGGCGTGCTGCGCGTCGGCTTCAAACCGGACGAGAGCCTGTGGCCCGAGCGGTTCCTGGCGGATCATAGTGATGAAGACACCCAAAACGGTGACCGGTGACGGGAGGGACCCAGCCGTGAGCGATAACCAGAAAAAAGACGACATCCCCTTCGAGGACATCCCGCCGCGCCCGGCCGCTGCCGACAGCGCCGACAGCGCCGTCGGCGATGACGCCGGCGACGGCGGCATCGGCGGCATCGGCGCAGTTCAGGGCGACAAGACCCCCGAAACGGACAACGCGGACCCCGGCTCCGCCGGCCGCGCCGCGCAGGCTTCCGAGGAACGGACACCGCCCGGTCCCGGCTCGACAGGGCCCACCGGGGTGCGCGAGGATCTCGGGACGCTCGCCGATGAGGCGCGCAAGCTCTGGTCGGCCCTCGAGGCGCGCGTCGTGGCCCCGGCGGTCCAGTCGTACCCTGAGGTGGCGCGCCACCTCGGCGCCGCCGGCCGCGAGGTCGCCGCGGCGTTCCGGTCGGCGGTGCGCGGCTCCGAGCAGTCCTGGCGGGATTCCGGTCCCGGCGGCGACAAGGCAGGACAGCAGGAGAAGATCATCGTCGAACGGGTGGACCGGATCGATCCGTCCGAACAGAAGAACAGGGACTAATGACTCTCACCATCGGCGTAGACATCGGCGGCACGAAGATCCTGGCCGGCGTGGTCGACGAGAAGGGGAAGATCCTCGACTCGGTCAAGGTCTCCACTCCGGAGAACTCCGACCAGACTGCCGACGCCATCGCCGAGGCGGTGCGCAAGGTCCGCGGTGACCACGAGGTCGTCGCCGTGGGCCTGGGCGCCGCCGGCTTCATCGACGCCGACCGCGCCACCGTGCTGTTCGCCCCCAACGTCTCCTGGGTCAACGAGCCGCTGAAGAACCGCATCGAGGAGCGCATCGGCCTGCCGGTGGTCGTGGAGAACGACGCCAACGCCGCGGCCTGGGGCGAGGCCAAGTTCGGCGCCGCGGCCGGCCACGACGACGTCGTGGTGATAACCGTCGGCACCGGCATCGGCGGCGGCCTGATCCTGGGCGGCTCCCTGTACCGCGGCCGCTTCGGCATCGGCGGCGAGCCCGGCCACTACCGCGTGGTCCCCGACGGCCGGCCCTGCGGCTGCGGCAACCGCGGCTGCTTCGAGCAGTACGCCTCCGGCAACGCCCTGGTCCGCGCCGCCCGCGAGCGCGCCGCCGCGGCCACGGGGCGGGCCAAGGAGCTGCTCGCGCTCGGCGACGGCACCGTCGAGGGCATCCAGGGCTCGCACGTCACCGAGGCCGCCCGCAACGGCGACACGATAGCGCTGGCGGCCTTCAACGAGATCGCCGACTGGCTCGGCCAGGGCATGTCGGACATCGCCGCGCTGCTGGACCCCAGCGCCTTCGTGCTGGCCGGCGGCGTCTCCGAGGCCGGCGACCTGCTGCGCGCCCCGGCCGCCGAGGCCTACCGGCGCAAGCTGGCCGGCAAGGGGCACCGGCCGTACGCGCAGGTGCTGACCGCGACGCTGGGGCCGGACGCCGGTCTGATCGGCGCCGCGGACCTCGCCCGGGTCTGAACCTCTGGTCTCACAAGGACCCCAGCACTTTCCTCCATAGCGATCACCGCTTAGCGTGGTGATCGCTATGGAGGAGACGATACGGGTACTCACTTACAACGTGCGGTCCTTACGAGACGACCGCGCAGCCCTGGCACGCGTCGTGCGCTCATGCGCTCCCGACGTGGTGTGCATCCAGGAGTCGCCGCGCTTCTTCGGGTGGCGCCGCGCCGCCCGGACGATGGCGGCCTCGTTCGGCCTGAAGATCGTGGCCGGCGGCGCCGACGCCTCGGGCAACCTGCTGCTGGCCGGGCCGAACGTCACGGTGGAGGACACCGAGGTGCTCTACCTGGAGCACCGCCGGGGCTACCACCTGCGGGGACTGGCGCTGGCCGCGCTCAAGATCGGCGACAGCCGGTTCACCGTCGCCGGGACGCACCTGAGCATGAACCTGGAGCAGCGCGTCTACCAGGCCGGGGAGGTGCTGGGGCATCTCGACGGGTTCGCGGAGCGCAACCAGACCAAGCCGCGGATCCTGGCCGGGGACTTCAACAGCTACCCCGGCAGCGTCGAGTGGGGCATCCTCACCGACCGCTTGGCGGACGCGTGGATGGCCGCGCCGTTCGGGGCGGAGTTCACCTCGACCGGCAAGAACCCGTATCAGCGGCTGGACGCGGTGTTCGTCTCCCGGGACATCGACGTGGTGCGCGCGGGGGTTCCCACGGACCTGGTCAGTCCGGCCGACACCGCGCTGGCCACCGACCACCTGCCGGTGCTGGCGGTCCTGCGGATCTGATCAAACCACCGCGCCGTTGTCGGGGTCGTCGTACTCGTCGCGGTCCGGCTTCATCCGCATCACCAGGGAGATGATGCCGCCGAAGACGCCGATCACCGCCAGCCAGCCCAGGTACTCCGGCGTCTGCCACTGAAGCAGCGTGTGCAGCACCAGGAAGCCCACGCCGCCGAGCAACATCACCCAGGACGCCAGGGTCGCGGCGGCGACCTGCGGCAGCGGCGGATCGGGCTGCTCGTAGTGCTCGACGTGGTCCAGCGGGTCCGAGGTGGTCTCGTCGCTCGGCTCCAGGATCTCCGAGGGCCACTCCGGGCGCGGGTCCAGCACCGGGTAGCGGACGATCTTGCGCGGGGCCGAGCTGTCGGGGCGGTTCGGCTGCGGGTCCGGGGCCGACTCGCCGTGGAAGGCGGCGACCAGCTTGTCGAACTCCACGCGCTCGCGGGCGACGCGCTCTTCCTCGGTCTCGGGATGGTCGGCGGGGGCGGTGGGCTCGTTCTCGGGCTCGGACGGCTCCGGCGCTTCGGCGGCCACGTCGGCGCCGGCCCCCGCGGCCGTCGCCACCTCCTCGGCGGGCCCTTCGGCCGGCTCCATGGACTCGACGGGCTCCTCGGGCAGACCGGGACCCGGTTGTTCGCTGGCGGTGCTCACATCAATTCCCCAACCCGGCGACCCGCCGGACGAATTCCACGCTTCCGGCAAAGATCCGCTCCGCGTCGTGGTCCAGGGTGGCCACGTGCGAGCTCTTCTCCAGCACCTGCTCGGTGACGTCGGTGGAGGAGATGCGGGACAAGATCACGGCGCTGTTCGACGGGTGCACGACCGGGTCCGCGGTGGACCGGAACAACAGGGTCGGCTGCGTGACCTTCGGCAGGTCGGCCGCCACGGTCCGCCAGCCGCCGGCGAAGGAGTCCAGGGCCTTGAGCGGCACCCGGTCATAAGCCAGTTCGCTGACACCCTGCTTGTTGATCGCGTTGCCGATGCCGGCGACGCTGGGCACCAGGTGCTTGAGCACCGGCACCGCCTTCAGGACCGCCTTGTCGGGCTTCACCGAGGCGTTGACCAGCACGATCCCGGCCACCTCGGCCCCGTGCCGCTCGGCCAGGCGCAGGGTGAGCGTGCCGCCCATCGACAGGCCCATCACGAACACCTGCTCGTAGCCGGCCCGCAGTTCGTGGAAGGCCCGGTCCACCTCGGCGTACCAGTCGTCCCAGGTGGTGACCTGCATGTCCCGCCAGTGCGTGCCGTGGCCGGGCAGGCGCGGCAGCCGCACCCCGAAACCGGCCTCCACCAGGTGCTCGGCCCAGGGGCGAAGGGATTGCGGGGAGCCGGTGAAGCCGTGGCACAGCAGTACGCCGATGCGCGGGCCTGCGGGCTCGGAGTCGTGCGAGAAGGGTTCGGCACCGGGGAGCACGGGCGCGGTCATGGTCACCATCGTTCCACGGCGGACGGGGGGAGTACAGCGACGCCGCACGCAGTAGTGTTCGCTTCGGAAACCCGAAGAAGACCCCGCGCGTTGACGGTATGGAGTCACTGTACGCGCATACCGCCCTACGGAGAGGCAGACGGTTGTTCTACGGCTTGCTCAAGGTGATCTTCCTGGGGCCGCTTCTCCGGGTGCTCTTCCGTCCGTGGGCCAAGGGCCTGGAGAACATCCCGGCCGAGGGTCCGGTCATCCTTGCCAGCAACCACATGTCCTTCTCCGACTCCTTCTTCATGCCGCTGATGGTCCCGCGGCCGGTGTACTTCCTGGCCAAGAGCGACTACTTCACCGGCAAGGGCGTCAAGGGCCGGCTGACCGCGGCCTTCTTCCGCGGCGTGCGCTCGGTGCCGATCGACCGCTCCAGCGGCAAGGCCGCCGACCCGGCGCTGAAGACCGCCCTGCGGATCCTGTCCGAGGGCAAGGCCCTGGGCCTGTACCCGGAGGGCACCCGTTCGCCCGACGGACGCCTGTACAAGGGCCGCACCGGCATCGCGCGCATCGCGCTGGAGTCCGGCATCCCGGTCGTGCCCTGCGCCATGGTCGGCACCTACGAGATCCAGCCCACCGGCCAGGTGATGCCGAAGATCAAGCGGGTCGGCGTCCGCTTCGGCGAACCGCTGGACTTCTCCCGCTACCGCGAGGTCCCCGGCGCCGTGGACGACCGCTACATCCTGCGGTCCATCACCGACGAGATCATGTACGCGCTCCTGGACCTGTCGGAACAGGAGTACGTCGACATGTACGCCACCGACGCCAAGAAGATCCTGTCCGCCGAGAAGGCCGCCGAGCGCGCCGAGCAGCGGGCCGAGGCGAAGAAGGCCGCCGCCGAGGAGCGCCGCGCCGCGATCGAGGAGCAGCGGCAGCAGGAGGCCGACGAGGACGCCCGGCGGCAATGAGCGGGGAGCGATGAGCGGGCTGGGGGAGCCGGCGGCGGCTGCGGTGCCGCAGCCGGTCATCGAGGGGGCTGTGGAGGCGCTCGCCGGGTCGGCCGGGTCGATCGAGAAGACCGCCACGCCGGCTTTTGCCGCCGCCGCGCCGGAGCCGCGCTCGGCCGTCGACACCGCCCTGTGGCGCGCGCTCGGCTTCTTCCGCTCCCTGGCCCTCCTCTACGCCATAGCCCGCTTCGCAGCCTCCTACAACCAGTACGCGCACATCGGCCCGGCGATCGCGGTCCTGTTCACCATGTCCGTGTGGACCGCCTGGACCGGCATCGTCTACCACCGCACCACCACGCCCCGGCGCGCGCTGCTGTCCTTCCTGGCCGCCGACCTCGCCGTCGGCGCGGCCGCGGTCCTGAGCACCGTCCTGGTCGACACCCCGACGCGGATCCAGGACGGCGCCCTGACCCTGCCCACCGTCTGGTCCTCGGCCCCGGTGATCGCCGCGGCCATCGCACTGGGATGGCGCGGCGGCGTGGGCGCGGCGGCCCTGATGGGCGGCGCCGACCTTCTCGAACGCGGCGCGCTGAGTCCGGACTCGATCCACAACATCGTGCTGATGGTGCTGACCGGCGCGGCCATCGGCTACGTCACCGAGCTCGGCCGCACCGCCGAGCTCACCCTGGTGCGGGCCCAGCGCCTGGAGGCCGCCACCCGCGAGCGCCAGCGCCTGGCCCGCGACATCCACGACGGCGTGCTGCAGGTGCTGGCCCTGGTCCAGCGGCGCGGCGCGGAGATCGGCGGCGCGGGCCGGGACCTGGGCCTGATGGCCGGGGAGCAGGAGCTGGCGCTGCGGGCGCTGGTGCACAGCTGGCACGAGGTCGAGCAGGAGGCCGGAGCCGACGGCGCCGACCCCGTCGACCCCGTCGACCTGGACCTGTGCGCCCTGCTCGGCCGGCTGACCGGCCCGCGGGTGACGCTGGCCGGGCCCGGGGCGCCGGTGGCGCTGCCGAGCCCGGTGGCGCGCGAGGTGGCCGCGGCGGCCGCGGCCGCGCTGGACAACGTCCGCGCGCACGGCGGCCCCGGTGCCGACGGCCTCGGCGCCCGCGCCTGGATCCTGGTCGAGGACGAGGGCGACGGCGTCATCGTGACCGTCCGCGACGACGGCCCCGGCATCCCCGAGGGCCGCCTGGAGGAGGCCCGCCGGGCCGGCCGCCTCGGGGTCGCGCACTCCATCCGGGGCCGGCTGGCCGACGTCGGGGGCAGCGTCGAGGTGGTCTCCATCCCGGGCCAGGGCACCGAGGTCGAGATGCGGGTGCCGCGCCCGCCGGTCCCGCGCGGCGCGGCCCCGTCGGTGTCGGCGCTGCGCAAGGCCCTGCGGTGAGCGCCACAGGGATGGTGCGATGAGTGGGCAGCCCTCGATAGGGTCGGGGACCGTGGACACTCAGGTCAGGGTCATGGTCGCCGACGACCACCCGATGTGGCGCGACGCGGTGGCCCGCGACCTCGCCGAGGCCGGGTACGACGTGGTGGCCACCGCGGGCGACGGCGAGGAGGCGGTGCGGCGCGGGACGGCCGCGCGCCCGCAGGTCGTGGTCCTGGACATGCAGATGCCCAAGCTCTCCGGCGCGGAGGTCACCGCCCGCCTGGTCGCCGCCGACCCGGACGTCAAGGTCCTGGTGCTCTCGGCCTCCGGCGAGCAGCAGGACGTGCTCCAGGCGGTGAAGGCCGGCGCCATCGGCTACCTGGTGAAGTCCGCCAGCCGCGAGGAACTGCTGGCGGCGGTGGAGCGCATCGCGGTCGGCGACCCGGTGTTCACCCCCGGCCTGGCCGGGCTGGTGCTCGGGGAGTTCCGCAAGCTGGCGATCACGCCGGCGGGCTCCGGCACCGGGGCCGGCGCGGACGCCCCGCGGCTCACGGAGCGCGAGACCGAGGTTCTGCGGCTGGTCGCCAAGGGGCTGTCGTACAAGCAGATCGCCGACCGCCTGGTGCTCTCGCACCGGACGGTGCAGAACCACGTACAGAACACGCTCAACAAGCTTCAGCTGCACAACCGTGTCGAGCTGGTGCGTTACGCGATAGCCCAAGGGCTCGACGAGGACGACTGATGACCACCCTGACCACCCTGACCACCGGCGGCCGCGACCCGGAGCTCTCCGAGGCTCTCGAAGCCGGGCTGGACGAGTTCAACTTCGCCGCGACCGGCACCACCAAGGCCGACCAGGACGTCTTCTCGGTGAAGGTGACCGACGACGCCGGCGCGATCGTCGGCGGCCTGACCGCCTGGACCTGGGCCGGGCTGTGCGGGATCAGCATGCTGTGGGTGCGCGCCGACTCCCGCCAGGACGGCTGGGGCTCGAAGATCCTGCGCGCCGCCGAGGACGAGGCCCGGCGGCGCGGCTGCGACCGGGTCGCGGTGTCCTCGTTCACGTTCCAGGCCCCGGAGTTCTACCAGCGCCACGGCTACGTCGAGACCGGCCGTACGCGCGGTATCCCGGGCGACGCCGAGGACGTCCACATGTTCAAGCGCCTCGACTGACGGCCGCTGCCTCCCAGTACTGCCACTCAGTACTGCCTCTCCTGGCGGTCATCGGACGCGGCGGCGGGGCCGCTCCGGTAGGTTCCGGCCCATGGGTGAATTCGACTTCTTCGGCGTCCTGCGCTCCGAGCTGGACACTTTCGGCACGCTGCTCGTCGGCCTGACCAAGGAGGACCTCGGCCGCCAGGTGCCCTCCTGCGCGCCGTGGACCCTCTACGAGCTGGTCGACCACCTCGGCAACGGCAACCTGTGGGTCGCCACGGCGGTCCAGGAGGGCCACGGCCGCAACGACCAGGAGCGCACCGCGCCGCACGACCCGGCGTCCCTGCACACCTGGTACCTGAGCACCGTCGAGGAGATCACCACCGCGCTGTCCGCCGACGCCGCCACCGAGGCCTGGACCTTCAGCAGCCTGATGCCGCGCACCGTCGGCTTCTGGCAGCGCCGGCGCGCGCACGAGACCCGGATGCACCGCTGGGACGCGCAGAACGCCCTCGGCGCCGCCGAGCCCTTCGAGCCGGCGTTCGCCGTCGACGCGGTCAGCGAGGTGTTCGAACTGTTCGCGCCGCGCATGGTCCAGCGCGGACTGGCCGCCGAGCCCGCGACCGCGCTGCGGCTGACCGCCACGGACGTCGGCCGGTCCTGGGAGCACGGGCCCGGCGAGCCGGTGTCCGAGGTCGCCGGGACGGCCTCGGACCTGGCGCTGATGCTGTGGGGCCGGATCGGGACGGACGCCTCGGGGCTGGTGTGGAACGGCGACCGGGAGGCGGGGGAGCGGGTGGTCAAGGCGCCGCTGGTGCCCTGACCTGCTGGTGCCCTGACCCGCCCCGATCCAGTTCGGACCGCTCCGGCCCTCAGGCCACGAACTTCACCGAGGGGAACTGCGGCGAGGGCCCGTCCAGCAGCTTGCTGTGCCGGTTCCGCAGGTGCAGGTCGAAGAAGGCACGCGGGTAGGCCTGCTGGATCCGGACGCCCTCGTTCGGGTCCATGGTGCCGACGAAGCCCTGGACTCCGGCCTCGTCCAGCCCGAGGAGCGCGGCCGCCGGCAGGATCAGGCCCTCGCTGTCGGTGAACGAGATGTGCTCGGCGCCTTGGAGCTCGCAGTACCGCCGCCAGCCCTTCAGGTGCGTCCAGAACTCCTGGGCGTCGGGGTCGCTCTCCCGGGTGAAGACCGCGCTCATCATCATGAACGGCTTGTCCAGGTCGGTGGTGATGGTGGGCTCCATCGGGCCGTCGAAGGCCAGGCCGGCGCGGACCCGGTCGTCGGCGATGGTCTCCAGGGTGGCCGCGGTCCCGCCCTTGGACCAGCCGAAGACGCCGACCCGCTCCAGGTCCAGGCTGCCGGCCAGGCCCGCGGGCAGCGGTTGCCGGTCCACGTCGGGGTTGTGGCCGGCGGCTATGGCGTGGACGGTGTCCAACAGGAACTTCAGGTCGGCGGCGAAGTCGCTCGGCGACTCCGGGACGTTGACGGCGCCGACCGGGCTCAGGACCGGGCCGCCGGGGAACTGCGTGAAGGCGTCGTAGGTGTGGTCCACGGTGGCCACGACGTAGCCGTGGCTGACGAGTTCCTGCACCACGGTCGTGGTGTCGGAGCGGTGGTCGTGCGCGCCGTGGGAGAACAGGATGACCGGGCGCGGGCGCCGGCCGCGCTCCACCGGGGCGCCGAGGTGCCCGGCGGTGTCCGGGACCGGCAGGCTGGTCGGGGGGAAGCCGACGTCGGCCAGCCAGGCCTGGAAGGTGCCGGGCGTCATCCAGGGCGCGGTCGGGAAGCGCTCGGTGTCGCGGGCCGGGTACCAGATGCTGGCCATCAGCGGATAGCGCTGGCTCGGGGTCAGCGGGTCGGGACGGGAGTCGTCCACCAGGTGCAGGTTGACGGTGCCGACGCGGTGCGGGCCGGTCGGCGGCGGGATGGTCAGACTCGCCGGGGCGCCGGAGTTCTTGGCGGCGGCCGGTCGCGGCGAGAAGGCGTGGGCGGCGCCGGCGGCGTTCGTGGTGGCAGCGGCATTTGTGGCGGTCATGCCGTTTGCGGCGCTCGCGGCGGCCGAGGCCCGGTCGGCCAGGCTCAACGGAACCGCGGTCCCGGCGGCCAGCGCGGCCCCCAGGACGGTGCGGCGGGTCGGGCGCCGGGTGCGGCCGGTGATCGGTGTGGTCGTCATGTTCGAACCCTGTCACGCGGCGATTCCGCAGCACATCGGCCCGCGGGTGTAAGCCCCCGGGCGACACGCCCCGACTGACATGGCCCGGGACGAAGATCACCAGATGTGACCGGCGTGTCTCGGCAGGTGATCAACCGCTTCTCGTTACCGTCTCGTAGCGGTTACGGTGGCGGTGATCGTACGGTGACCCAGATCACATCGTGAACATTGGAGTGTGGCCATGCGCATCGGAGTGCTGACCGGCGGCGGCGACTGCCCGGGCCTGAACGCGGTGATCCGCGCTGCGGTCCGCAAGGGCGTGCAGTATTACGGCTTCGAGTTCGTGGGCTTCCGGGACGGCTGGAAGGGCCCCCTGGAACGGATGACCAAGCCGTTGGACGTCGAGGCGGTGCGCGGCATCCTGCCCCGCGGCGGCACCATCCTCGGATCCTCGCGGACCAACCCGTTGAAGGTGGACGGCGGTGTCGAGCGGATCAAGGAGAACTTGGCGGCCGAGGGCGTGGACGCCCTGATCGCGATCGGGGGCGAGGACACCCTGGGTGTGGCCACCGTGCTCGGCGACGACCACGGCATCCACGTGGTGGGCGTCCCGAAGACCATCGACAACGACCTGAACGCCACCGACTACACCTTCGGCTTCGACACGGCGGTCCATGTCGCGACCGAGGCCATCGACCGTCTGCACACCACCGCCGAGTCCCACTCCCGGGCGCTGATCGTGGAGGTGATGGGCCGCCACGCCGGCTGGATCGCCCTGCACTCCGGCATGGCCGGCGGCGCCAACGTGATCCTGATCCCGGAGGTCACCTTCGACATCGACGAGGTCTGCGGCTGGATCGAGTCCCGCTTCGCCCGCGGCTACGCCCCGATCGTGGTGGTCGCCGAGGGCGCGACCCCCAAGGACGGCCAGATGGAGCTGGCCTCCGGCGAGTTGGACGCCTTCGGCCACGTCCGCCTCGGCGGCATCGGCGAGCGTCTGGCGGCCGAGATCGAGCGCCGCACGAAGAAGGAGGCCCGCACCACCGTCCTGGGCCACACCCAGCGCGGCGGCACCCCCTCGCCCTTCGACCGCTGGCTGGCCACCCGCTTCGGCCTGCACGCCATCGACGCGGTCCACGACGGCGACTACGGCAAGATGGTCGCGCTGCGCGGCACGGACATCATCCGGGTGCCGCTGAAGGACGCGACGGCGACGCTGAAGACGGTGCCGATGTCCCTGTACGACGAGGCGAAGGTCTTCTTCGGCTAGGCAGCCCCGGCATCTAGCGCTTTCGCCCCCTCCCCGCTAGCGTCCTCATTTTCGGACCGGCGGGAGGGGGCGTTCATGGCTCAGCGCACTCAGGGCTCTCAGGGCTCTCATCGGACGCGGATGGCCGCGGTGCGGTGGACCCCGCCGCCGAACCCGCAGCCGGTGCGCCGCCGTGGCGACGTGGCGACGCTGCCGCCGCTGAAGCGGATCCCCTTGCCGGGCGCCGGACCGGAGCACATCGCGGTCGCCGCCTCCGGCGAGCTGTTCACCGGCCTGGCCGACGGCCGCATCCTGCGCGTCTCCCCGGACGGCGGGGTCGGTGCCGTCACCACCACCGGCGGGCGCCCGCTCGGGCTGGAGCTGCTCGGCGAGGACGCGCTGATCGTGTGCGACGCGTACCGGGGACTGCTGAAGGTGCGCCTGTCCGACGGGACGGTCGAGGTGCTCGTCGCCAAGGTCGAGGGAGAGCCGCTGATCTTCTGCAGCAACGCGGCCGTCGCCGCCGACGGGAGCATCTACTTCACCCAGTCCTCGCGGCACTTCAATATCGACGAGTACCGGGGCGACCTGTTCGAGCACTCCACGACCGGCCGCCTGTTCCGCTACCGCGACGGCGCCGTGGACCTGGTCGCCGACGGCTTCGCGTTCGCCAACGGCATCGTGCTGATCGAGGACGGCGCGGCCGCGGTCGTCGCCGAGACCGGCGGCTACTGCCTGACCCGGGTCGAGCTCGCGGGCCCCGACGCCGGCCGCACCTCTGCCTTCGGCGCCCCACTGGCCGGCTTCCCCGACAACCTCACCCGCGACGCCGACGGCCTGATCTGGATCGCCATGGTCTCCCCGCGCGACCCGGCCCTGGACTGGCTCCTGCCCCGCCACCCGCGCCTGCGCTCGCTGGTGTGGTCCACGCCCGAGCGGCTCCAGCCGGGGGAGAAGGACCTGGCGTGGGCGATCGCGGTCGACGGCACGGGGGAGAAGGTGCGGGAGCTGCGGGGGTGGGGTGTCGGCTACAAGGCGGTCACCGCTGTGCGGCGGAGTGGGGAGACCTTGTATCTGGGCAGTCTGACGGAGGCTGCCATCGCAGCGGTCGGGCTGCGCTGAGGGACGGTCATGGCGGGACCTGCGCATACTCCCCCCGGAGTAGGCGGCGGCGCGACACAGCCTCCGCACGACGGATACCCGCGATCCGCGATCTGATCTAGCGTTCAACCATGACCGAACAGCCGCCGCCGCCCTCACGTCCCTGGCTGGCGTGGCTGTGGATGGAGCGGTCGACGGTCGGGCTGCCGTTGATCATTCTGGTGTTCGACGTGCTCGGGACGTGGGGCGCGTACGGCCACTGGCACAGCTCGAGCAGTTCCACCAGCCAGTACGACATCCGGTCCCTGGACTGGTTCGCCTGGGTCCTGGTGGTCGCCGGTCCCGTCGCGCTGCATCACCGGCGGCGCTTTCCGCGCACCGCGCTCGCCGTCTGTCTCGGCGCGACCCTGCTCTACCTCCTGATGGGCTACGCCTACGGCCCGATCTTCCTGAACGCGCTGGTCGCCGTGATCGTCATCGGCGGCACCGGGTACCGGCGCGAGGTGTGGACCGCGTCGGTGCTGTTCGCGATCGGGATGATCTTCGTCCCGACCCACAGCGCGCCGGGCCAGCTGCGCAGCAGCCCGGCCGAGATCCTGTTCACCGCCGGCTGGCTGCTGGCCCTGCTGACGCTGGCCGAGCTGTTCCGCGTGCTGCGCCAGCGCGCGCTGGAGGCGCAAAGGGCCCGCGAGCAGGAGGCCAAGGCCCGGGAGCAGGAGTCCCGGCGGCAGGCCAGCGAGGAGCGGCTGGAGATCGCCCGCGAGCTGCACGACGTCCTGGCGCACTCGATCTCGCTGATAGCGGTGCAGGCCAACGTGGCGCTGGAGGTCATGGACCGCCGCCCCGAGCAGGCCCGGATCGCGCTGTCGGCGATCAAGGACGCCAGCCGCTCGGCGCTGGGCGAGGTGCGCTCGGTGCTGACCGTGCTGCGCGGCGACCGGGCCGCGCCCCGGGACCCGGCCCCCGACCTGGGACGGCTGGGGCACCTGGTGGAGCTGGCCGAGGCCGCCGGGCTCAAGGTCGCGCTCAGCGTGGTCGGCGACCCCGAGCGGGTGCCGCTGGCGGTCAGCCAGGCCGGGTACCGGATCGTGCAGGAGTCGCTGACGAACGTGGTCCGCCACGCCGGCGCCGGCCGCGCGACCATCCTGGTGGAGGCCGCCGACGGCCTGCACCTGCGCATCGCCGACGACGGCCGGGGCTGCCCGCTCGGCGAGACCGCGACCGGCGGCAACGGCCTGCCGGGCATGCGCGAGCGGGCCGGCGCCTTCGGCGGCACGCTCACCGCCGGTTCCCAACCCGGCGGCGGGTTCCGCGTCGACGCGCACATTCCCTATGCCGCGGTGGTCGATTCGACTGAAGCGCCCGCCGCCGGACCATCCACCACCCTCACTGACCAGGAGCACCGATGATCAGGGTCCTGCTCGCCGACGACCAGGCGCTGGTGCGCGCGGGCTTCCGCGCACTGCTGGAGGTGCAGGACGGCATCGAGGTGGCCGGCGAGGCCACCGACGGCGCCGAGGCCCACCGCATGGCCGCCGAGCTGGCCCCGGACGTGATCCTGATGGACATCCGCATGCCCGGCACCGACGGCCTGGAGGCCACCCGCCTGATCACCGCCGACGAGAAGCTCTCCGGCGTCCGCATCCTCATCCTGACCACCTTCGAACTGGACGAGTACGTCTTCGAGGCCATCCGCGCCGGCGCCAGCGGCTTCCTGCTGAAGGACACCGAACCGGCCGACCTGCTCCGCGGCCTGCGCGCGGTCGCCGCCGGCGAGGCCCTGCTGGCCCCCAGCGTCACCCGCCGCCTGATCGAGGAGTTCGCGGTCCGCAGCAAGCGCACCGGCCCCAACCCGGCCGCCGAGCAGATCAAGGCCCTGACCGACCGCGAACGCGAGGTCCTGGCCCTGGTCGCGGCGGGCCTGAGCAACGAGGAGATCGCCGACCGCCTGGTCCTGAGCCCTCTGACCGCCAAGACCCACGTCAGCCGCAGCATGGTCAAGCTCGGCGCGCGCGACCGGGCGCAACTGGTGGTGCTGGCGTACGAGTCGGGGCTGGCGCGGCCGGGGTGGCTGGACTGACGAGTGGGAGCACGGCCTAAACTGCGCGCCCCTCAACCCCCGCCCTAGACTGCGAACATGCGTTCGAAAACCATCGCGCCCGCATCCCCGCCGGACCTCCACAGAACCGACTACCCCACAGACACCATCCGTCACAGCCGGTCAGCACCCGGCGGTCCTGCGACTCGGTCTTCGCGGTCCCACGCTCTGGACGTGTCCGCGGGGCACGGCGAAGCTTCGCGTACGCTGGCTCAATGAGCGAAGTTGTCAGGAATCCGGCCGGGACCGGATCCATCGAAGACACGTGGTCCGCGCTCCCCGCGGGCCAGCAGCCGGAGTGGCCGGACGCCGCCGAGCTGAGCGCCGTCGTCTCCGAGCTCCGCTCGTATCCGCCGCTCGTCTTTGCCGGGGAGGCGGATCAGCTCAAGGACCGGATCGCCGCGGTGGCCCGGGGTGAGGCGTTCCTGCTCACCGGCGGCGACTGTGCCGAGACGTTCGCCGGCGTCACCGCCGACGCGATCCGCGCCAAGCTCAAGACCCTGCTGCAGATGGCGGTCGTCCTCACCTACGCGGCCTCGCTGCCGGTGGTGAAGGTCGGGCGCATCGCCGGGCAGTACTCCAAGCCCCGCTCCAGCTCGATGGAGACCCGCGACGGCGTCACCCTTCCGGCGTACCGCGGGGACTCCGTCAACGGTTTCGACTTCACCCCCGAGTCCCGCATCCCGGATCCCAAGCGCCTGCTGCGCATGTACCAGGCCAGCGTCTCCACGCTGAACCTGGTGCGCGCGTTCACCACCGGCGGCTACGCCGACATGCGCCAGGTGCACGCCTGGAACCAGGACTTCGTGGCCGGTTCGCCCTCCGGGGAGCGCTACGAGGTGCTGGCCGGGGAGATCGACCGCGCCCTGCAGTTCATGCGGGCCTGCGGCACCGATCCTGAGGAGCTGCGCACCGTCGAGTTCTACGCCGCGCACGAGGGCCTGGTGCTCCCGTACGAGTCGGCGCTGACCCGCATCGACTCGCGCACCGGCAACCCCTACGCCACCAGCGGCCACTACATCTGGATCGGCGAGCGCACCCGGGACCTGGACGGCGCGCACGTGGAGTACTTCAGCCGGATCAGCAACCCGATCGGGATCAAGCTGGGCCCGAAGACCAGCCCGGACGACGCGCTGTCCTACCTGGACCGGCTGGACCCCGACCGCGAGCCCGGCCGGCTGTCCTTCATCGTGCGCATGGGCGCGGGCCAGGTGCGCGAGAAGCTGCCGGCGCTGGTGGAGAAGGTCCGCGGCGAGGGCCACCAGGTGGCCTGGATCTGCGACCCGATGCACGGCAACACCTTTGAGGCGCCCTCGGGCCACAAGACCCGCCGCTTCGACGACGTGCTCGACGAGGTCAAGGGCTTCTTCGAGGTGCACCACGGCCTCGGCTCGCACCCCGGCGGCATCCACGTCGAGCTCACCGGCGAGGACGTCACCGAGTGCGTCGGCGGCGGCGAGGAGATCGCCTTCGACCACCTGCACACCCGCTACGAGACGCTGTGCGACCCCCGGCTGAACCGCAGCCAGTCGCTGGACCTGGCCTTCCTCGTCGCGGAGATGCTGCGCGCCCGCCGCTAGAGCCCGCTGTCCCCCCATCGCTCCCGACCCGGCGCCGCCGGGCCGGGAGCGATACGTTTCACCCCATGGCGACCATTGATTCCCAGTACCCGATCGACCTGCGCAGCGACACCGTCACCAAGCCCTCCGCGCCGATGCGCGAGGCGATGGCCGCCGCGGAGGTCGGCGACGACCAGTACGGCGAGGACCCCAGCGCCCGGCGGCTGGAGGAGGCCGTCGCGGCCCTGTTCGGCTTCCCGGAGGCGATGTTCGTCCCGACCGGCATCATGGCCAACCACATCGGGATCCGCCTGCTGGTCGGCCCCGGCGAGGAGCTGATCTGCGACGCCGACGCGCACATCGTGGCCCACGAGAACGGCGGCCTGGCGGCGCACGCCGGGATCCAGACCCGCACCCTGCCCTCGGCGCGCGGGCTGCTGGACCCCGACGCCCTCGCCGGGATGATCCGCGTCGGCGACCGCTACACCGTTGGTACCCGCGCGGTGGAGGTGGAGAACACGCACAATCGCGGCGGCGGCGCGGTATATCCCCTCGAAACCCTCCAGCGCATCAGGGCCCTGACGGACGCCTCCGGAATCGGCCTGCACCTGGACGGCGCGCGCATCTGGAACGCCCACGCGGCCACCGGCGTGCCGTTGACGGAGTACGGCGCGATCGCGCACACGATGTCGGTCTGCATGTCCAAGGGACTGGGCGCCCCGGCCGGCTCGCTGCTGTTGCTGCCGGCCGGCCGTTCCGAGGAGGCCCGCTCGCTGCGCCGCCGCCTCGGCGGCTCGATGCGCCAGGTCGGCATCCTGGCCGCCGGCGCGCACTACGCCCTGGAGCACAACCTGGGCCGGCTGTCGCAGGATCACGAGAACGCGCGACGGATCGCGACGGCGCTGCGCGCGGCCGGCGCCTCGGTGCGCGAGCCCGAGACCAACATCGTCCTCGTCGACGCCGCCGACGCCCCGGCAGTGGCAAAGGAATGTTTCGCCAAGGGCGTGCGCATCTCCGCCTTCGGGCCCAAACTGCTGCGGATCGTGACTCATCTGGACGTGTCGGCTCAGGACTGTGACACCGCCGCCGACGTGGTTTCCTCCGTCTTGATGCAATCCCCTGAGAGGGCATAGGGTCGGCCCCGGCTAAGCCGGTTGTCGCACGAGCGAGCAAGGTGGGGAGAAGCCCGATGGGCTGGATGAACAAGCTGTTCGGTTCCGAGGAGGAGATCGGACCGGAGGAGGCGCATCGTCGCGCCGAGGCCGAGAAGAAGGCCGAGGCGCCAGAGCACCCGGCGGCGAAGAAGGCTGCCACCGCGGCCAAGAAGACTGCCGCGGCCGCGAAGGCCGACGACAAGGACGACGACAAGCCGGCCGCGAAGAAGGCCGTGCCCGCCCCGCGCGCCGCCGCCAAGGAAGAACCCCACCGCACCGGCTCGCCCACGCACCCGACGGTGTCCAAGGCGACCGGCAAGACGCTCGAGCACGACCAGCTGCTCACCGTCCACGTCCTGACGCACGTCCCCGAGCACTCCCCCCGCGAGGACGACCCGCACTACCACCTCTTCGAGCAGGCCAAGTCGCGCCTGAAGCGCCAGGGCATGTGGAAGTGCATCATCGACGACGACCTGTGCGACGGCGAGCCGGAACTGCACCACACCCACGTGGAGTTCTCGCAGATCAACCAGGTCGACGAGAAGAAGATCATGCAGGCCCTCGGTCTGCACTTCGAGACCGACGAGGACTTCCAGAAGTGGGCCGAGTCCCCCGGCAACCTGGAAGTCCTGTGCGCCAACCACCACCGCGCGCACTACGGCATACACGTCATCCCCGGCCCGCTGTGGGAAGCGCTGCGCTTCCACAAGACCGGCACGGGACCCGCGGCCGAGTTCCTGTCGGCCGACGACGTCAAGGCCCGCGAGGACGCGCAGGACGATGACGACGACGCCAAGAAGCCGGCGGCGAAGACCGCCGCGAAGAAGGCAGCGGCCAAGTAGGCGGCTGATCAGAGCTCTGATACAGCGGCGCCGCCTGACCGGATTCGGTCGGGCGGCGTTGTGTTTTCGGTGGCACGATGGTTGGGGCCGAGTCGACGGCAGTTGCAGTTGCAGTAGCAGGGGACGGGGGAGCATGGGGGGCCTGGTTTTCCTCATCGGGTGGGGCGTCCTGGTCTTGGGGCTGGGCACCGTGTTCGCGTTCAACGTCGGGGGCGCCGTCGACACGATGATGGAGCTCGTCGGCCAGACCAAGCTCGTGGCGAGCATGCCCGACGGGTTGGGTCCGTTCATGACGGCCGTCTTCCCCCGGCTGGTCGGCGGGTTCTTCATGGTGGCCGGTACCGTGGCCATCGGCTTGGGCATCGCGTTTCTGTAGCGCCCACCGGCAGAAAACCCGTCGCCCCTGCTGCGCGCCGTCTGCTAACACTTGGCGCTTATGACCACACCTCCCAAGCTCGGCGCCGGCACCCGCCTGGATTTCCACGGCCCCCTGTCCGCCGACCGCGCCGGCCGCCTGGTCGCCGAGCTGGCCGCCCGCGCCCCGGCCACTGTCGTCGACTACGGGTGCGGCTGGGGCGAGTTCCTGTTGCGGGTCATGGCCGCCGCGCCCGGGGCCCAGGGGACCGGCATCGACGTCCACGGGCCCGACATCGTCCGCGGGCGCGCGCTGGCCGCCGAGCGCGGGCTGTCTGGCCGGGCCGTCTTCGTCGAGGGTCCGGCCGCGGACCACACCGAGCGGGCCGATCTCGTCCTCAGCCTCGGCGCGTATCAGGCCTTCGGCTCGATTCCCGAGGCCCTGCAAGCGTTGCGGGCCCGTGTGAGTCCCGGGGGCCGGCTGCTGTTCGGCTGCGAGGTCTGGGAGCGGACGCCCACCGAGTCGCAGCTTGCCGCGATGTGGCCGGGGATGACCGTCGAGGAGTGCCTGTACCTGCCCGACGTCGTCGACGCGGCCGTCGCCGCCGGCTTCCGGCCGCTGCGCGTGGAGACCGCGACCCGCGGCGAGTGGGAGGAATTCGAGTCCGGGTACGGCGCCGACGCCGAGGAGTGGCTGCTCGCCAACCCCGGCCATCCCGAGGCCGCCGATCTGCGGGCGCAGCTCGACGAGCACCTCTCGATCTGGCTGCGCGGCACCCGCGACGTGTTCGGCTTCGGCTACCTGACGCTGGGCGTCCCGGCCTGATTCCGTATCAGGGTTCGATCAGGGCAAGACCGGGGTCCGTCCCCGATCCGCCGCGGCCCGGCCGCCGACACAGTGGCAGCCATGACGAACAAGCTCTTCACCCTCGCCGGCGCCACCGCCGCCCTGGCCGCCGTGACCGTCCTGGGCTGCTCGGCCGCCACCGCGTCTGCCAAGCCCGTGTCGGCCAAGCCCACCACCGTGCCCGCCACCGCGCCGATCACCGCGGCCCACCTGACCGCCTACGCCACCGACGACGGCCCCACCGAGCAGGTCATCCTCACCGGCGCGGTCGGCGACTACGGCCAGGCCGTCAGCGTCAACCCGGACGGCTCGGTCGATCCCGAGCACAACAGCCAGCTGGAACTGCGCCTCCAACACGGCACCTTCCGCCTGGACATCGCCGCGATCGACAAGGCCTTCGTCGCCGCGATGGCCCACCGGTTCCCGTCCGACCCGGCCACCTGCTCCGGCAGCGTCGCCGTCACCGAGCACGTCCCCGTCGTGGCCGGTTCGGGCACCGGCTCCTACCGGGGCGCCTCGGGCGGCTTCACCCTCACCATCACCCTCGACGAGGTCGACAAGCCCACCGCCGGCCGGCCCTGCGACGGCAGCGCGGCCTTCCTGAGCCAGATGATCGTCTCCACCGGCCCGGGGGAGCTGCGGTTCTAGACAGCGGCGATGTTCATGCCAGCCGCCGGTCGCTCGCCCACCGGGTGAGCTCCCGGCGGTTGGACAACTGCAGCTTGCGCAGCACCGAGGACACATGCGTCTCCACGGTCTTCACCGAGATGACCAACTCGCGCGCGACCTCCTTGTAGGCGTAGCCCCGCGCGATGTAGCGCAGCACCTCCCGCTCGCGCGGCGTCAGGCGGTCCAGTTCCTCGTCGCGCGCGGCCGCCCCGCCGCCGGAGAACGCGTCGAGCACGAACCCCGCCAGCCGCGGCGAGAAGAAGGCGTCGCCGCCGGCCACGCGGCACACCGCCTCGGCGAGCTCGGTCCCGCTGATGGACTTGGTGACGTACCCCCGCGCCCCGGCCCGGATGACCGCGATGACGTCCTCGGCCGCGTCGGACACGGACAGCGCGAGGAACCGGGTCTCCGGCAGCGCCGAGGCCGTCCGCGCGAGCACCTCGACCCCGCCGCCGCCGGGCAGGTGCACGTCGAGCAGCGCCACTCGCGGCCGGGTCGCCGTGACGACCTCCACGGCGCGCTCCGTGTCCTCCGCCTCGCCGACGATCTCGACCGGCGTGCCCGCCGCCTCGGCGGCCCGGCACAGCTCGGCGCGCACGCCGGCCCGGAACATCTGGTGGTCGTCGACGAGCACGACGGTGATCGGCTGCGGATCAGCCATCTTCCATCTCCGAACGCAGCTCCGAACGCAGCTCCGAACGGGACTCCGGGCGCGTCTCCGGCCGCATCCCGGCCTGCGCCTCCGGCCGCATCTCGGCCCGCGCCTCCGACCGCATCGCCAACCGCATCGCCAACCGCACCTCGGTCCCGGCCCCGGGCGCCGTCCGCACCTCGCCATGCCCCCCGTGCCGGGCCATCCGCCCGAGGATCGACTCCCTGATCCCCATCCGGTCCGCGCCGACCGCGCCGAGGTCGAACCCGGGCCCGCGGTCGCGGACGAACACCTCGATCCGGCGGCCCCCGGCGGCCTCGGCCTCGACCTCCGCGAACACCGAGATCGGCGCGCCGCCGGCGTACTTGGCCGCGTTGACCAGCGCCTCGCGCGTGGCGGCGACGCACGCGGCCAGCGCGTCGCCGAGCTCGGCGTCGCCGACCGCGACCACCTCGACCCGCACTCCGTGCCGGTCCTCGACCTCGGCCGCCGCCGCCCGCACCGCCGCGGCGAACGTCTCCGGCGCCTCGGCGTCGGGCGCGCGGCCCCTGCGGTCGTACAACCAAGCCCGCAGCTCCCGTTCCTGAGCACGGGCGAGCCCCGCGACCGCGCCGGGATCAGCCCGCTGAATCAGGGTCAGTGTGTGCAGGACCGAGTCGTGCATGTGCGCGGCGACCTCGGCGAACTGCTGCGCGCGGACCCGCTCGGCCCGCTCGGCGTCCAGGTCCCGCAGCACTCGCAGCAGATACGGCAGGGCGATCAGCACCCCGCCGGAGAAGAGGATGAGCGCCGCGACGACCGCACTGGTCTCGGCGGCCAGCGACGCGCCGTTGGCCAGCAGCCGTACTATCGCGCCGCCGACGACCAGCGCCCCGACCGCGGTGCGCACGTCGACCGGACGGCGCCGCCGGTCCGCGGTGTCCAGCCAGACGCCGCGCCGCTCGGCGGCCAGATCGCGCAGCAGCAGCACCATGCCGAGCACCACCGCCGCCAGCGGTATCAGGGCCCGGATCTGGTCGGCGGGACTGGGGCCGTCGAGGGCGGTCACCATCACGACGCCCGCGGCGACCAGCAGCGGACCGGGGGCGGCCGGCGCCGGCGGGAAGGACGGTCGGACTCGGACCATGCCAGCCATGGTCACACGCCGTTCGAGGGCGGCGCATCAGGGTTCGTCCCCGGGACGTTCCCGGGGACGCCCTCGGGGTCCGGCATCGACCTCAGGAGGACTCGGGCTGCTCGACCAGCTGCGCGATGTACAGCGGCTCCCCGAGCTGGCCGATCAGGTCCAGCTGGGTCTCCAGGTAGTCGATGTGGTGTTCCTCGTCGGCCAGGATCTCCTCGAACAGGTTCGCCGACGTGACGTCCCCGCGCTCGCGCATCAGCTTGATCCCGTTGCGCAGCCGCTCCACCGCGGCGACCTCGACCTTCATGTCGGCCTGGAACATCTCGGTGACGCTGTGGCCGATCTCCAGCGGGAACAGCTTCTGGAAGTTGGGCAGCCCCTCCAGGAAGATGATGCGCTCGGCGAGCTTGTCGGCGTGCTTCATCTCGTCGATGGACTCGCTGCGGGTGTACTCGGCGAGTTTCTTCCAGCCGCGGTTGTCCTGCAGCTTGTAGTGCAGCCAGTACTGGTTGATGGCCGTCAGTTCGGCGGTGAGCTGCTCGTTGAGGAACGCGATGATGTCCTTGTCACCCTGCATGGCGTCCGATATTGCCAGAGCCGCCGACCGGTGGGGTAACGGCGTGTGCGCGGATTGCGCCGAAAGAGGGAGTGCCTGGGCGCGCGGAATCGGGCCGGGACCGGCCGGGGGAGTGGGACTCGGATCAGCCGGTGGAGCGGTCCGCGATCAGCCCAGGGCGGGCAGCGCGGCCGGGCAGTGCGGCGCGTGCTGGAAGACCGGGGTCGCGGTGCGTGCCGCGGGGACCGGGACCGGAGCCGGCTTGTGGGCCGGAGCGTGGACCGGAGTCCTCTCCGGCAGCCGCTCGGCCTCGGGCATGGCCTCCGGCGGCGCCGAGTCCGCGACCCGCGCTGCGGCCAGCAGGCAGCTCAGCCGCTTCACGCACGTCCCGCACGCCGAACCCGCGCCGGTGGCCTTGCGGACCTGCTTGACGGACTTGGCGCCGAGCGCGACGGCAGCGTCCACCTCGGCGGTGGTGACCGCGTGGCATATGCAGGCGTACAAGCGGGGCTCCGGCTGTCTGCGAGGTCGCCAGCGGCGATCGATCGGTACTTAGGGGAGCCTAAGCTACCTATCGCCCGCTGCCAAGTCCCCGCGGTACGTGCCGTGCACCACATCTGGGACGATGGTCTCCATGGGGCAGCCGGGATCAGGGGTGGACACAGACGCCGGGACGGCGCGGGCTGACGAGCGGCTCCCTCCCGGCCAGCGCATGCAGCGCGGCGAGTGGCCGGTGCTGCACTACGGCCCCGTGCCCCGCTTCAAGCCCGCGAGCTGGGACTTCCGGGTCACCGGGGCCACCGCCGACGGCGAGGAGGCGGTCTGGTTCCACGAGGAGTTCGGCGCGCTGCCCACCGTCGAGGTGATCGCCGACTTCCACTGCGTCACCAAGTTCACGATGCTCGACGCCTCCTGGCGCGGCGTCTCCGGCCGCACCATCGTCGATCTGGCGCCGCCGGCCCCGGACGCGACGCACGTCACCGTCTGGGCCGAGTACGGCTACAGCTCGAACCTGCGCCTGGAGGACCTGCTCCGCGAGGACGTCGTGTTCGCCACCCACCACGACGGCGCGCCCCTGACCCCCGAGCACGGGTTCCCGCTGCGGCTGATCCTGCCGCACCGGTACGCCTGGAAGGGGCCCAAGTGGGTCCGGGGCATCGAGTACCTCACCGAGGACCGCCGCGGGTTCTGGGAGGAGCGCGGGTACCACAACATCGGCGACCCGTGGGAGGAACAGCGGTACTCCTATCAGGAGGACCCGGGGGACGGGCCTCCGCTGTAGTCCGGCGCCAGTCAGCCGGCCGTCAGACAGCTGGCCGCCCGTCAGCCGGCCGTCAGTCAGCTGGTCGCCGGTCAGCTGGTCCGGATCCGGCGCAGCACGGCCCGCCACAGCGACCCGGCGGGCCGCCCGAGCGTGCGGAGCGGCTCCTGGGGGTCGGGCGTGTCGCGTTGCTCACCCCGCGCCGGCGCGAACGCGCCGCCGTCCAGCTCGTATTCACCCAGGACACGGGGTCTGCGCCGTCGCTCGCTCACCCTCCCATTGAGGGATACATCCGGACATCGCGCCACCCGGCGCCGCCTGGACGCGGTTTGACGGCCGGTGATCGCTGCGGGATGCTGCACGCGGGACGGTCGGCAGGAATCCGGTGCGAATCCGGAGCGGTCCCGCCACTGTGATCAGGGAGTGCCTCCCGCTTGAGATGCCACTGGAACATCAGTGTTCTGGGAAGGCCGGGCAGGCGCGCGGATCTGAGAGTCAGGAGACTACGACCGCCCCAGGCACGCCGCCCCCGCGGCGTGTTCTCTTGAGGAGACCTGTCGGGCGTGGATACCCGTGAGGAGCTGATCCGGCGTGCCGCCGTACCCGTTCACCGCCGTCGTCGGTCTCGACGACCTGCGGCTGGCCCTGCTGCTCAACGCCGTGTCCCCGGCGGTCGGCGGCGTGCTCGTCCGCGGCGAGAAGGGCACCGCCAAGTCGACCATCGTGCGCGCCCTGGCCGCGGTGCTGCCGCAGATCGCGGTGGTCCCCGGCTGCCGGTTCTCCTGTGACCCCGCGGCCCCCGACCCGGCCTGCCCGGACGGCCCGCACGCGGTGCCCGGCCAGGGCGCTCCGGCCGCCGCCGCGGCCCAGTCACGCCCGGCCCGCCTGATCGAACTCCCGGTCGGCGCCACCGAGGACCGCCTCGTGGGCTCCCTGGACCTGGAGAAGGTCCTGGCCTCCGGCGTCGCCGCTTACGAACCCGGCCTGCTGGCCGCCGCCCACCGCGGCCTGCTGTACGTCGACGAGGTCAACCTCCTGCACGACCATCTCGTGGACCTGCTCCTGGACGCGGCCGCGATGGGCGTCGCCCACGTCGAGCGCGAAGGCGTCTCGATCAGCCACGCCGCCCGCTTCCTGCTGGTCGGCACCATGAACCCCGAAGAGGGCGAGCTGCGCCCGCAGCTGCTGGACCGTTTCGGCCTGACCGTCGAGGTCCGCGCCAGCCGCGAGCCGGCCGAACGCGCCGAGGTTGTCCGCCGCCGCCTGGCCTACGAGGCCGACCCCGAGGGCTTCGCAGCGGCCTGGGAGCAGGCGGACAAGGAGACGGCCGCACGCATCGAGGCGGCGCGTGCGCTGCTGCCCGCGGTGCGGCTGCCGGACTCCGAACTGCTGCGCATCACCCGCATCTGCGCGGCCTTCGAGGTCGACGGGATGCGCGCGGACCTGGTGACGGCACGCGCCGCGACGGCGCTCGCGGCGTGGGCCGGGCGCGACGTCGTGATCGCCGAGGACGTGCGGCAGGCGGCGACACTGGCCCTGCCGCACCGCCGGCGGCGGCATCCCTTCGACGCGCCGGGCCTGGACGAGGAGCGGCTGGACGAGGCCATGGACGACGGGGATGAGGATCCTGATCCCGGTCCCGGCTCCGGCGGGCCCGACGGCGGCGGGCCCGACGGCGGCGGCTCGGGTGGTCCCGACGGCGGTGATACTTCCGGCGGCCCGTCCAACAGTGCCGAGTCAGAGCCCTCTGCAGGCGCCTCACCCGGAGAGTCATCCGCTGAGCAGAAGCAGACGTCCGGCTCCTCGCGCGACCAGGCACCCACCGCGCCCAGCGAGCCCTTCAAAGCCCGCCTGTTACAGGTCGAGGGCGTCGGCACCGGCGCCGAGGGCCGCCGCTCCCGCGCCCGCGCCACCGGCGGCCGCTCGGTCGGCGCCCGCCCCGGCGCGCGCGGTCTCCATCTGATCGCGACCGTCCACGCCGCCGCGCCCCAGCAGGTCGCCCGAGGCCGTCGCGAAGGCGCGCTGCGCCTGCGCTCCGAAGACCTCCGCGAGCCGATTCGCGAGGGCCGGGAAGGCAATCTCGTCCTGTTCGTCGTGGACGCCTCGGGTTCCATGGCCGCCCGCCAGCGCATGGCGGCCGTCAAGGGCGCGATCCTCTCGCTCCTCCTGGACGCCTATCAGCGCCGCGACAAGGTCGGCCTGGTCACCTTCCGCGGCCGCGGCGCCGAGGTCGCGCTGCCGCCCACCTGGTCGGTCGACGCCGGCGCCGCCCGCCTCACCTCGCTGCCCACCGGCGGCCGCACCCCGCTGGCCGCCGGTCTGCTCCAGGCCGCCGACGTCCTGCGGGTCGAGCGCATGCGCGATCCGAATCGGCGCCCGCTCGTCCTGATCGTCACCGACGGCCGCGCGACACAGGCCTCGCACTCCAAGGACCCCCTGGCCGACACCCGCCGCGCCGCCGCCCACCTGCTCCAGGCCGTCGCGGCCCTCGGCGGCACCGCCGTCGTCGTGGACTGCGAAGCCGGGCCGGTGCGCCTGGGGCTGGCCGCGCGCCTGGCCGCCGACCTCGGCGCCGACCACATGCCCCTCACCGACCTCGCCGCCGACGCACTCACCGCGGCGGTGCACGGCAACCGACCCCGTTCCGACCGGAAGGCCGCCTGATGCCGCAGGGCCAGCCCACATCCGTCCCCGACGACGGCCTCACCACGCGCCAGCGCCGCAACCGGCCGCTGACGATCGTGCACACCGGCCCCGGCAAGGGGAAGTCCACCGCCGCCTTCGGCCTGGCCCTGCGCGGCTGGAACCAGGGCTGGCCGATCGGGGTGTTCCAGTTCGTCAAGTCCGCCAAGTGGCGCATCGGCGAGGAGACGGCGCTCAAGGCGCTCGGCGAGCTGCACGAGCGCAGCGGCGTCGGCGGTCCCGTGGACTGGCACAAGATGGGCGAGGGCTGGTCCTGGATCCAGCGCGATCTGCACAGCGACCCCGAGCTCCAGGCCGACAACGCCCGCGCCGGCTGGGAGCGGATCAAGGCCGATCTGGCCGCCGAGACCTACCGTTTGTACGTCCTGGACGAGTTCACCTACCCGATGAAGTGGGGCTGGGTCGACGTCGAGGACGTGGTGAAGACCCTGGCCGACCGCCCCGGGAGCCAGCACGTGGTCATCACCGGCCGGGACGCCGCCCCCGAACTGCTGGAGGCCGCCGACCTGGTCACTGAGATGACCAAGGTCAAGCACCCGATGGACGCCGGCCAGAAGGGCCAGAAGGGCATCGAGTGGTGACCCCGGCCCCGTCGCGGCTGACCGTGCCGCGGATCGTCATCGCCGCCCCGGCCTCCGGCCACGGCAAGACCACGGTCGCCACCGGCATCGTCAAAGCCCTGACAGACCGCGGCTTCACCGTCGCGCCGTTCAAGGTCGGCCCGGACTACATCGACCCCGGCTACCACTCCCTGGCCGCCGGCCGCACCGGCCGCAACCTCGACCCCTACATGGTCGGCACCGAACGGATCGCGCCGCTGTTCGCGCACGGCGCCGCCGGGGCCGACATCGCGGTCGTCGAGGGCGTCATGGGTCTGTACGACGGCGCGACCGGCGAGGGTGAGCTGGCCTCCACCGCGCAGGTCGCCAAGCTGCTCGACGCCCCGGTCCTGTTCGTCGTGGACGCCGCCGCGCAGGGCCGCTCGATCGCCGCGCTGGTGCACGGGTTCCGCTCGTTCGACCCCGCGGTGCGCATCGCCGGGGTGGTCCTGAACCGCGTCGGCTCCGAGATCCATCGCAGGATCCTGACCGAGGCGCTGGACGAGCTCGGCGTGCCGGTGCTCGGCGCGCTGCGGCGCGAGGCCGCCGTCGCCGCCCCCTCGCGCCACCTGGGCCTGGTCCCGGTCGCCGAACGGCGCGCCGAGGCCGTGGCCTCCGTGGCCGCCCTCGGGGCCCTCGTGGATGCGGACACCGGCGTGCAGCTCGACGAGATCTACCGCCTGGCCCGCAGCGCCCCGCCGCTGGAGGCCGCGGCCTGGGACCCCGCCGCCGAGGTCGGCCGCCGCTCCGGCGCCCGGCCGCGCATCGCCGTGGCATCAGGGCCCGCATTCACCTTCTCCTACGCCGAGAACGCCGAACTGCTCGCCGCCGCCGGAGCCGAGGTCTGCCCGTTCGATCCGCTGCACGAGGAGAAGCTGCCCGAGGCCGTCGGCGGCCTGGTGCTCGGCGGCGGCTTCCCCGAGGTCTACGCCCCCGAACTGGCCGCCAACGAGGCGCTGCGCGAAAACGTGGCGGAGTTCGCCCGCCTCGGCGGCGCGATCGCCGCCGAATGCGCCGGACTGCTGTACCTCGGCAAGAGCCTGGACGGCCTGCCGATGTGCGGCGTCGTGGACGCCGAGGCCGTCATGACCGACCGCCTCACCCTGGGCTACCGGCACGCCGTGGCCGCCTCCGAATCGGTGCTCGCCGCCGCCGGGACACGCGTGTCAGGGCACGAATTCCACCGCACCGCCGTCAGCCCCTCGGCCGGCTCGCCCCCGGCCTGGCACTGGCGCCGCGGCGGGGGAGCGGTCACCGAGGGTTTCGCCAGCAGCCGCATCCACGCCTCCTACCTCCATCTGCACTGGGCCGGGGCGCCGTCGATCGCCCGCCGGCTGGTCGAGAGCTGCGGGGTGGCGTGATGGCTGTGCCCATGCCTGTGCTGACCGGTGTCGGCGTCGGTCCCGGCGACCCGGATCTGGTGACGGTGAAGGCCGTGCGCGTGCTGCGGGACGCCGACGTGGTGTTCGTCCCGGTCCTCGCCGACGGCCCCGAAGGCCCGGGGCGGGCCGAGGCCACCGTGCGCGCGCACATCGACGGCGACACGATCCGGGCCGTGCCCTTCGCCCTGTCCGATCGCGGCGGACGCACCGCCGAACGCCTCAACGCCTGGGACGAGGCGGCGCGCGCGGTCGTCGCGGCCTTCGAGGACGGCGCCGAGCGCATCGCCTTCGCCACCATCGGCGACCCCAACATCTACTCGACGTTCAGCTATCTCGCGCAGACTGTTCGAGCCCTGATGCCCGCGGTCGCGGTGGAGACCGTACCCGGCATCACGGCGATGCAGGACCTGGCCTCGCGCTCCGGGACGGTGCTGGCCGAGGGCCGCGAGGTCCTGGCGCTGTTCCCGATGACCGCCGGGCTGGAGGCGTACGAGCGGGCGCTGGAGGCGTTCGACACGGTCGTGGCCTACAAGGGCGGCCGGTTCCTGCCCGAGATGCTGGCGGCGGTCGACAAGGCCGGCCGCAGCGGCGAGACCGTGTTCGGGGCCGCACTGGGCCTGCCGGAGGAAGTCGTGGGCCCGGTCGCGGACCTGGACCCGGACACGATCGGCACCGCGCCGTATCTGTCCACCGTCATCACCACCGCGCAGCGGCGCGGACGAGGGGGAGCACTGTGAGCGCCAGGACGGCGAAGGTCACGTTCATCGGGGCCGGTCCGGGCGCGGCCGACCTGATCACCCTGCGCGGCGCCCGCGCGATCGCCGCGGCCGACATCCTCATCTGGGCCTCCAGCCTGGTCCAGGAGGCGGTCCTGGAGCACGCGCGCCCCGACGCCGAGATCGTCGACTCCGCGGCACTGCCGATGGAGGGCGTCGTCGCGATCTACGAGCGCGCCCTCGCCGAGGGCCTGCACGTCGCCCGCATCCACTCCGGCGACCCCTCGCTGTGGGGCGCGGTCCAGGAGCAGCTGGAGCGCTGCCGTGAACTGGGACTGGAGACGGAGATCGTCCCCGGCGTCTCGGCCTTCTCGGCGGTAGCCGCGATAGCGCAGCGGGAGCTGACGGTCCCGGAGGTCGCGCAGTCGGTGATCCTGACGCGCCTGGGCGGCGGCAAGACGCCGATGCCCGAGAAGGAGTCGATTCGCGCCTTCGCAGCGCACGGCACGACCATGGCCGTGTTCCTGTCGGCGGCCCGCTCGGGCCAGCTGGCCGCGGAGCTGCTGGAAGGCGGCTACCCGGCCGACACGCCGGTGATCGTCGCCTACCGCGCCACGTGGGAGGACGAGGAGGTGGTGCAGTGCACCATCGCGGACCTCGAAGAGACGGTGAAGGCGCGCAAGCTCTGGAAGCACACGCTGTTCCTGGTCGGGCCCGCGCTGGGGTCGCAGGGAACGCGCTCGCATCTGTACCACCCGGGGCACTTCCACGGGTTCCGGCGGGCTGAGAGGGGCGCGCGGCGGGAGTTGCTGGCGGCGGACGCGGTGCTGGCGCAACAGGCCGGGCCTGATGCCTGACACTCCCGACGACGGCGCCTCGCCCGAGCAGGAGGTGCCGGGCGAGCCTGCTCCAGTTCCTGCCCTGCGCGAGCCGGATCTTCCCCGCACCATGAAGGTCCGCCCGAAGGCTCTGCGCCCCGGCTGGACCACCGGCGCCTGTGCCGCCGCCGCTGCGAAAGCCGCCACCACCGCCCTGCTCACCGGCGAGCCGCAGACCTGGACCGAGATCGCGCTCCCCTCCGGCCGCCGCGTCACCTTCGCCACCGACCGCTGCGACCTGTCGCGTCCCGGCCGGGCCGAGGCCGTCGTCGTCAAGGACGCCGGCGACGACCCCGACGTCACCCACGGGGCGCACCTCACCGCGACCGTCTCCTGGCTCCCGGCCGGCGGCATCCAGCTCGACGGGGGCGTCGGGGTCGGCGTCGTCACCAAGCCGGGCCTGGGTCTGGAGGTCGGCGGCCCGGCCATCAATCCGGTGCCGCGCTCGATGATCGAGGCCTCGGTCGCCGAAGCCCTCGGCGCTGATGCCCGCACCGCCGAGTCCCGCGGCCTGCGCGTGGTCATCTCCGTGCCCGAAGGCGAGGTGATGGCGCGCAAGACCACCAACGCCCGCCTGGGCATCCTCGGCGGCATCTCCATCCTCGGCACCACCGGGATCGTCCGACCCTTCTCCACCGCCGCGTGGCGGGCCAGCGTCGAGCAGGCGGTGTCGGTGCTTGCCGCGCAGGCCGCCGAGACGTCGCAGGACCCTGTCCTGGTGCTCTGCACCGGCGGACGCACCGAGAAGGGCGCGATGCTGCTGTTCCCGGATCTGCCGGAGGTCAGCTTCGTCGAGGTCGGCGACTTCACCGGCGCCGCGCTGCGGCGCTGTGTGGAGCACGGGGTGCGGCGCGTGGTGTTCGTCGGCATGGCCGGCAAGCTCACCAAGCTCGGCGCCGGCGTCCTGATGACCCACTACACGCGCTCCCGGGTCGACTGCTCCCTGCTCGGCGAGATCACCCGGGCCGTCGGCGGCCCCGAGGACCTGGCCGAGACCGTCGGCGCCGCGAACACCGCCCGCCACGCCTACGAGCTCTGGGACGCCGCCGGGCTGCTGCCCGTCGCGGGCCTGGAGCTGTGCCGGCGGGTCGCCGCGGTCCTGGAGCGGTTCGCGGCCGCCGAGTGCGGGGGCACGATAAGCGCCGAGGTCGCGATGGTCGACTTCAGCGGGCTGGAAGTGGTGGCGCGGACGTGATCACCGTCATCGGCTTCGACGGGTCGCCGCTGTCCGAGCAGGCCCGGGCCGCCCTCGCCTGCGCCACGTTGGTGGTCGGCGGGCAGCGGCATCTGGACGCGGTCCCGGTCCCCGAGTCGGCGGCGCGCCTCGTGCTCGGCGCGCTGGATGGCTTGTACGAGGCGCTGCCGTCCCATGAGAACGTCTGCGTGATCGCCAGCGGCGACCCGGGGTTCTTCGGGATCGTGCGTCGGTTGCGCGAGAAGGACCTGGATATCAGGGTCCTGTCCGCACCGTCCTCCGTCGCCGCCGCGTTCGCCGCGATCGGCCTGTCCTGGGACGACGCGATCGTGGTCAGCGCGCACGGCCGCGAGCTGCGGCCGGTCGCGAACGTGTGCCGCGCCTTCCCGAAGGTGGCGGTGCTGACCGGTCCGGGCGCCGGGGCCAGGGAGCTCGGAGCCCTGCTGCCGGACCGCACGTTCGTGGTCGCGCAGCGGCTCGGCCATCCCGATCAGAGGATCGCGACGCTCAGCTCGCACGCGGCGGCCCACTCGGAGTTCGCCGACCCGCACGTCCTGCTCTGCCTGGACGAATCGCGCCTGACCTCCGAACGCGGCTGGATCGCGGGCTTCGGCGGCGTGCCGGGCACGTGGGCACTCGGCGAGTCGGAGTTCGCGCACCGCGACTCGATGATCACCAAGTCGGAGGTCCGCGCGCTCGCCTTGGCGAAGCTGGGGCCGCGCCCGGGACGCCTGGTGTGGGACATCGGCGCGGGCTCGGGCTCGGTCGGCATCGAGTGCGCGCGGTTCGGCGCGGCGGTGGTCGCGGTGGAGCGTGACGCAGAGTCCTGCGACCGCATCCGGGCCAACGCCGCCGCCCACGGTGTCGCCGTCGAGGTGGTGACGGCCCCTGCTTCGGCCTCGGTCTTCGACCGGCTGCCGCGGCCCGACGCGGTGTTCGTCGGCGGCGGCGGGGTGGACGTCATCGCCGCCTGCGCCGAGACCCCGGCCGCCGTGGTGGTCGTCGCCCTGGCCGCCATCGAACGCGTGCCGGAGGCGATCAGCCTCCTGACGAAGTCCGGCCGCACGGCGGACGGCGTCCTGCTCCAGTCCTCGCGCCTGTCCGCGCTCCCCGGCGACGCCCACCGCTTCGCCGCCGCCAATCCCGTGTTCCTGCTGTGGGGAGAACGACCTTGAGCCAGAAGACGATCGGGGTGGTCGCCACGACCGCCGCCGGACGCCGTGCCGCCGACGTGCTGGCCGCGGCCTGGCCATCCGAGGTGCGCCTCTACGGCGGTGCGTCCGAACTGCGCACCGCGTTCGAGTCCTGCGACGCGGTGGTGGCCTTCCTCGCGGTCGGCGCGGCGGTCCGCTCGCTGGCGCCGGTCCTCGGCCACAAGAGCACCGACGCGGCGGTGGTCTGCGTCGACGAGTCCCTGCGCCACGCGGTCGCCGTCCTCGGCGGCCACCACGGCGCGAACGAGCTGGCCGAGCGCGTGTCGGCGCTGCTGGGCTGCGAGCCGGTGATCACGACGGCCTCGGACGCGGCCGGCGCGCAGGCGCTGGACTCCTACGGCGCGGACCTCGGCTTCACGGTCGAGAACCCCGAACTCCTGGCCCCGGTCGGCGCCGCGCTGCTGTCGGGGGCGGCGGTCGCGGTGACGGGGGCAGATAACTGGCCCCTGCCGGCGCTGAACGCGGGTGAGGGGGACGGCGAACCCCGAGCGGCCATCGCGATCAGCGACCTCGCCGAGGCGGAGGGCCTGGTCTACCGGCCGAAGTCGCTGGTGGTGGGAGTGGGTGCCTCGCGTGGCGTGACGGCCGACGAGGTGCTGGACGCGGTCGATCGCGCGCTGGCCGCAGGTGGTCTGAGCGAGGCATCGGTCGCCCGCCTGGCATCGGTTGATGCGAAGGCTGACGAGGCGGGCATCCTGGAGGCGGCTCGGAGACGCGGCTGGCCGGTGGTCTTCCACCCGGCCGAGCACCTCGCGAAGGTGGAAGTACCGAATCCGAGCGAGGTGGTGCTCGCCGAAGTCGGCACACCCTCGGTCGCCGAGGCCGCCGCGCGCTACGACGGCCCGAACCGGCCGCTCGCCGAGCTGATCGTGCCTAAGACCAAAAGCGTGCCCACCGCTGATGAGGCCCCCATGGCCACCGCCGCCATAGCCCGCCTCACCCCCCGAGGCCGCCTCGCCCTCATCGGCCTCGGCCCCGGCGCGCGCGACCTCCTGCCGCCGCGCGCCGTCGCCGAGTTGCGGCGGGCCTCCGTCGTCATCGGCCTGGACCAGTACCTCGACCAGATTCGCGATCTCCTGCGGCCCGGCACCGAGGTGCGCGCGACCGGGCTGGGCAGCGAGGAGGCCCGCGCCCGTGATGCCGTCGAGACGGCGCGGGAGGGCCGTGCGGTGGCGCTCGTCGGCTCCGGTGACTCCGGGCTCTATGCCATGGCCAGTCCCGCGCTCGATCTGTTCGCCGACCTTGATGACGTCGACGTCGTCGGCGTGCCGGGCATCACCGCCTCGCTGGCCGCCGCCAACATTCTCGGGGCGCCGCTCGGGCACGACCACGCGGTCATCTCGCTCTCCGACCTGCACACGCCCTGGCCCGCCATCGAGCGGCGGGTCACCGCCGCCGCGCAGGGGGACTTCGTCACCGTCTTCTACAACCCGCGCAGCAAGGGGCGGGACTGGCAGCTCGGGCACGCGCTCGACATCCTTCGGCAGCACCGGCCGCCGAGCACGCCGGTCGGTTGTGTGCGGGACGCGTCGCGGCCCGGCGAGCGCGCGTGGATCAGTACCCTGAGCGAGTTCGATCCCGCCGACGTGGACATGTACACCGTCGTCCTGGTCGGCAGCTCGCACACCCGGGTCGCGGCCGGGCGCATGGTCACGCCGCGCGGCTACACCTGGAGCGGCGTATGAGCGCCCTGATCGCCGAGGTGCGCGCCTGCCAGGGGTGCGGCGCCTGTCTGCTCACGTGCCCCGAGCACGCCATCCGGCCCCGTGCCGCGACCCTTGTCGTCCAGCCCGACCGGTGCACCGGATGCGGGGAGTGCGTCGAGGTGTGCCCGGTCGACGCCATCGTCCTGCTCGAACGACCCATCGAGACGGAGCACCGCCGATGACCGCCCGCACCGTCCATCCCATCGAGGCCGAGTCCTACCGCATCCTGCGCTCGCAGCTCGACACCTCCGCGCTCCCGCCGCACACGCGGGCTGTCCTCGAGCGCGTCATCCACGCCAGCGCCGATTTCGACTACGCCACCGACCTCGTCGTCGACGAGGCCGCGCTGGCGCACGCCGCCGCCGTGCTCGCCGCCGGCGCGCCGATCGTCGCGGACGTCGAGATGGTCGCCGCGGGCATCACCCGCCGCGACGCGTTGTGCGCCATCAAGGACCCCGCCGCGCCGCCGCTGGCCGCCGACCTCGGCATCACGCGCTCCGCCGCCGCGCTGCGCATCGCCGCCGAGCAGGCCGGGCCCGGCGCCGTCTACGTCATCGGCTGCGCGCCCACCGCGCTGTTCGAGCTCATCGCCATCGCCGAGCAGGCCCGTCCCGCGATGGTCATCGGGCTGCCGGTGGGCTTCGTCGGGGCGGCCGAGTCGAAGGCGGCGCTGCGCGAGTCCGCGCTGCCGGCGGTGTCGAACGTCTCGGGCAAGGGCGGCTCGGCCGTCGCCGCCGCCGCACTCAATGCCCTGATCTACCGGGATCTGCTGAAAGAAGGCACCACATCATGACCGCCCTGCTCATCGTCGGCCACGGCACCCGCGACGCCGACGGCGCCCAGGACTTCCGCGCCTTCGTGCAGCGCGTGGCCCGCCGCGCGCCGCAGGCCGTCGAGGCGGTGGACGGCGGCTTCATCGAGCTGTCCGCGCCGCCGGTCGGCGAGGCGGTGACCCGCCTGGTCGAGGCCGGGCACCGGCGGGTGGCCGCGGTGCCGCTGGTGCTGGTCGCCGCCGGCCACGCCAAGGGCGACATCCCCGGCTCGCTGAACCGCGAGCGGCTGCGCCACCCGGGTCTGTCCTTCTCCTACGGACGCCCGCTCGGCGTGCACCCGACCATCCTGGCGCTGCTCGAAGCGCGCCTGGACGCCGTCCTGCCGCGCGAGGAGCGGGCCGAGGCCGCCGTCCTGCTCGTCGGGCGCGGCTCGACCGATCCCGACGCCAACGCTGAGGTCTACCGCGCCGCGCGCCTGCTGTGGGAGGGGCGCGGCATCGGGATGGTCGAGACGGCCTTCGTCTCCCTCGCGCATCCGTCGGTCGAGGAAGGCCTGGAGCGCTGCCGGCGCCTGGGCGCCAAGCGCATCGTGGTCCTGCCCTACTTCCTGTTCCGGGGCGTGCTGCCGGACCGCATCGCCGAGCAGGCCGCCGGTTACGACGTCGCGCCGGTCATCGGGGACTGCGACGAACTCGCCGACCTGGTCCTGGAACGCCACGCCGAGGCCGTCGCCGGCGACATCCGCATGAACTGCGACACCTGCGTGTACCGGATCGCCATGCCGGGGTTCGAGGACAAGGTCGGCGCGGCGCAGGCCCCGCACCACCACCCCGACGAGGACGGCCACAGCCACCACCACGGCCACGCGCACTCGCATGGCTGAGGAAGCCCGGGAGGATCTGCGCCACCACGGTGACGCGGAGCTGCTGGACGCCGAGGTGCCCATCCGGCACGACTTCGCCGTCAACGTCCGCGTGAAGGAGCCCCCGCGCTGGCTGCGCGACCGCCTGGCCGAGGGCCTGGAGACGCTGGCCGCCTACCCCGACGCCCGCGCCGCCACCGAGGCCGTCGCCGGGCGCCACGGCCGCACGCCGGACGAGGTGCTGCTCACCTCGGGCGCGGCGGAGGCGTTCGTGCTGCTTGCCAGGGTTCTGCGACCCCGGCGCGCGCTCGTGGTGCATCCCCAGTTCACCGAGCCCGAAGCCGCTTTACGGGCCGCCGGTCACGCGGTCGAGCGCCACCTCCTGACCGGCGACTTCACCCTCGACCCGGAGAGGGTCCCGACCGGGCCCGATCTGGTGATGCTCGGCAACCCGACGAACCCGACCTCGGTCCTGCATCCGGCCTCGGCGATCGAGAGCCTCCGCGGAGCCGGCCGCACCGTCGTCGTCGACGAGGCCTTCATCGACGGCATCCCCGGCGAGACCGAGTCGCTGGCCGGCCACCCGGATATCGTCGTCATCAGGAGCCTGACGAAGACGTGGGGTCTGGCCGGGCTTCGGGTCGGCTACGTCCTCGCGCCGGCGCCGATTGTCAGGGCGCTGAAAGAAGTGCAGCCGCTGTGGTCGGTCTCCTCGCTGGCCCTCATCGCCGCCCGGGCGGTCTGCGACCCGGACGCCGTGGCCGAGGCCGAGGCCCTGGCCAAGCAGGCCGACCAGGACCGGGACCACCTGCTGGCCCGCCTGGCCGAGGTTCCCGGCCTCGTCGTCCCGGCGGCCTCGCGGGCCCCGTTCGTGCTGGTCAGAGCCCCGGACGCGGTTCGGATCCGGGCCCGGCTGCGGGCCGAGGGCATCGCGGTGCGCCGCGGCGACACCTTCCCGGGCCTGGGCCCCGAATGGCTGCGCGTGGCGGTGCGCGACCGGGCGGCCACCGACCTGCTGGTCGACCGCTGGCACCAGCTCACCGAGGCGGTCCGGTAAGCCGCGGGATAGGGTCGTGACCCATGAGCAGCAGCTACCTCGACGCGGCCGACCAGGCCGTGGAGCACGCGCTCGCGCTGGGGGCCCGCTACGCCGACGCCCGCGTCATGCACCGCAGGACCGAGTCCATGTCCGCCCGCAACGGTGCCGTGGAGGCGCTGGACCAGGGGGAGACGGTCGGCATCGGGGTGCGGGCGCTGGTGGGGTCCAGCTGGGGCTTCTTCGCGACGCCGCATCTGGATGCCTCGTCGGTCCGGGCGGCGGGTCGGCAGGCGGTGGAGATCGCCAAGGCCTCCTCGCGGGTGCCGGGTCCGGCTTCCATGATCACGGCCGATCCCGAGGTCGGGAGCTGGGCCAGCGGGTGCGAGGTGGATCCGCTGGCGGTGCCGGTGTCGGAGAAGGGCGACCTGCTGACGGCGGCGACCGCGGAGATGCGGGCGCAGGGTGCTGACATCGCGACCGGCCTGTACCAGATCTGGGACACCCGCAAGTGGTTCGTCTCCTCCGAGGGGCACCGGATCGACCAGCACATCCGCGAGTGCGGCGGCGGGATCTCGGCCACCGCGGTGGGCGAGCGCGAGACCCAGGTCCGCTCCTACCCCTCGCGGCGCGGCCAGTACGGGACCCGCGGCTGGGAGCTGGTCGCCGAGCTCGACCTGGCCTCGCACGCCGCGCGGGTCGCCGACGAGGCCCAGGCGCTGCTGCGCGCTCCGCAGTGCCCCTCCGGGCAGACCACGCTGATCCTGGGCGGGGAGCAGTTGGCGCTGCAGATCCACGAGTCCGTCGGGCACGCCATCGAGCTGGACCGGATCCTGGGCTGGGAGGCGGCGTACGCCGGGACCTCGTGGCTGGACCTGGCCGAGCTCGGCACGCTGCGCTATGGCAGCGAGCTGATGAACATCGTCATCGACGCCACCCACCCCGGCGCGCTGGGCTCCTTCGGCTACGACGACGAGGGCACCAAGGCCGGCCGGCGCGACGCGGTCCGCAACGGCATCTGGACCGGGGTGCTGGCGGGGCGGGAGAGCGCGGCGGTCGCAGGGCTCGACTACGCCGGCAGCGTCCGGTCGATGGACTGGTCGCGGCTGCCGATCGTGCGGATGACCAACGTCGGCCTGGAGCCGGGCCCGCACACCCTGGAGGAGATCATCGCCGCGACCGACGACGGGGTGTTCATGGACCTGAACCGGTCCTGGTCGATCGATGACAAGAGATTGAACTTCCAGTTCGGCTGCGAGGTCGGCTACGAGGTGAAGAACGGCAAGCTCGGCCGGATGGTGAAGAACCCCACCTACACCGGCATCGGCCCGACGTTCTGGCAGAGCATGGACATGCTCTCCCACGAGATCGTCGCCTGGGGCACGCCGAACTGCGGCAAGGGGCAGCCCGGCCAGGTCGGGCACACCGGGCACCCGGCGGCGCCGGCCCGGTTCCAGAACGTGCGAGTGGGGGTGCGCGGATGAGCCCGGACACCACGGTGCGCACCGAGACCGCCGAGCGGGTGCTCGAGGCCGCGCGCACGGCCGCCGGCGGCTCGGCGGACGTGGACGTGACGGTCGAGCACGAGCACCTCGCGCTCACCCGCTTCGCCAATTCCTACATCCACCAGAACGTCGCCAGCGACACCGACACCGTGACCCTGCGGATCCACGCCGAAGGCCGCACCGCGGTGAACGCCACCACGGTCACCGACGACGCGGGCCTGGCGGCGCTGGTCGAGCGGACGGTGGCCGCGGTGCGCCTGTCCCCGGCCGACCCGGGCTGGGCCGGCCTGTCCGGCCGCGCGGCGCTCCCGGCGGCCTCGGCCGACCCGGACCTGGCGACCGGCTGCGCCGGCCCGGAGGCGCGCGCCGAGCAGGTGAAGGCGTTCGTCGACGCGGTCGGCGGGCTCACCGCGGCCGGGTTCTACCGCAACCGGCTGGTGGTCACGGCGTACGCGAACTCCGCGGGCCAGAGCGTCCACGGCACCGTGGCCGAGGCCACGATCGACGGCATCGCCAAGACCGCCACCTCCGACGGCGCCGCCCGCCAGGCCTCGCGCCTGATGAGCGACCTGGACGGCGCCGCGCTCGGCGCCCGCGCCGCCGCCAAGGCGCTGGCGTCGCAGGACCCTGTCGAACTCGAACCCGGCGAGTACGAGGTCGTCCTGGAGCCCACGGCGGTCAGCGACCTGCTGTGGGTCATGTCCGACTACGGCTTCAACGGCAAGGCGCTGACCGAGGGCACCTCGTTCGCCAGGCTCGGGGAGCAGCAGTTCGACCCCTCGGTGAGCCTGACCGACGACCCCCTGTCGGGCCCGGCCGCCGGCCCGCTGTTCGACGCCGAGGGCACCCCGCGCGACCGCCTGGACCTGGTCCGCGACGGGGTGACCCGGGCCGTCGCGCACGACCGCCGCTCGGCCCGCGAGGCCGGCGCGGGCGCCGTCAGCACCGGGCACGCCGACGCCCGCAGCGCGGTGCACGGGGCGATCCCGATCAACGTGCGCCTGGACCCGACGCTCGGCCTGGCCCCGACCGAGGTCGAAGGCCCGGCCGCGGACTCCTCGGTCCAGGCGCTGGTGGCGCGGGTCCGGCGCGGACTACTGGTGACAGACCACTGGTACACGCGCTGCCTGGATCCGCGCCGCCTGGTGATGACCGGGCTGACCCGCAACGGTGTCTGGCTGATCGAGAACGGCGAGATCACCCGGCCGGTGAAGAACCTGCGCTTCACGCAGTCCTACCCGGAGGCGCTGGCCCCGGGGCGGGTGCTGGGGATCGGGACGCACGCTCCGGCGTTCGCTTCGAGGTACGGGCCGGTTTCGGCGATGGCGCCGGCTCTGCGGCTGGCCGGGTGGAACTTCACGGGCGGGGCCAGCGGGTGAGCGCCCGGCCCTCACCCGGTCGTGATCACCGCGATGATCCGGGCCTCGGGGGCGAACCTCCCGGCCTCGATCATCTCCGTGATGCCGTACAGCATCTTGGCGACATAGATCCGGTCCACCTCGAAGCCGTGCTCGGCCCCGAACTGCTCGGCGAAGGCGTCCAGCTCCGGCGGAACCTTCGCGTAGCCGCCGAAGTGGTAGCCGTTCTCGATGTGCCAGTTGTCGAAGATCTTGCCGTAGGTCTGCCGTTGGAGTTCGGCGACCTCCTTCGTCAGGAAGCCGCCCTTCAGCGTTGCGAATCCGATCGCCGTTTGTCCCGGTGCGAGGCCGGCTGCGATTCCGGCGAGCGTTCCGCCGGTGCCGACCGGGCAGCAGATCACGTCGAAGGGCTCTGCGATTTCGCCCGGTAGTTCTGCGCATCCTCGTACTGCTGCTGGATTCGAGCCGCCCTCGGGGATCAGGAAGAAGTCGCCGAAGCAGCTCTCCAGGAACCGCCGTGTTTTGGCCGACTTCTTTGTCCGGTACGTCTCCCGGTCCATGTACACCAAGCGCATGCCCTGCGATACCGCGAAGGCCAGCGACTCGTTCAGTGGCAGGTGCTCCTCGCCCCGGATCACGCCGATGGTCGCGAAGCCCTCGGCGTGGCCGGCTGCCGCTACTGCGCGGATGTGGTTGGAGTAGGCGCCGCCGAATGTCAGCAGTGTTGAGGCGCCGGACTTGCGGGCCTTCTCCAGGTTGTACTTCAGTTTGCGCGGCTTGTTGCTGTCGAAGTGCAGGATGAGGTCGGTCATCGGAGGCGGTAGTCCAGTCCGGTGTGGCGCTTTCCTGCCGACATCGTGCGGATCGCTTGGGCCAGGGCCCGCTTCGAGCCGACCAGGACCACCAGCTTCTTCGCGCGCGTCACCGCGGTGTAGAGCAGGTTCCGTTGAAGCATCATCCAGGCGCTCATCGTCACCGGGACCACGACTACCGGGTATTCAGAGCCCTGTGAGCGGTGCACGGTCATGGCGTATGCGTGCTGTAGCTCGTCCAGTTCGGCGAACTCGTATGCCACGTCCTCGTCCTCGTCCGTGCGCACCACCAGGGTCTGCTCTTCGAGGGCCATCGAGGTGATGACGCCGCCGGTGCCGTTGAAGACGCCGTTTTTGCCCTTGTCGTAGTTGTTGCGGATCTGGGTCACCTTGTCGCCGACGCGGAAGGTGCGGCCGCCGAAGCGTTTCTCCGGACGGGAGGGCTGTGAGGGGGTCAGTGTCTCCTGGAGCAGACCGTTCAGGGTGCCGGCGCCGGCCGGTCCTCGGTGCATCGGGGTCAGGACCTGGATGTCGCGGCGGGGGTCGAAGCCGAAGCGTTTGGGGATGCGAGTCGTGGCCAGTTCCACGGCGACGCGTGCCGCGTCCTCGGTTTCGTCTTCGACGAACAGGAAGAAGTCGTCGAAGCCGGCCAGCTCCAGTGGTTTGCCGGAGTTGATGCGGTGCGCGTTCACCACGACACCCGACTGTTGGGCTTGGCGGAACACCTGGGTCAGCCGGACGCGCGGCACCCGCGGGGCGGCCAGCAGATCGCGCAGGACCTCGCCGGCGCCGACCGAGGGCAGCTGGTCCACGTCGCCGACCAGGAGCAGGTGCGCGCCTGGGGCGACTGCTTTGGCCAGCTTGTTGGCCAGGAGCACGTCCAACATCGAGGCCTCGTCCACGACCACCAGGTCGGCCTCCAGGGGCCGGTCCCGGTCGTAGGCCGCGTCGCCGCCGGGCTTGAGTTCCAGCAGGCGGTGCACGGTCATCGCCTCGGCGCCGGTCAGTTCGGTCAGGCGCTTGGCGGCCTTGCCGGTCGGGGCGGCCAGGACCACGCGGGCGCGCTTGGCTTGGGCCAGCTCCACGATGGAGCGCACCGTGAACGACTTGCCGCAGCCCGGACCGCCGGTCAGGACGCTGACTTTGGAGGTCAGGGCCAGCTTCACCGCCTCGGTCTGGGCCGGTGCGAGGTCGGCGCCGGTGCGCTCCTTCAGCCAGCCCAGGGCCTTGTCCCAGTCCACGTCGGTGAAGGACCCGAGGCGGTCGTCCGGGGCCTCCAGCAGTCGGCGCAGTTGCGCGGCCAGGGAGGCTTCGGCGCGGTGGAAGGGGACGAGGTAGATGGCGCGGATCGGCTCGTCGGGGTCGTAGCCGTCCAGGTCGGGGATGTCCTCGGCGACGACGCCCTCGGCCTCGATCAGCTCGTCCAGGCAGCGTGCGGCCAGGTCGGTGTCCACGGTCAGGATCTTGACCGATTCGGCCAGCAGTCTTTCGCGCGGGAGGTAGCAGTTGCCGGCGTCAGAGCTCTGTGACAGTGCGTACTGGATGCCGGCCTTCACCCGCTCCGGGGAGTCGTGCGGGATGCCCACGGCCACGGCGATCGCGTCGGCGGTCTTGAAGCCGATGCCCCAGACGTCCGAGGCGAGTTTGTACGGCTCCTGTTTCACGACGTCGATCGCCGCGTCGCCGTATTCCTTGTAGATCCGTACCGAGATCGACGTGGTCACCCCGACCGACTGCAGGAAGACCATGACCTCTTTGATGGCCTTCTGCTCGATCCAGGCCGCGGCGATCAGCTTGGTCCGCTTGGGGCCCAGCGTCGGGACTTCGATGAGGCGCTCCGGGGCCTGTTCGATCACCGCGAGGGTGTCCACACCGAAGTGGCCGACGATCTTCTCTGCGGTCTTGGGGCCGATGCCCTTGATCAGGCCGGAGCCGAGGTATTTCTGGATGCCCGCGACGGTCGCCGGCAGCACCGTTGTGTAGTTCTCTACGGTGAACTGCCTGCCGTACTGCGGATGTGAGCCCCAGCGGCCGCGCATCCGCAGCGATTCGCCGGGCTGCGCCCCCAGGAGCGCGCCGACGACCGTCAGCAGGTCCCCGGCGCCGCGCCCGGTGTCCACGCGGGCGACGGTGTAGCCGGTCTCCTCGTTGGCGAAGGTGATCCGCTCCAGGACGCCTTCGACGACCGCGAGGGTGCCTTGGGGCTCGATGGTCGGTGCGGCCAAGAGTCCTTCTCCCGGGTGTCAGGCGGCCTGTGTGGACTCCTCGACTCTAGCGGCGGGCACGGACGGTTCCGGGACGATTCGCACAGCCTTGCGCTTGGCGCCCGGCCACACGATCGCCACCAGCCCGGCCAGCACCGCCACGGACCCGGCGACCTCCAGCGCGGTCATCCGCTCGCCGTTCGCGATCAGCGCCGCGAGGATCCCGATCGGCGGGACGCCCAGGGTGTAGGGCGCCACGGCCGAGGCCGGGTACTTGGTGATCAGCACCACCCAGGCGCCCATGCCGACGAAGGTCGACAGCAGCACGATGTAGAGCAGGCCGAGGACGGGACCGGCGTGCAGGTGTGCGAAGGCGTGCCCGATCCGGTGCGGCCCCTCGGTCAGCAGCGAGACCGCCAGCAGCGGGGGCGCCGCGTACACGCTCGCCCACACCATCAGCGCGAAGCCGTTCGCGGCCCCGGCCTTGCGGTTGCAGATCGAGCCCAGCGCCCACGACGCGCCGGCGCCGATCACCAGCAGCAGCGAGCCCAGCGGCACGTTCCCGCCGCGTCCGGCGCCGATCACGGCCAGCCCGGCGACCGCTGCCACGATCCCGGCGGCCTGGCGCGGGCCGGTCTTCTCGCCGAGCAGCAGCGCGGCGGCCAGCACCGTGAACGGCGCCTGGCTCTGCAGCACCAGCGAGGCCAGGCCGTCGGGCATCCCGTGCGCCATGCCGGTGAACAGCAGCACGTACTGGCCGAAGAACATGAAGGCGCTGATGCCGCCGATCCAGTACCAGCGCACCTCCTTGGGGCGCGGGACGAAGAACGCGGCCAGGCCGGTCAGCGCGAAGCGCACCGCGGCCAGCAGGATCGGCGGGAAACCTTGCAGGGCGTGGCCGATCGCGACGAAGTTGACGCCCCAGATCAGGACGATCGTCAGCGCCAGGGCGATGTGGCGGGGATTGCGCATGACGAAAGTGTCCGGCCGCGCTATCGTTCAGCACCAGCGAATGATTTTGCTGTGAATCGTTAAGGTGGCCTGAAAGATCGGCCCGAACGGAATGGAACGGAGTGCGGCGATGATCGATGTGCGGCAGCTGCGCACGCTGCGCGCTCTGGCCGACCACGGGACGGTCTCGGCGGCGGCCGAGGCCCTGTACCTCACGCCCTCGGCGGTGTCCCAACAGCTCGCGATCCTGTCCAAGAGTACCGGCTGCGAGCTGCTGGAACGGCGCGGCCGCAACGTGGTGCTGACCGAGGCGGCGCGGGTCCTGGTGGGCCACGCCGACGCGGTCTTCGCCCGGTTGGAGCGCGCGCAGTCCGAGTTGCGCGCCATCTCCCCGACGCCGATGACGGTCCGGATCGCGGGCTTCCCGACCGCCGTGATGGCGGTCATCGCCCCGGCGATGAAGGCGCTGCGGGAGGCGCACCCGGAGTGGGGCTTCCAGATCGCCGACACCGAGAGCGAGGAGTCGGTCGCGCACCTCATCGACGGCACGGTCGATGTCGCCGTGGTGATGGCCGCGCCGAACCGGCCGCTGCTGGGCGACCCGCGTATCAGGATCCTGCCGCTGCTGGAGGAGGTCTACCACGCGGCCGTGCCGGCCGACCACCGGCTGGCCGGGGCCGAGCGGATCGCCCTGGCTGATCTGGTCGAGGAGCCGTTCGTGCTGGCCGCCGAGGGCCTGTCCTGCCACGACCAGGTGACCGCCATCTGCGCCGACGCCGGCTTCCAGCCGCGCGGCCGCTACCGTGCCACCGACTTCAGCGCCGCCCTGGCGCTGATCGCCAACGGTTTCGGCGTGACGCTGCTGCCCACGCTCGGCGTTCCGCCGCAGATACCGGACGGCGTCGTCCTGGTGCCGCTGAAGGAGGACTGGCCCCGGCGGGTCAGCCTGATCGCGGTGCGCACCGGCGCGGAGTACCCGGAGGTGCTCACGGCGCTCACCGAGGCCGCGGCTAAGCTGGTCCGATGATCGATTCTGGCGGCGGGACGGGCTCGCTGCTCGTCGCCGGCACGACCTCGGACGCCGGCAAGAGCTTGCTCACCGCGGGGATCTGCCGCTGGCTGGCGCGGCAGGGTGTGCGCGTGGCGCCGTTCAAGGCGCAGAACATGTCGAACAACTCGATGGTGGTCGGCAGCGGTGGGCCGGGGGAGTCCGCCGGCGCTGAGATCGGGCGCGCGCAGGTGATGCAGGCCCAGGCCGCCGGGGTCGAGCCGGAAGTGGCGATGAACCCGGTGCTGCTCAAGCCGGGCAGCGACCGGACGAGCCAGGTGGTGTTGCTGGGCAAGGTGTTCGCCGAGGCCTCGGCGACGTCGTACCAGGACCTGAAGCCGAAGCTGCGCGAGGCGGTGCTGGCGTCGTATCAGGACCTGAAGTCGCGCTTCGACGTGGTGATCTGCGAGGGCGCCGGCTCGCCGACCGAGATCAACCTGCGCGAGGGCGACCTGGTCAACATGGGGCTGGCCCGGCCGCTGGGGATGCCGGTGGTGGTGGTCGGCGACATCGACCGGGGCGGGGTGTTCGCGGCCTTCCACGGGACCGTGGCCCTGCTGGACGCCGAGGACCAGAAGCTCATATCAGGGTTCATCATCAACAAGTTCCGGGGCGACCCCTCGCTGTTGACGCCCGGACTGCGGCAGATCGAGGGGTTCACCGGCCGGCCGGTGATCGGCGTGGTGCCGTGGCTCCCCGGGATCCGGCTGGACGCCGAGGACGCGCTGCCGATCGAGGCGTACCGCGCCGCGGCAACGACCGAGGGCGCCCGGCTGCGGGTCGCCGTGGTCCGCTTCCCACGGGTCTCCAACTTCACCGACGTGGACGCGCTGGCGATCGAGCCCGGGGTGGACGTCGAGTTCACGGCGTCGGCCTCCGCGATCGAGTCGGCGGACCTGGTGGTGCTGCCGGGCACGAAGTCGACGGTCGCGGACCTGGCCTGGCTGCGCGAGCGCGGCCTGGAACCGGCGCTGGCCAAGCGCGCGGCCCAGGGACGGCCGATCCTGGGGATCTGCGGCGGCTACCAGATGCTCGGGACCGAGATCGAGGACGAGGTCGAGTCGCGCCGGGGGACCGTCGCAGGGCTCGGACTCCTGCCGGTGCGCACCGTGTTCGACCCGGTCAAGACCCTGACTCGGCCCACGGGCTTCGGGCTCGGCGAGGCGGTCGACGGCTACGAGATCCACAACGGCCAGGTCCAGGTCACCGGTGGCGAGACGCTGTTCACCGACGCATCCGGTGCGGCCTTGGAAGGCTGCCGCGACGGCGCGGTGTGGGGGACGATCTGGCACGGTGCGCTGGAGAGCGACGGATTCCGGCGCGCGTACTTGGCGCGGGTGGCGGAGGCGTGCGGGGTGCGCTTCGAGCCGGATGCCTCGGTGTCGTTCGCGGCGGAGCGGGAGAAGCAGCTCGACCGGCTCGGTGATGCGGTGGAGGAGCACCTGGACACCGATCGGTTGTGGCGGCTGATCGAGGGCGGACCGACGGCAGGGCTGCCGCTGCTGGCTCCCGGCGCCGGTTCCTAGCAACACCACAGCTACCGCACCCCGGCCGCGCCTGGCGGGCGGCTGCTGGCTCCGGGCGCCGCTAGAGCTACGGCCGCGCGTCTGGCCGGGCCCTAACCGCGCCTCGGCGCAGCGACCGCGCTTCGGCGGCGCCGCTACCGCACCCCTGTCCGGAGCAACTCCGCTCCCAGCGCGGTGCACCCGTGCCACGCGGCCTTCCCCTCCCGCCGCGTCGCCACCAACCCTGCCTCGCGCAGTGCCGTCGCGTGCTGCGATGCCGAGGCCGCGCTGATGCCCAGATCCCGCGCCAGACTCCCGGTCGTGCGCTGCTCGGCCAGGGCCTCCAGTACCTGCGCGCGGGTGCGTCCCAGCAGGGTGCCCAGCGGGTCGGCGTCGTGCGGTTCGGGGAGGAGTGGCAGTGGTGTGAGTGCCGGATAGACCAGCAGCTTGGAGTGGTCCGAGTACGTGCCGACCAGCGGTGGCCCGCTCCACATCGCCGACGGGTACAGGGTCAGGCCGCGTCCGTTGAGGTGCATGTCGAACTCCTTCTCCGGGGCCAGGTGCCAGACCAGTCCGTCCAGGCGCGAGCCCGGCAGCAGCGCCGCCAGGCCCGGACCGAGTCCGAGGCGTCCCCAGCCGCTGGTACGCCAGGACACTTCCGCGTGGAAGCCCGCCCGCAGGCGCCGCCAGGGCTCTGTCAGGATGCTGCTGTAGGCGGCGTGCAGTCCCGCGAGCAGCTCGCCCCACGCGCCGCGCTCCAGGTCCGCGATCCGCTGCGTCCACGGCGTCTTCGGCTGCCCGAGCCCCACGACCCGGACCAACTCCTGCCGCACCTGGCCGCGCGGCGAGGCCGCCACGCGGTCGAGGCCCTCCTCGACGTCCGCCACCATCGGGTCCAGGAACTGCGGCCCGGCTCCGGAGGCCGGGACCAGGGTCAGCAGCGGCCGGGCGCGTGCCGGGAGCGAACGTGCCGCCTCCCGCCGCCAGCGGGTGAAGACCGGGTCGGCGGCCGGGCGGCGCAGGGTCGCGAGCGCCAGACCCAGTTCCAGCAACGGTGCCGGCTCCTCGGCGAAGCGAATGCGCAGCAGGTCCTCGGGCGTGAAGTGGATCCGCATCTCGTCCTCACGTTTCAGCGTGGGCTGAAGTGATCGCCCCGGAGGGCGGTCGCTTCCAGAGTGAAGACGTGTCCCGCGCCCTGTCAGGACGCGGATCCGAACGACACGAAGGGATAACCATCATGCGCAACCGCATCCTCGGCGTCGCCCTCTCGGCCGGAATGCTCGTCGCGGCCGGCCCGGCGATCGCCTCAGCCGACACGACACGCGGTACAGGCAGTACCGGCGGCACCGGCGGCTGGACTCCGGTGACCTACACGGCGCGGGACTACGCCGCCGGCAACGTCTGCTCCTTCGAGCTCAAGGAGGACTTCCCGACCCAGGGCGTCGAAGAGCGGATCGTCGCGGCCTACCCCGACGGCAGCCCGCTGCGGACCGACTTCCGCGGCCCGCTGATCGCCCGCTTCACCAACGTGGCCACCGGCGCGCAGGCCGAGGGGGACCTGTCCGGCGCCGGCACGCTCTACAACCTCCCGGACAAGTCGAGCCTGTGGACCATACCGGACAACTTCGGCCTCACCGTCCACGCCGGCGACCCCTACCACGCGCAGGGCGAGTGGGTGCTCAGCGGCGGCTCGGTGCTCTCGGTCTCGCCGACCGGGCAGGTCGCGGTGCTGTATCAGGCCAAGGCCACCGACGTCTGCGCGGAGCTGTCGTGATCGCCACCGATCCCTGTCAGCCCGCCAGGTAGGCCGCCGCCCGCTGCCGCAGCGTCTCGTGCACGCTGTAGGCCGAGGTGCCCGAGGGCAGGAACGCCTTGCGCATCTTGGCCACCGATGTGTAGTTCGTGTCGCAGACGTTGGCCAGCGGCGACTCCACCCCCTGCGTCACCAGCTGGTAGGCGTCCAGCTCGCTCAGGCCGTAGTCGCGCGCGACCCACTGCACCAGGTCCAGCTGCGCGATGCGGAACGCGTCCTCCAGCGGACGGGCCGAGCCCGCAGTCATGATGTGGGTGTCGGACTCCAGCCGGGGCCAGGGGGTGGGGACGCCCTTGACCAGCTCGATGGTGACCACCGAGTTCATCGCCGTCTCCACCGCCACCCCGCAGGTCTCGCCCTCGCCCTGGCGCGCGTGGCCGTCGCCCAGGCTGAACAGCGCGCCCTCGACGTTCACCCCGAGGTAGCACGTGACCCCGGCGCGCATCTCGGGGGTGTCCATGTTGCCGCCGTGGGCGTCGGGGACCAGGGCCGAGCGGACCTCCAGGTTGGCCGGGGCCACGCCGACGGTGCCGTGCATCGGGTCCATCGGGAGCTCGACCTCGATGTCGCTGTCGTGCGCGCGGAACAGACAGGTGCGGCGCGCGCGGTCCAGCTGCCAGATCCAGACCCGCTCCGGCAGCGGCGGCTGGAGCGTGGCGGTGGTGTGGGTGGAGGTCAGGGCGCCGAACAGGGGCACGGTGGTGGAGGCGGCCCAGTCCCGGGCCGGCTCGATGGACACGAAGTGGATCGCGAGCGTGTCCCCGGGCTCGGCGCCCTCGACGTAGAACGGGCCGGTCTGCGGGTTGAGGAACGGGAACTCGCAGACCTCGGTGACCAGGTCCTTCTCGGAGCGGACCCGGCCGGCGAAGCAGTCCTCGGTGAACAGCTCCAGGGTGTCGCCGGGCTTCACGCGGGCCAACGGCGGTGCGCCGCCGAAGGTCCAGACGTAGTCGCTTGCGGAGGGGTTGAAGGTCAGGACCGGGAGCGAGTTCGCCATGGTGAGCACTTTAGTCAAGCGGACTGCTCCAACAAGCGGTGCGCGGAGGCCAGGATCACGATGCCCAGCGCGACGACCACGGCCGCGACGTAGAACGCGACGTGGACGTTGTAGTGCTCGGCGAGCCGCCCGGCGGCGTACGGTGCCAGGCCGCCGCCGATGAAGCGCACGAAGCCGTATGACGCCGCCGCGATCGGCCGGTCGACCGGCGCGACGGTCATCACCGCCTGGGCCGTGATCGTGTTGTTCACGCCGATGAAGACGCCGGCGACGATCACCGCGCAGATCAGCACCGCCCTGTGGTCCGCGAACAGCCCGACGACCAGGATGTTGACGGCGAACAGCGCGAGGTTCGCGTACAGGGTCCTGGCGATCCCGAACCCGCGACCAGCACACCCCAGGCGGTGAACACGTAGCCGAGCTGGTGCGTGCCCAGCTTCATCGGGAACGGCGCGTAGCCCAGCAGGGTGAAGAAGCCCCAGTTGTAGCACAGGGCGGTCAGCGCCAAGGTCAGCAGGCCGCGGTGCCGCAGGGCCTTGATCGGCTCGGTGACGGACACCTTGGTTCTTCCTTCCGCACGATCGGACTACGGTCCCGCTCGCGCGTCAGGAAGTCCTGCAGACCTCACAAGGTGCAGACCTCAGTAGCGTGCGGCGAGGCTGTGGACCAGCTTCTGCGCCACCGGAAGGGCTTCCTCGGCGGCGCGTTGCAGCGTCGCCCGCTCCTCGTCGGTCAGCGTCTGGAGCACTTTGTCCAGGTGTTCCAGACGCGTGGCCCACCGGGTGCGCAGCGTCTGTTCCCCGGCGGCGGTGAGCTCCACGAGCACCACGCGGCCGTCGGTGGGGTCGTCGACCCGGGCCACCAGGCCGGCGTCCTCCAGGCGGCGCAGCAGCTGCGTCATCGACGGCTGGGTCACGCCTTGGGCGGCGGCCAGTGCGGTGATGCGCTGCGGCCCGCGCCGCTGCAGGGAGCCGAGAGTGGCGGCGGCGGTGAGGCTGAGCCCGTCGGGGGCCGGCACGTGCCGCATCATCAGCACCGTGACGGTCTCGAACAGTTCGCCCACCGCGGCCGGGTTCTGGTCCACGCCCATGATTGCATCGTCCATCTATATAGTTTGCCTATGTAATCCGGCTCACAGCCGTTCCGATGCCGCCGGGGCTGCCGATGTCGTCGATGTCGTCGATGTCGCCGAATTCGCCGCCGCCGTCCGCGCCGGTCAGTCCCAGGGCGCGCCCTTGGCCAGCAATGTGCGGCCGAACTCGGCCATCTTCGCCGCGTACTCCTCGGTCCACCCGGTCAGCAGCGCCAGGTCCGCCACCGGCATCCGGTCGAAGCGCCGCGGGTCGGTGAGCCGGGCCGCGGCCACCGCCTGGTAGTGCTCGGCGCGGCTGGCCGAGGCGCGGAAGGCGTCGGCGAGCTCGGTGCTGCGCGAGAGCAGCTGGAGCGGGTCCTCGATGGCGTCCAGGCCGAAGAACGACTCGGTGTCGACCGGCACCGCCGCCGGGGGCTCGCCGGTCAGGTGCAGCGGCCGTCTCTTGGGTTCGGGCGTGGAGGGCATGTCTTGATCGTAGGCCGTGGCGCCAGACCTAGTGCTTCTGGAATGCCGCGGCACGCTTCGCGGCAGCCTGCGACGCCGACAGCGTCAGCGGGTCGTTGGTGTGGCCGTCGACCCGGGTCTGCGCGATCAGCACCACCAGGTCGTCCTGCTGCATCAGGACGACGTTCATCTCCATCGAGGCGATGCCGAACTTCGCCGAGGTGTGCCAGGCGTGCGAGGCGGTGCCGACCTGCGGCAGGTTCAGCGGGGTCGCGTGCAGGGTGACCGACAGGCCCTCCTCGGTGACCTTCACCGAGCCGCAGGAGTCCAGCGCGGCGGCGGCCTTCTGGACCAGGCTCGCCGCGCTCTCCCCCTGCGGGGCGATGATGGCCTCGTCCACGTAGTCGTCCAGGGCGCCCTTGGTCCACTCGGCCTGCGCCTGGTCGCCGATGTTCGCCTGCTGAAGCACCTCCAGGCCCGCGCAGCCCTTGATGAGCGAGGGGAGGTTGCGCTGGGTCAGGGGTTCGGCCCGGAAGCCGTCCGGGAGGTCGGACAACTGGATGAGCGCCGGGGCCAGGCGGCTGCTGGAGGTCGACGGGGCGCCCGAGGGGGCCGAGGTGCCGGCGGTGGGTGTCGCGGGCGCGGTGGGGCTCGTGGGCGTCGCCGGCGCCGTGGCGGACGTGGTGGCGGCGGCTTCGCTCTTGGCGGCGGGCGAGCCCGCCGAGCCGCCGCAGCCGGCCAGTACCGTGAGCGCCGCGGTGGCCGCCGCGGCCGCGCCGAGCAGCGTCCTGATCCGCATGGTCGTCCCTCCTGACGGTGAACACTGATCGTCCATCCTGCCCGAACGGACCAGTGGATGCCTCCGCATGGTGGTACCCGATCGTTAGGCTCACCGCGTGACAGATGCGACGACCACCCCGATCCCCGCCCTCGTGTCCGGGTTCGACCGCGACCTGGACGGCCTGGGCACCGCGGCCCGAGCGACCTACGACCAGCAGTACCACAAGAGCGAGTTCGCGCACATGGGCGTCCCGGTCCCGGACCTGCGCAAGCTGGTCAAGGGCATGTACAAGGAGATCGGCGGCCGGCGCGCGACCCACGGCGACGCCACCGGCCTGGCCGCGGCCCTGTGGGACACCGACATCTACGAGCGCCGCCTCGCGGCGGTCTTCGTCCTGGCCCAGGGCGTCCGCCTGCTGACCCCGGCGGACCTGCAGGACGTGACCCTGATGCTCCGCGACGCGCCGATGTGGTCCCTGGTGGACCCGCTCTCCGGCGACGTCGCGGGCAAGGTCGTCCTGCGCGACCGCGAGGGCACCTCCCGCGTCCTGGACCTGTGGGCCGACGACGGCGACTTCTGGCTGCGCCGCGCGTCCCTGCTGGCCCTGATCCCGGCGATCCGCGAGGGCAAGCCGGACCTGGTCCGCTTCACCCGCTACGCCGACCCCATGGTCGACGAACGCGAGTTCTTCATCCGCAAGGCGATCGGCTGGGTCCTGCGCGAGATCGCGCACAAGGACCCGACCTGGGTCGCGGCCTGGGTCACCGCCCGCCTGGACCGCCTGTCGGGCGTGACCTTCCGCGAGGCGGTCCGCCGCCTGCCGGAGGACGCCTCGGCCCGGCTGACCGCGGAGTACAAGGCAGCCGGCGGCGGCCGGGGGAGCAGGACGGCCGGGCCGCGGGTGGCGGCTTGAGCGGGCGCGCGGCCGATCGGGTGGATTTCGCGCGCGAGTACTGTGTTCGGCGGTTGACGGTGGCGGACAATCGATCGAGGGTGGTTGTTCCCCCGGATTGGGGAGGGGCGCGTGTCGTGGGTGCGGCGCCGTAGGTTCGGCCCATGCGGAGCTTGAACGCGGACGAGGTGCGTTGGCTGCGGGTGCGCGCGCAGGGCTTGGCGGGGGATGCCGATGCTGCGAGCCGCACTGTGTCCGACGCGGTCCGCGCCGCCGCAGCCGTCCAGGCCCAGGCGGCGGGCCCGGCCCGGCTCCAGATCTGGTCGCGCACGCAGGGCCTGCGCGCCGCCGACGTCGACGCGGCCGTCGCCGAGGCCGCGGTCGTCCGCACCTGGCTGATGCGCGGCACGATCCACCTGGTCGCCGCCGAGGATCTCCGGGCGTTCCTGGCGGTGCTCGGGCCGGTGAACCTGCGCGCGGACCGGCGCAGGCGCGAGCAGCTCGCCCTCACCGAGCAGCTGTGCGCCCGGGCGATGGAAGCCCTGCCGAAGATCCTCGCCGGCGGCAGGGCCCTGACGCGCGCCGAGATCGTCGCCGAGCTGGCCGGCCACGGTGTCGTCATCGACCTCAAGAGCCAGCAGCCGCCGCACCTGCTCGCCTTCGCCGCGAACAGCGGCCTGATCTGCCGCGGACCCGACGCCGCCCGGGACGAGCCCACCTACGTGCTGCTCGATGAGTGGCTGCCGTCCGCCACCGCCGCGCTACCTGCGCCACCCGAGCCGCCCGAGCGCGAAACCGCCCTGACCCGGCTGGCCACCCGCTACTTCGCCGCCTACGGCCCCGCGACCGCCGCCGACTTCGCCACCTGGTCCGGCCTGTCCGCCGCCGATGCCACCACCGGCGTCGACCTCGTCCGGGACTCCCTCGAAGAGGTCGGCCACGACGCACACCGCCTGCTCGTGCCGCGCGGCATCGAACCCGCGCCGCCGCAGCGTCCGTACCGTCTGCTGGCCCGCTTCGACCCCTACCTGCTGGGCCACCGCTCGCGCGAGCTGATCCTGGATCCGGCCTTCGCCAAGCGCGTCAACGCCGGGGGCGGCATGATCGCCCAGACCATGCTCGACGCCGGCCGGATCGTCGGGACCTGGAAAGCCGGGTTGCTGGAGCCGTTCCAGGACCTGCCGGCCGGCGCCGCGCAAGCCTGGCAGGCCGAACTGGCCGCCGCCGCAGCGTTCTGACCACGCGGACGTCCCTCACGAGGAGTAATCCCGCAGTTCAGCGGGCATCTGCCACCTGGCGGACTTTGCAATACAGAACTCAGCGCAACAGAACCGAGCGCGACAGAACTCAGCGCGCATAGACCACAACGAAATCCCGCTCGTTCCCGGACGTGAAGCGTTCGGCCGGCCCGAGCCAGGGGGCCGGTTTGGTCCAGTGTCCCCCCGCGTACGTCCCGAAGATCGGTCGCGTGAAGTTGATGTCCAACTCCATGGCGCGCACCGCGCCGGCCCGCTGGAGGTATTGCGCGAGTTGCAGGGGGGACGCCCCGTGCACCGCCGCGTAGACCATCTTCCCGTCCGCCGTCACCCCGATCCCCGACCGGTTGCCGTGCACGTCCGCCGAGTTGTTGGTGAAGCCCCAGGTGTGCTCGTCCGCGTCCGTCCCGCCGTTGAGGTCCGTCGCGAGCTTGCCGTCGTTGATCAGCAGGGCCAGGTTCTGCCGGACGCCGGCGACGTCGGTGCTGGGCAGTCCGCCGGGCCAGGCCAGGACGTCCATGGACCCGTCCTTGTAGAAGACCTCGGAGGCGGTTCCGGTCCGCAGCGGTCCGTACGTCGTCCTCCCGCCGAGGTAGAACCCACCCCAGGAAGCGTTGTTGGCCATGAGGAACCCCCCGTTCCACCCGGCGAGCAGCCCGCTCGTGTCCGCGGTGTTGCCGCCCGGCCAGCCGGCCCCGCCGGGGACCTGCGTGCCGGCGTGCAGGACGAAGCGCACCGCTGAGGGGTCGAAGCGCGCCGCGAAGGCGGAATCGTCCCCGGTCAGCTCCACGCCCGCGGCGCCCGGCCGCCAGGTGAGCAGACCGCCGACCAGATCGGCGGCGACGTATCCGGGCACCTGCGTGGACGGCCCCGAGCTGGACGAACCCGGCGCGACCGGCACGTGCGCCGGGGGCTTGGCCGCCGGCGGCGTCGCGGCCGAGGAGGCAGCACCCGAAGGAGCTGTGCCTGAAGAAGAGCCCGAAGCGCTTGAAGAAGCGCTCGACGTCCCCGACGTCGGCGCTGCGGTACCGAACTTCTTGCCCGCCGGAGCCGTTCCGGTGGCAGAACCCGAACCCTCCGACGACGAACACCCGGCGACCGCGGCCACCACCGCGAGGCTCGCGGAGACGATACCGAGGCGTTTCCCGAACATGCTGATCACGGGGACCACCTTAGATGTTCACCCGCAGTCAACGCTAAGTGACCTATCGATGACGGTTAGTCCAGGTTACTCTTGTATCAGGACCCGACAACCCCGATGAGAGTGCGTATAAGGGAAGCCATGACGGGGACGATCGATCAAGGGTTCCAGGCTGACGAGAACAAGACCGGGGGTGCCGGACGCCCCCTGACCCTCGGCGATTCCGGACACCAGGGCGACTTCGGTGAGACCTTCATCAGAGCCCTGGCCGCCGCGGCCAATCTCGACGCCCTGCGCTCCGACCGAGACCGGGTCGGAGTGGACTGGACGCTGCGCTACCCGGCGGCGAACGGCCGCCGCGGGTTCCCGCTCATAGACGCTCAGGTGAAGTCCTGGTCCGACCCGCGCGGAAACGACGTCGCCTGGCGGTACCCGCTGGAGGTGAAGAACTTCAACTGGCTCGCCGGGCGCGACTACCTGGTGCCCCGGTTCCTGTTCCTGGTCGTCGTCCCGAAGGACTCCACGACCTGGACGGACATCACCGCGGACCGGCTAATCCTCAGGCATGCCGCGTATTGGGCGTGTTTCCACGACGCGCTCCCGTTGCCGGGAAGAAACCGGTCAAGTACGTATACAGTGCGCGTCCCTCGTGAGAATCTGCTTAGTATCAGGGCCCTCCACGGGCTGTTCGGCGATGAGTTCCGGGAGATGCTCACGTCATGACCGCCCCCACTTCCGCATCCGGCCGGGCCGCAAGGCTCCGGCCGGATGACGTACTCCGCTATTTGGCAGCGACGGGCTGGCGCCGCGGCCGCGACTACGGGCGCGGCCAGATCTGGGAGCTCGACCCGCCCCGCGGGGTGCGGAACCCGCACCCCTACGAAGTGCTGGTGCCGCTGGACCAGCGGCTGCGCGACTACCCGCTGCGCATGACCGACCTGCTGGAGACCGTCGCGAACGCCGAGCAGCGCGACGCGGACTCGGTGCTCGGCGACCTGGATCTGCGCTGGGCGGACGTGCTCTACGTGCGCCTGAGCGAGTTCTCCCTGGCGGGCCTGGCGCCGGCCATGACCGGCCTGCGGGACCTGGCGCTGGCGTCGGCGCGGGCCGTGGACGCCAAACAGGCCTGGGACTTCGTGCGCGGGGCCGAGGTGGGGTCCTCGCGGACCGGCGTGCCGGTGCTCACGGTGCGCACCGTCCTCACCCCGGACATCGGGGAGCCGGTGGAGCGCAAGGTGACCCGGACGATGTACGAAGGCGTCCTGGGCGCCTTCCGGGCCGCCATAGGGGATCACGAGTCCCAGGCGTACTTCCCGATCGTGAACGGCTACCGGGCGACCCGCCCGACGCTCGCCAAAGAGGTCTGCGCGGCGCTGGCGCGCATGGGGGGACGAAAACGGTCCGGCTATGAGCTGCGCTTCACCTGGTCGCCGGACGTGCCGTTCAAGGGCGACCAGGCGGTCTTCGAGTTCACTCCGCACGTGCTTGGGGAGGTGGCACGAGCGGCCAAGGAGCTGCGCGACTTATCGTGATCTGTATGTCCTCCATCCGCGGCGCCTATGAAGAGTTCGGGGCGGAGGAGTACTACAAGCGTTTCGGGGCCGAGTACAGCAACCCTCATGAGAACGCTGTGCGTGCCGTCATCCGCGAGAGCGTGGAGCGGAACTCCTTAGAGCTGGACCATGTGCTGGACCTGGCGTGTGGCAGCGGTGAGGCGACACGTGCGCTCCTGGCGATGGGCGCTGAGGACATCGACGGAGTGGATCCCTATACGGCCGCCGCGTACAGCGCCGCTATAGGGATCCCCGCAGAAGAGTTGAGCTTCGAGGACGTGGCCGCCGGCGCCTTGGCCGGCCGCCACTACTCACTGACTGTGTGCAGCTTCGCGCTCCACCTGGCCGACGCCTCCCGGCTTCCACTGCTGGCGTGGCAGCTGGCCCAGGTGTGCGACGCGCTGCTGATCGTCACCCCGCACAAGCGGCCCGACCTGCGGCCCGAGTGGGGTTGGCAGCTCGTCGACGAGTTCGTCCGCGACCGGGTGCGTGCCCGGGTGTATCTGGCGGACCGCCACGAACAGGGTCAGCAGGCAGACGAGCAATAGGCCCGCGAACGCATAGCGCGCCCCGCGTCCGCTGCTGTGGTTGGCCAGCGCAATAGCGGACGTCACCACGTACACGCCACCGGATGTCCCGAGACTGCGCGCGGTGTTCAACAACCCGCTGACGACCCCGGACGACTTCTGCGGGACCGCCGCCATCACCTGCGCGTTGTTCGCCGGCGCGTAGGCGCCCAGGCCCAGGCCCAGAACACCCAGCAGGGGGACCAGCACCAGCGGTTCGAACGGCAGCACCAGCAGCCCGGCCAGCGCGGCGACCGCCAGACCGAGCCCGACCCCGGCCCGGCACTTCACGAACGACGCGCCGACCGCGAAGCCGACCGGCAGCGTGGTCAGCACCAGCCCGGAGGACAGCGCGCTGGCGCCGCGCGCGGCCATGATCACCGGCACCAGCACCAGCGGCCCGAACAGGACCAGGTAGCCGCCGGCCGCGCCGAGCAGGCCCCAGCGCACGTCGTGCTGCTTCAAGGGCGCCAGGTCCGGCCGCAGCCCGGGGGTGCGCTCGCGGGTGCGCGGGAGCAGGAACACGCCGCCGACCAGCGCCACCACCCCGACCGGGACGTTCACCCCGAACACCCAGCGCCAGCCCAGGGTGTCCACCAGCAGGCCGCCGACCGCCGGACCCAGGCCCAGGCCCAGCGCCTGCGCCGCGGCCTGGATCCCCAGGGCCTGGCGCAGCTTCTCGCGCGGGGCCGCGTTGGAGATCAGCGCGATGCTGTTGGCCTGGAGCATCGCCGCGCCCAGGGCCTGGACCACGCGGAAGACGATCAGGGTGTCCAGGCTGGGGGCCAGGGCGCAGGCCGCGGAGGCGGCGGTGAAGACGGCGAAGCCGTAGACGTAGAAGAGCTTGCGGCCCAGGGCGTCCGACAGGCGGCCGGTCGGGACCAGCAGGAGGGTGAGCGTCAGCAGGTACGACAGGGAGACCCAGGAGACCGCGGCCAGGGAGGCGCTGAACTCGGTGCGCAGCGCCGGGTAGGCCAGGGTGGTGATCGAGGCGTCGAGCTGGCCCATGAAGGCGCCGAAGCAGACTGTCAGGACGGCCAGGCGCCAGGCCGAGGGGTGGTTGCGTATGCGGTCCGGGCGGGGTCGCTCACGAAGGAGGACGTTCACGATTTAGAGCGTACTCCGAAAGTTTCGGACACCGAAATATTCGGAACCCCGACACTGTGTCTCAACCGTGCGGAGGGGCGGGCGCAACCGGGCCCCGGTCTTCTAAGGTCTGGACATGCCTACGCAGGAGACCCCCGCGACGCCCCACACACCCGAGCCGCCCGAGTCCTCAGGGCCGCCCGAGCAGTCCGCGCCGTCCGCGCCCTCCGACGCGACCGCCCAGCAGCTCACCGACGTGGTGACCCGGCTGCGGCGCGCGCTGCGCACGTCGATCCGCACGGAGTACCCGTGGGAGGCGCTGCCGATGGCGCAGATCGAGCTGATGCAGGCGCTCAGCGACCGCTCCCCGGCGCGCGTGGGCGACCTGGCCGCGCGCCAGCGCCTGTCCACCTCCACGGTCAGCGGCCTGATCGGCCAGCTGATGACCGCCGGCCTGGTGGTGCGCGGGACCCACGCCGACGACCGCCGCGTGGCGGTGGTGGAGCTGACCGAGGCCGGCCGCCGCCAGCTCGCCGACTGGCAGTTCGCGCACCAGCGGCGCATCGGCGCCGCCCTGGAGCGGCTGGAGGTGCCGGAGCAGGAGGTGGTCGCCGCGGCGCTGCCGGCGCTGGCCAAGCTGGTGGAGTACCTGTTCGCGGGGTCGGGGCTGGGCGCCGAGGGCGGCGAGGAAGGCTAGCTCCGTGTGAACATCGGCCGACATCCGCCCCGATCCGGCCGATCCGGGCGGCGGCTCGGCCAGAATACGAGGCGGAACCGCGTCAGACGCGCGCCGCTGGAGTACAGCCTGGCGGCCGGGTGATGACAGGATGGAAGAGCCAACTTCTGAATCTGCCGCTGAGGACAACGCATGACCATCGACCCGGGAGCCATCCCGAACTTCGGCCCGCAGCAGCCGCCGCAGGGCCCGCCGCCGATCATCAAGCCGGACGCGAACCTGATCGGCGACCTGTTCGAGCAGGTCGGGATCAAGTACGGCACCGATGACGAGGGCGACATCGTCGCCTCGTGGCCGGGCTTCCGCGTCTACGCGATGTTCCGCGGCGACGCCAAGGAGCTGTTCGCGGTCCGCGCCTTCTACGAGCGCGCGTACCCGCTGGAGGAGAAGCAGGAACTGCTCGACGTCATCGACGAGTGGAACCGCGACTCGCTGTGGCCGAAGGTGTACACGCACACCAACGAGGAGGGTGTGCTGCGCCTGGTCGGTGAGGCGCAGATGGTCGTGCCGCAGGGCGTGAACGTCGACTACTTCGTCTCCAGCGTCATGAACTGGGTGCAGGCCTCGATCGGCTTCCACGGCTGGCTCGCCGAGCGCCTGGGCCTGGAGGTCGAGGTCGACTCGGTCGGCCAGGGCGGCCAGGACGAGGACGCCGACGGTGCCGACAACGACATCAAGGCCGACACCGACAAGAAGCCCGACACCGGCGAGAACAGCGCCTCGGACGAGTCCGAGGACTGATCGGCGGCACCGAAGCACGTCCTCGGCGTGAGGCGGCGGCTGACGCTCCGGCGTCGGCCGCCGTGCCAGAATCAGGGCATGGCGACCCGGCTGAGCAGCATCCGCATCGAGGTCGGCGGATCGGAGCACTGGGGCGTCGAGGAGGCGGTGCACCCGATGATCGACGGCCGCGACATACTCCGCGAGTCCTTCGTCTCCGGCCCGGGCCTGCCCCCGGACGTCCTCCTGCGGCCCCACGGCGAACTGCGCGCCGTCCCCGAACCGCGCGAGGTCGTGCTCGCCGAGGCCGACTGCACCCCGGCCTGCTGCGGCGCCCTGGCCGTGACGATCCGCCTGGACGGCGAGCAGGTGGTGTGGGGCGGCTGGCGCGACCTGAACGGCCCCGCTCCGGTCCTGCCGGAGTTCCGCTTCGACGCCGCCGAGTACGACGCGGAGATCGCGCGGGCGGAGCACGCGGTCGGCGGCTGAGGACCTGTCAGGGTTCGAGCGCAGCCGACAATTCCGGCGAAGGACCTGGCACCTGGACCGCGCCCTCCGACTGCCCCTCCGCCTTCTTCCCCCGCCCCCACCGCGGCCCCAACTCCACCGCGTACATCGCCGCGAGCACCATCGCCGCCCCGATCCAGCCGCGCACCGCCAGCGTCTCCCCGGCCAGCACCCCGACCACGCCGGCGAAGACCGGCTCCATCGTCAGCACCACCGCGGCGCGCGTGGCCGGCATCCGGGCCTGCGACCAGGTCTGCAGGAAGAACCCCGCCGCCGTCCCCAGCAGCGCCGTCACCGCGATCGAGGCCCAGCCCGCGGCGTCCGGCGGCAGCGTGATGCCCGGGTGGCTCCCGTGTCCGACCAGCGCCAGCAGCAGCGAGACCGCCGCGACCGTCCCGATCTGCACCACCGCCAGCGCGTACGCCTCATGCCGGTGCGACCACTCGCCCAGGCCCACGATGTGCACCGCGAAGAAGAACGCGCCGACGACCGTCAGCATCTCCCCGCGCCCCATCGACAGCCCGTGCAGCGAGATCAGCCCGAGCCCGACCGTGGCCAGCACCACCGCCACCCACACCGCCGCCGGCACCCGGCGCCGCAGCACCACCGCACCGATCAGCGGCGTGAACACCACGAACAGCCCGGTGATGAACCCCGACACCGACGCCGAGGCGGTCTGGAGCCCGAACGTCTGTGCCACGTACCCGGCCGCCAGCACCAGGCCGAGCAGCACCCCGTGCCGCCACCCGGCGCGCCCCAGCCCCGCCAGCGCCCGCGGCCGCACCGCGAGCATCGCCGCGCACGCCACCGCGAACCGCAACCCGAGGAAGTCCGGCACCGGCACCGAGGCGATCGCGTCCTTCACCACCAGGAACGTCGAGCCCCACACCGCCGTCGTGGCCAGCAGCCCGGCCGTGGCCAGCAACCCCGATCGGCGCGGCAGCGAGGACAGCTCCGCAGCCGGCGGGGACGCGCTGAGCGCCGTATCGGAGGTGGGGGCTTCGGTGGTCACGCGCTCAGTCTTTCATAAATTTGCCGAATGACGAATGAATATTCCGTCAGCAGGAGATCAAGGACATCGATCCTCCCACGTACCTGGCCGTTCTCCCCTCAGGTCATAGCAGCACCTTGGTACAGTTGCCGTTCGAACCTGGATGCGAACGGTGGGGGGAATCCATAGTGCTGGAAGCGTTGGCCGAATTCGTTCGGGGACGGACCACCGCGCAGGAGATCGAGGCGATCAGCGACGGCCAGGGCCTGTACCTGCCGCCGGACGCCGGCGTGGAGGTCTCCGAGCTGATGGCGTCGCAGGACCCCGCGGAACTCACGGCCAACGTCGTCTCCCTGCGCAACCTCATGCCGGGCGGCGACCTCTTCCACACCGCCGTCCTGGCCCTGATGTGCGGCACGCTGGTCGAACGCGGCGCCGACGCCGGAGCCGCCATCGACGCGACCCTGGAACTGTTCGTCCGCCAACTCGACGCCCTCGCCGACGACCGCAACCGCGGCGACCGCATGATCACCACCGCCGGCGAACTGACCTTCATGGCCACCATGACGATGCTCTGCCGCTCAGTGGGCACCCGCAAGCGCTGGCACGCCCGCCCCGACCTGATGGCCCGCCTGGACGACCTCGAAGAAGCCGGCCTGGTCCCCTGGTTCCTCCGCGAGGTCTTCACCCTCCACGACAACGTGGACCTCCTGATCCTGGACGCGAAGAACCGCCGAGCCTTCCAATTCCGCATGATCGGCATCCGCGACCGCCTCTACCACTGCTACGCCCTCCTCCAGGACGCACTCCTCCGCCACACCGGCCCCGGCTACCTCAACGCCGAACCCGTAGACCCCACCGCCGTCCGCTACGCCCGCAACCGCGACCTCACCGAGGACGACTACACGAACCAGAACATGCACGACCACCTACGCTTCAACTTCACCCACCCCGGCGCCCTGATCATGCCCGGCTCCGCATCCCCATCAGAACTCCCGACCCTGAACGGCCTCCCCTTCCTCCTGGTCGAGCCGAAGGGCATGTCGATCAACTGGAACCCGGCAAACATGTACGGAGTCGTCCACGAGGCCCTACAGGCCTCGGTGGAGCTGGTACGCGAACTCGACCGGGACCGAGCCGAGGCACTGTTGGGGCAGTGCGGGGCGTAGACGGAAGCGGCGGGACCGGACCCCATGGAGGGGGTTTGTTCGGGGGACCCGGACCATGGCGACCACAAGCAGCGACCGCCGCCGAAAAGCGCGGCGCGCCCACGCACGAAGACAAAGTCGAACAGTCGCGGGCCGCCGCCTTCAGGAGGTCCACAGGGGGCGCCCCTCGCTGTAGAGCACCTGCCTTTGATCTTAGGCACCCACCAAACGCGGCAGACACCCGCCAGGCCCACGCATGCGCAGTGACTCGGACCGATGCGCGGTCGTGAACACGCGAACCGCCAGCCGCCAACGCGAAACGAGTGACTCTGCCGAACTGCGCCACCAGCGGATCCCGTAAACCATGCGCGAAGCCGTAGAAAGCCTCTAAAACCCAAAGACCAACCGCACCGCCCACGCGCGCACCGACCACGCCAGCACCGACCGGGCCGCACCGACCAAGCCCGCATCAACCGCGCCCGTACCGCCCGAGCCCGCAGCGACCATGCCCGCGCAGTACCGCACCGCGCAGCCCCCTAAGCCGCTACCCCCAACCCCTCCAATGCGAACCACACAACCTTCCCCGTAGAAGTCCGCCGCGACCCCCAATCCGCCGACAGCTCGCTCACCAAGAACAACCCCCGCCCGCTCTCCTCCAGCTCGTCCGGCAGCGCCGCCGGCCGCGGCTCGGCCCCGACCTGGTCGGCGACCTCGCACGTCAGCCGCTCGTCGTACGACAGCCGGATCTCGATCGGCCCCGGCCCCGCCGCGTGCCGTACCGCGTTCGTCGCCAGCTCGCTGACCAGCAGCTCCGCCGTGTCCACGGTGTCCTCCGGCAGGCCCCAGGAGCCCGCCTGTTGCCGAACGAAGTGCCGGGCCTCGCGGACCGCGTACGACTCCGCCGGCAGCTCCCACGACGCCGAGCGCGAGGGGGCCCTCCCGATGCGCGCCACCAGGAGCGCCAGGTCGTCGCGGTCGCCTTCCAGCACCAGGGTGCGGGTCAGGGTGTCGCAGATCTCTTCCAGACCCGCCTCGGGATCGCCCAGGTTCTCCAGCAACAGATGTAATCCGTCTCCGATGTCGCGGTTCTTCGACTCGACCAGTCCGTCCGTGCACAGCACCAGCAGGGAACCCTCGGGCAGGTCCAGGGTCCAGGACTCGAAGGGGTCCGACACGAATCCCAGCCCCAGCGGCCGGTTCGCCGGGACGTCCTCCACCCGCGGCTTCACCGACGGGTCCGGGTGCACGATCACCGGCGGCACGTGGCCGGCCCGGACGATCTCGCAGGTGCGGGCCTCCGGGTCGTGTACCGCGATGATGCACGTGGCGAACAGGTAGCTGTCCGCCATGTCCGGCAGCAGGGCGTCCAGGTGCCCCATCAGCTCGGTGACCGGCAGGTCCAGGCGGGCCAGCGTCCGGACCGCGGTGCGCAGCTGCCCCATCACCGTGGCCGCCTGCATCCCGTGCCCCATCACGTCCCCGACCACCAGCGCCACCCGGCCGCCGGTCAGCGGGATCACGTCGAACCAGTCGCCGCCGACCTCCGCGACGTCGCTGCCGGGGACGTAGCGGTGCGCCACCTCCATGCCCGGCGGCGGCTGCACGCGCTTGGGCAGCAGTGAGCTCTGGAGTGTCAGCGCCTGCGACTTCTCCAGGTTGTACAGCCGCGCGTTGTCGATGCACAGCGCCGTGCGCCGCGCCAGGTTGTCGGCCAGTTCCACGTCCCGGCCGCAGAACTCGGCGCGCTCGGCCGGGTCGCGGTTGAACGCCAGCAGTCCCAGCACCCGGCCGCGTGCCATCAGGGGGCTGAGAAGCAGCGAGCGCCCGGCCATGGCCCGGTAGAAGTCCGGCCGGCCGAACTCCTCGGCGGTACGCCCGGCCAGGTCGTCGGGGACCACCGGGAAGAACAGCGAGCGCCGCTCGGCCATGCAGCGGGCGAACGGCGAGGCCGGCGGGCACACCGCGGTCTCCCCGATCGGCAGCGTGGACAGCCAGAACTCCACCGGCAGCGGGTCCTTCTCCGACACGCCCAGGGCCAGCCGGCGCACCCGGGCCCCGCCGTCCTTGAACGGCGCCGGGATCTCGTGGTGGGTGGCGACCCGCTCCTGCAGCAGCACCCACGTGGTGTCGGCGAAGTCCGGGATGGCGATCGCGACCAGTTCCTCGGCGGTGCGCACTAAATCCAGCGTCGTGCCGATCTCCTCGCTGGCCCGGTTCAGCAGCGCCAGTCGCAGGCGCACCGAGTCGGCGGTGTCATGCCAGTCGTGCGGCGGTGCTGCGTGCCGGGGTGTGCGCTTCTCACCTCCCGTTCCAGCCAGGCCCGTCTCCGGGGCGCCGGTTGTTACGGAAAAGGGAGTGGCGGCTTGTCCCGCCACCGTCCTATCCACTGCGTGCTCCCACCCTCTCGCTGCCTGCCCACCCGTACGCCGCCCGCGCTTTCGGCTCCGGCCCCCTGGCCTCCGCCGCGCCGGACGGCTTACGTCCACTCATCCCCATACCCGCCCGACCGCGCCTCCGACCATCGCTGACGCTCCGTCATCGAGTGGACACTGTCGAGTATGGATGTCTCCCTAAGGGGAACACGCCGAATCGCAGAAGTCTTCGTCCTGGCAGGTGACGCGGGGGGAGCACACCGATCCGGCGCGCTCCCGTCCCAGGACAACTCTCAGGACAACTCTCAGGGCAGTTCTCAAGGCAGCTCTCAGTTGCGGCTATCAGGACAGCGGGTTCTCGAACAGCGCCACGGGGTCTTTGTGCCGCGCATACTTCCCCGCCCCAGGCTGTTGCGAATAAACGGTGTCGCCGAAGAACCACTTATTGACTTCTACGTTGTCGAACCCCGCGGCCGCCAGCTTCGCTTTGGCGTCGTCCTCCGAAAGTCCGGTCACGCTGGGTACTTGGAACGTCTGCGCGCCTTTGGAGATGGTGAGCGTCACCGTGGCCCCGGGCTGCGCCATCGGCGGCGTCACCGACGCCACCGAGCCGCTGGCCACGGTCTCGGAGAAGACCTGGTCCGGCGCGATCACGACCTGGAACCCGGCGGTCCGCAGCGCCTGCGTGGCCGAGCCGGGGTCCTGGCCCGCCTCGTCGGGCACCGTGACGGGCTTGGGGCCCTTGGACACGGTGAGCTGGACGTCGCCGCCCTTCTTCACCTTCCCGGACGGATCCGGCGAGGACGTGATCACCTGTCCGGACGGCACGCTGTCGCTGTAGTCCGACAGCACCTCCGCGTGCAGCCCGTCGTGCTGAAGCTCCGCGATCGCAGCGTCCTGCGTCTGCCGGATCACCGAGGGCATCGAGCGGAACTGCCCGCTGGCCGTCCACCACGCCGCGATCCCCAGGATCAGGGCCACGACGAGGATCACGGCCAGCGCGTAGTGCCCGCGCCGGGGCCGCCAGCGCTGGTCGGCCGGGACGAGCTGGCGCGGCTGGTTCGGGGACGTGCGCGCCTTGTAGACCTGCTTGCCGCCGGGCTTGGTGGCCCGGGCCGCGTGGTCGACCCGCGTGGGGTTGCTCGGCAGCGGCGGGGGCGGCGGCACGGCGCGGGTGGTCTCCGGCGCCGGCATCACCCGGGTCCGCGCGAAGTGCCGCTGCTCGGACAGAGCCGCGAACTCCGCGGTCGCGGTGTTGTCCGGGTCGGTGTCCTCCGGGATCGCGCCGAAGTCCAGCGCCGCGTCCGGCAGGCTGCCGATGGTGCGCATCACCTCGGCGTGCAGGACGTTGGCGTCGGCGGGCCGCAGCTCGGGCTCGCGGGCCGTGGCCCGGGCCACCAGCGCGTCCAGCGCCGGGTCCAGGCCGGGCACGGCGGCCGACGGGCTCGGCACGTCGTCGTGCACGTGCCGGTAGGCGACCTGGATCGGGGAGTCGGCGACGAACGGCTTGGCGCCGGTGAGCATCTCGTAGAGCACGATCCCGGAGGAGTACACGTCCGAGCGGGCGTCGCAGATCCCGGACTTGACCTGCTCAGGGGCCAGATACGAGGCGGTGCCGACGATCATCCCGGCCAGCGAGACCGTGGCCCCGGCGGCGGCCGAGCGGGCCAGCCCGAAGTCGGCGACCTTCACCGCGTGCGCGTAGGTCCCCTCCTTGCCGATCAGCACGTTCTCCGGCTTGACGTCCCGGTGCACCATCCCGGCGCGGTGCGCGGCGCCCAGGGCCGACAGCACCGGCCCGAGGATCTCCAGCGCCTCGCGCGGCGTGAAGCGGCCGCGGTCGCTGAGCAGCTCGCGCAGCGTCTGCCCGTCGACGAACTCCATGACCAGATATACGTGCCCGCCGTCGGCGCTCTGGTCGAAGACCGCCACGATGTTCGGATGGGTCAGTCGCGCGGCGGTTTTCGCCTCCCGGATGAAGCGCGACACGAACTCCTCGTGCCGCGCCAGCTCCGGATGCATGACCTTCAGCGCGACCACCCGGTCGAGCCTGCGGTCGGTGGCCAGGTAGACCGTTGCCATGCCCCCGCGAGCGATCAGGGAGTCGACCCGATAGCGCTTGTCGAGAACCTGCCCGACCAGCGAATCGTCCAAAGTCTTGTCCACGAGGGTGAGTCTAGAGCTTGGGACCGTCGGTGGTCGGGTGGGAAACAGCCCGTAGTTGCCAGACCGTTTCATCTCCGGCCTTGCGCCGCGAGTCGTGTCGACCGCCCCGGTTGCCCGTAGGGGCACTCATCGGTGCCCAGGAGCCGTCTGCCGGGATCACCGCGATCGCGCTATCAATGGTGGATTGACTGTCGTCTGTACCCCTGCGAAGGCGGGACCCATGCACACACCGGAAAAGTTGCCCGCGAGCAAGGACAGAAAGGGCGCCGGGGCGGCCAAGACTCCGCGTCCTGCCGTGATGTCCCCGGCCGCCGCGTTCGGCGGGCCGATGACCCCCGCCGCGGTGCTGACGCTTCAGCGCGCACTCGGCAATCAGACCGTGTCCAGCATGCTCGGCCAAGAAGAACACGTTCACGGTGGCGACTGCGGTCACGGCCCCGTCCAGCGCCGCGCGGCCGTCCAGACCGAGACCGAGACCGAGACCGTCGAGACGCCCGCGGACATCCTCAACGCCGCCAAGGCTTCCGCCAGCCGGTCGATCGAGAGCGGCACGCTCCAGAAGGCCCAGTCGTTCTATCAGAACGATCGCCTGTCCCGGGGCCGCGTGCACACCGGTCCGCTCGCGCAGCGCGCCGTCGCGACGTTCGGCGCCGCGGCCATGACGGTCGGCGAGCACATCTTCTTCGGCGCGGGCGTCGAACACGACACCGCCACCGCGTTCCACGAGTACGGACATCTGGACAAGAACACCAGGGGAATCGCCGAGACGGGCACCGCCGGCGCCTCCGGTGTCCCGGTGACCAACCCGGGCCAGCACAGCGAGCGGGAGGCGGCGAACGACGGCGCCGCGGCCGCCTCGGGGGCCGAGATCGCCCCGTCGGTCGTCGCGCAGCGGGCTGTGCGTTCCCACAGCTCGCGCGAGGAGGAATAAGAGCGCAGCTGTCGTCATCGTTCCCGGAGCTACGACCACGACCGCTACGCGTGCTGTCGCAGCAGTCGCAGCAGTCGCAGCAGTCGCAGCAGTCGATCAGCCGCATCAGTCGCCCGAGTCGAACGCCGGCACCTCGTCCCGCAGGTGCGCCCGGCCGTCCATGGTCGAGGACGCCTGCGCGTGGTAGCGCTTGGGCATCCGCCCGGCTGCGCGGGCCAGCCGGCCGGCCTCGATCGCGTGCCGCATCGCGGTGGCCATGGCCACTGGGTGCTGGGCACGGGTGACGGCGGTGGCGAGCATGACCGCCGAGCAGCCCAGTTCCATGGCCAGGGCGGCGTCCGAGGCGGTGCCGATGCCGGCGTCCAGGATCACCGGGACCGAGACCGCGTCCACCATCAGCTCGATGTTGTGCGGGTTGCGCACGCCCAGGCCCGAGCCGATCGGGGCGCCGGCCGGCATCACGGCCGCGCAGCCGATCTGCTCCAGCCGCTTGGCCAGCACCGGGTCGTCGGAGGTGTACGGCAGGACCGTGAAGCCGTCGTCGACCAGCGCCTCGCAGGCCGCGACCAGCTCGATCGGGTCCGGCAGCAGGGTGTGCTCGTCGGCGATCACCTCGACCTTGACCCAGTCGGTGCCCAGGGCCTCGCGGGCGAGTTTGGCGGTCAGGATCGCCTCGCCGGCGGTGAAGCAGCCGGCGGTGTTCGGCAGGACCTGGATGCCGTTGCGGCCCAGCACGTCCAGGACCGAGCCGCGGGTGGCGGTGGACACGCGGCGCAGCGCCACGGTGGTCAGCTCGGTGCCGGAGGCCAGCAGCGCCTGCTCCAGGACGTCCAGGGACGGCGCTCCGCCGGTGCCCATGATCAGGCGGGAGGAGAAGGTCTTCCCGGCGATCTCGAACCTGGCGTCGGAGACGGGGTCGGTCATGGCTTTCTGAGCAGTCATGGCGTTCTCAGCAGTCATGGCTTTCTCAGCCTCCTTGCACGGCGGTGAGGATCTCCACCCGGTCGCCGGCCGCGAGCGGGGTGCCGTCCCAGGAAGCGCGCGGGACGACGGTTTCGTTGACGGCCACGGCGATGCCGCCCCGGTTGCCGTCCCGGGCCGCCTCGACGAGCGAGACGACCAGGTCCGCGACGGAGGCGCCCTCGGCGATCTGCGAGGCCTCGCCGTTCACTGACAGCTGCATGATGTGCTCGACGCTCATTTCTGGGATCCCGCGAACCTGAGAGGACTGAAGGGGGCCAGCGCCTCCGGGACCGTGCCGGTGGCCAGGATCTCCGCCATGCCGTCCGCGGTGGCCGGGGTGAGCAGGACGCCGTGCCGGTAGTGGCCGGTGGCGTACAGCAGCCCGGGCAGCGCGGTGGGGCCGATCAGCGGGGCGTTGTCGGGGGTGCCGGGGCGCAGCGCGGCGCGGGTCTCGACCAGCGGCAGCTCGGTGATGCCGGGGACCAGCTCGCGGGCGTCGCGCAGCAGCTCGTAGACGCCGCCGGCGGTGACCGCGGTGTCGTAGTCCTGCTCCTCGACGGTCGCGCCGAGCACGAGTTCGCCGTGCGCGCGGGGCACAAGGTAGGCGTGGTTGTTACGGACGACGTAGCGCACCGTGCGGGACAGGAACGGCTTGAAGACGTCCGGCACCGCCAGCCGGATGATCTGCCCCTTGATCGGCCGCACCGGCGGGACCAGTTCCTCCGGGACGCCGGCGATCTGCCCGGACCAGCATCCGGCCGAGAGCACCACCTGGCCCCCCGAGAGCGCGGTGCCGTCCTCCAGCACAACGCCGGTCGCGCGGTCCCCGGTCACGGTCAGCTCGGCGACCCTGGCGCGCACGATCGTGACGTCCGGATTCCGTTCCAGCGCCGCGAACAGCGCGGCCAGCAGCATCCGGTTGTCGACCTGGTGGTCCCCGGACACCAGCAGCCCGCCGCGCACCGCCGGCGCCAGCATCGGCTCCAGCCGCCGCGCCTCCCGGCCGGTGAGCCATTCTGCTTTCAGGCCAAGGGATTGCTGGAACGTGTGGAGCTCGGAGAGGACCTCCCGGTCGTCCGCGTCGAAGGCGACGACCAGTGTCCCGGCTTCGCGGTATCCCGGGTCCAGCCCGTCGGCGGCCTCCCGCAGTTCCTCGATGAAGGAGGGGTAGCGCGCGGCCGAGGCCAGGTTCAGGCCCAGCAGCGTCTCCTCGCCGTAGTGCAGCTCGGTGACCGGCGTGAGCATCCCGGCGGCGGCGAAGGAGGCGTTGGATCCCGGCGCCGGATCACAGATCGTCACCGACAGTCCGCGCTCGGCGGTCCGCCAGGCTGTGGCCAACCCGATCAGGCCGCCGCCGATGATCAGGACGTCGGAACTGGCAGGCACTGGCATGGTCCACAGTCTAGATCCGACGTCCGATGTACGGCGGTGGCCCTCCGCCGAGGGCCCGCCGCACACAAGACGTTCACCGCCCGGTGGCACCCTGCCAGACGTTGATCAGCATCAGCTGCTTGCCGGAGCTGACCCAGTAGAACTCGAACGCGTTCAGCGCGATGACCAGCGCGGCCAGCAGCGCCAGCGGCGCGATCGCGGGCATCGCCGGGGAGCAGGCCGTGACCACGATCGCCAGCAGCGCGGCCACCGTGCGGGTCCAGGAGGCGCCGCCGAACATCATGATCCGCGTGTAGCAGAAGGTCGCTATGTACAGCGAGACGCCGCTGCCGAGCAGCAGCGCGTGCACGCCGTGCGGGTGCGCCCCCGGGGCGGCCACCGCCTGCGCCATGCCGGCCGCGGCCAGCATGATGCCCAGCACGAACAGCATGTGGCCGTAGGAGAAGGAGGAGCGCACCAGCAGCGCCGGGACCTTGGCGACCTTCAGGGCGTGCTCGGTCGCCGAGGCGCCGTACTGGAAGTACGTCCACCACAGCCCGCACGAGAGCAGGAACGCCACGAACAGCGTCACCGCCTCCTCGCCGTGCAGCGCGTTGCGCGTGCCGCCCTGCCCGATCCCGACCAGCGTCTCGCCGAGCGCGATGATGACGAACAGCCCGAAGCGCTCCGGCAGGTGCGAGGCGTCGAACTGCATGTAGTCCAGCCGGTGCCCCAGCACAATCGGGACCGCGAGCTCGACCGCCGCGATCGCCAGCCACACCCACTGCCGGGTGTCGCTCGGCAGGAATCCGGCCACCGTCCAGGCCACGCCGGCCAGGACGCCGACGGTGAACGGGTTGAGCCGGATCTGGAACGCGTCGCGCGCCTGCATCGTGGCGCCGAGCAGGATCCGGGAGACCAGGTACGCCGCACCGAACAGCACGCCGCGGTTGCCGTAGGCGTCCGGCACCGAGACGCACATGACGAACGCCGCCCCGGCGATGGCCAGCAGCACCAGGTGCCGCTTCGTCGCCGAGATGACCATGCCGTTGAACACGATGGCGCAGCCCACCCAGGCCCACCAGAACGGCACGAACAGCAGCACCGAGCGGCCCAGGTCCGCCCAGCCGGCCCCGACGTACATCGCGTGCGCGACCTGGGTGACGGCGAACACGAACACCAGGTCGAAGAACAGCTCGGCCCAGGTCACGCGCTGTACCGCGTGCGGGGAGCGGCCCTTGTCCGGGCCGGCGTCGTCGGCCGCTATGTCGGCGCTGCCGTCGTCCTCGTCGGATTCGATCGGGGTGTCCGGGTAGTCCTCGCTCGCCACGGCGACCATGATGGCGCATACAGGTTGTCCCCGGGATACAGTGACGGACTGATGAAACTAGAACGTGTTCTCGTCGTCGGCGGCGGCATGGCAGGACTGCACACGGTGCGGTCGCTGCGCGAAAAGGGTTTCCACGGCTCGGTCACGTTCCTGGGCGAGGAGAAACACGCGCCCTACGACCGGCCCCCGTTGTCCAAAGCGATGCTGGCCGCCGGGCGCGGCGCGGTCGAGGAGGTCGAGGAGCTCGCCTTCGCGTTCGACTTCGCCGAGGCCGAGGTGGAGTGCCGCTTCGGCGAGCGAGCCGTCGGCTGGGCCCCCGGAGTGGTGACCACCGAGACCGGCGTCGAGCTGCGCTACGACCGGCTGGTCGTGGCCACCGGATCGGTGCCGGTCCAGCTCGGCTTCGGCGAGACGCTGCGCACCTACGAGGACGCGCTGCGGCTGCGCGAGCGCGTCCTGGGCGGCAAGCCGATGGCCATCGTCGGCGCGGGATGGATCGGCGCCGAGGTGGCCACCGCGGCCCGCAACGCCGGGACCGAGGTCGTGGTCCACGAGGCGCGCGAGCGCCCGCTGGCCGCGATCTTCCCGCCGGCGATCGGGCAGGCGATGGCCGGCTGGTACGCCGAGGCCGGCGCCGTGCTCAAGTGCTCGGACCCGGTCACCGGGCCGCCCCCGGGCTCCGACCACACCCTGGTCGCCGTCGGGGCCCGCCCGGACACCCGCTGGCTCGGCGAGGCGTTCCACCGGGCCCAGGACGGCTCGCTGCTGGTCTCGGAGTATCTGGAGACGAACGTGCCCGGCGTGTTCGCCGTCGGGGACGTCGCGGCGTATCGCAGCGTGCGCTACGGCGGGCGCCACATCCGCGTCGAACACTGGGACAACGCGCTGCGGGGCCCGCAGTCGCTGGTGCCGAACCTGCTGGAGGGCGTCGGCGCGGAGCTGTACGACCCGGTGCCCTACTTCTGGAGCGAGCAGTTCGGACGGATGGTGCAGTACATCGGGCACCACACCTCCGCCGACCGCCTGGTGCTGCGCGGCGACCTCAGCGCGCCGACGTGGTCGGTGTGCTGGCTTGATCCACACGCCCGGCTGACCGCCGTCCTGGCGATCGGGCGCCCCCGCGATCTGGCGCAGGGCCGCCGCCTGGTGACCGCCGGAGCCGTGATGGACGCCGCCCGGGTGGCCGATGCCGGAGCACCTTTAACGGCGGCGGTGCTCTAGAACACCTGGCATGCTTGGGAGCGTGACTGAGAAGAACACCGCAGTTGGCACCGCACACGCCGAGGCCCACCGCGACTCGATCGACCCCGAGACCGACGCACTGGTGGGGGACTGGCTCACCCTGCCCGACGTCGCCGAGCGCTTCGGCGTCCAGGTGACCCGCGTCCGGCAGCTCCTGCGCGACAACCAGCTGATCGCCGTCCGCCGCGGCGAGAACAACGCCCTGCACGTCCCGGCCGGCTTCCTCATCGAAGACCACACGGTCAAGGGCCTGACCGGCACCCTGACCCTGCTCAGGGACGCGAAGTTCACCGACGAGGAAGCCCTGCGCTGGCTGTTCACGCCGGACGACTCGCTGCCCGGCACGCCGGTCCAGGCGCTGCGCGAGAACCGCGGGACCGAGGTGCGCCGGCGCGCGCAGGCCGAGCTGTGAGCGCTGCCGCTGCCCCTGACACCGCCCCCGCCCCCGCCCCCGCCCCCGCCCTGCGCGACAAACTGGCCGACGCGCGCCTGTACCTGTGCTGCGACGCCCGCGAGAAGCAGGGCGACCTGCCGGAGTTCCTGGACGCGGTCCTGTCCGGCGGCGTGGACATCGTCCAGCTGCGGCAGAAGGGCATCGAGGCCCGGCAGGAACTGGCGGCGCTGGAGGTCTTCGCCGACGCCTGCCGCCGCCACGGCAAGCTGCTGGCCGTGAACGACCGCGCCGACGTCGCGCTCGGCGCCGGCGCGGACGTCCTGCACCTGGGCCAGGACGACCTGCCGGTCCCGCTCGCCCGCCGCGTCATCGGCCAAGCGCCGCTGATCGGCCGCTCCTGCCACGCCGAAGAAGAAGTCGACGCCGCGGCCATGGAGCCCGGCGTGGACTACTTCTGCACCGGCCCGGTCTGGCCGACCCCGACCAAACCCGGCCGCCCCGCCCCCGGCCTGAGCCTGGTCGAGTACGCGGCGGTCCTGGCGCCCGAAGGCGCCCGGCCCTGGTTCGCGATCGGCGGCATCGACGCCGGCAACCTCGGCGAGGTGCTGGAAGCCGGCGCGCGCCGGGTGGTCGTGGTGCGGGCGCTGACCGAGGCCGCCGATCCGCACGCGGCCGCGGCGGAGCTCAGCGGGATGCTGCGGGGGTAGGCGATCGGGCGGCTCGGGTGGTTGGTCGAGGCCGGGCCGGCGCGGCGAGATCCGTGTCGGTCCGGCGGGGTCGGGCTCCCACTCGGGCCCGCGTAGGCATCGCGCACTCGGGCCCGAGCAGGCATCGCGCGCCCGGCTCCGGCCGGGTGCCCTGATGATCACCGTGGGTTAGGCTCGCGACCGTGACCCCGTCCGCGTCGCCCCGAGCCAGGCCCTCCGCGGCTCTGCTCGCGCTCCTGGTCGCGGCGGTCCTGGGTCTGTCGGGCTGCGGCAACTCCTCCAGCGAGACGGCGACCGCCACCTCCCTCAAGCCCGCGGGCATGGCCGCCGTCGCCGAGACGAGCCTGCCCGCCGAGGCGCGGGACGTCATCAAGCGCATCGAGGACGGCGGCGCCTTCCAGTACCGCCAGGACGGCGTCACCTTCCAGAACCGCGAGCGCCGCCTGCCCGCCGAACCCAGCGGCTACTACCGCGAGTACACCGTCGCCACGCCGGGGGCGGTCGACCGCGGGGCGCGGCGGCTCATCCTCGGCAAGAACGGCGAGCTCTACTACACCCCGGACCATTACAAGTCCTTCCTGTGGGTGCTGCGAGGTGGTGTGACATGACAGCGTTGGCCCACGTCCTCGGCGAGGCCGGTCCCGGGGTCCACATCTGGAACTCCGACCGCCCGGCGGCCGAGATCCGTGCCGAGGCCGAGGAGATCGCCTGGCGCTGCGTCTTCGTGGACTGCTCGCACGTCCATGACAAGCCGCAGTTCCTCGAGGAGTGCGAACGCTCCTACCGTTTCCCCGCCTATTTCGGCCACAACTGGGACGCCTTGGCCGACTGTCTCGCCGATCTGCAATGGCTGCCGCCGCCGGCGCCCGGCAGCAACGGCGGGATCCTGACCATCGTCGAGAACAGCACCGTCTTCGCCTTCGCCGACCTGGACACCTACAGCATCGCCCTGGAGGTCTGGGAGGAGGCCGCCGAGGCCTGGCGCCGGATCGGCGTGCCGTTCACCGTGCTGCTGCGGTCGGGACAGTGATGCGCAGCAGCATGCCGACCGGACGCGGCACGGCCTCGATCCGGCCGCCGTGCGCCTCGGCCACCTGCTTGGCGATCGCCAGGCCGAGCCCCGACCCCGGCAGCGACCGCGCGTCCGGCGAGCGGTGGAAGCGGTCGAAGACGTAGGGCAGGTCGGCGTCCGGGATGCCGGGCCCGTCGTCGCCGACTTCGATGACGGCGTACCCCGCGACCGCCCGCACCGCGATATCGGCCTGCGTCCCGAACTTCAGCGCGTTGTCGACCAGGTTCCCGACCGCGCGTTCCCAGGCCGCCGGATCCCCGCGCACCACGACCGCCCGGCTCCCGGCGTCCACCGAAGCCGAACCCGGGACCGAACCCGAAACCGAAACCGAAGCCCCGCGCCGAGCCGCCAACTCCGCGCACAGCAGATCCATCCGCACCGCCTCGTCCCGGGCCGCCGGCTCCCCGAACCGCGCGAGATCCACCAGGTCGCCGGTCAGCAGCGACAACCGGCGCGCCTGGTCCAGGGCCTCGCCGATCAACGCCGGCGCCTGCGGGTCGTCCGGACGCTCCGCCAACAGCTCCAGGTTCGTCACCAGCGACGTCAACGGCGTGCGCAACTCGTGTGAGGCGTCCGCCACCAGCCGCCGCTGCGCCCCGACCGAACCGTCCAGCGCACCGGTCATCGCGTTGAACGCCAACCCCAGCCGCGCGACCTCGTCACGTCCGGAGACCGCGATCGGCGCGGACAGATCGCCGGTCGCGGCGATGCGCTCGGCCGCCGCCGTCAGCCGCGCGACCGGGCTGAGCACGCGGGCCGCCAGCAGGCGCGCGCCGACCGCCGCGAGCAGTCCGGCCGCCGGGGTCAGCAGCACCAGCAGCCACGCCAGCCGGTTCAGCGTCCCGGTCGGATCCGACTCCGGCGTCGCGGCGCGCACCAGGGCGCCGGGGTGGCCGGGGATCGGCGCGGTGTAGACGCGGTACAGGACGCCGCCGCTGCGCACATCGGCGAAATACGGCGGCGCCGAACCCTGGGCGACCTGGACGTCCCGCCGGCCGACCGGCGCGACCTTGTCGGCCTGCCCGTCCACCGGGGACCTGATGAGCTCGATGAAGTCCTTGCCGATCGAGATCTTCGAGCTCGGATTCCCGTCGCCCAGCACGTTCTCCGCCGACTCCACGGCCATCAGCTTCTTGTACGTGGCCGGGGCGTCCGCCGCGATCGCGACCAGATCGGCGTCGGTGTTCGCCCGCAGCCCGGCGCCGATCGCCGGATACTCGATCGCCCCGACCAGCGCCACCGCCGCGACCACGATCACCGCGCCGCCGATCGCGACCCGGCCGCGCAGGTTCACGGATCCTCCCGCAGCACGTACCCCAGGCCCCGCACGGTCTGGATGACGCGCGGCCGCCCGCCGGCCTCCAGTTTGGATCGCAGACAGCTGACGCTTACCCACAGCGCGTTGGAGTCCGGGCCGAAGTCGTAGCCCCACACCGTCTCGAAGATCTGGGTCCGGCTCAGCACCCGGCGCGGGTTGCGCAGGAACATCTCCAGCAGCGCCAGCTCCGTCCGGGTCAGCGCCAGGTTCCGGCCGGCCCGCGTGGCCCGGCACGCCGCGGCGTCCAGGACGAGGTCGCCGAAGACGAGGTCCTCGGTCGCCGCGGCGCTGGTCCGGCGCAACAGGGCCCTGAGTCGCGCGCGCAATTCGGCCAGGGCGAAGGGTTTGACGAGGTAGTCGTCAGCCCCGGCGTCCAGCCCCGCGACCCGGTCGTCGATCAGGTCGCGCGCGGTGAGCAGCAGGATCGGGGCGCCGTCGCCGGCCTCGCGCAGCCGCCGGCAGATCTCCAGGCCGTTGGGCTCGGGCATCATGACATCAAGAACCAGGGCGTCCGGCGGGTTCTCGGCGTGCTCGCTGAGTGCCTCGGCTCCGGAGCCGGCCAGGGAGACCTGATAGCCGTCACGCCGCAGCGCGTGGTCCAGCGCGCGGCGGACGGCCGGGTCGTCATCCACTACCAGGATGCGCATGGGGCGCAGTCTGGCGTCGTGGCCTGAGACCGCGCTGAGAGGGTCACGCGGCGCCGTTCACGGTGAGGTGCGCACCGGAGCCGAAGACCGAGACGACCTTGGCGACCGGCACGTGCAACTGGTCGGCCAGGTGCTGCTCGAACTGCGTCACCGAGGGCTTCGGCTTCGCGCCGATGATCCAGAGCTTGGCTTCTTTCAGGGCCTCGGCCAGCACCGCCTTGGACACGCCGAGTTCGGAGGCGATCTTGTCCAGACTGACGACGTCTACCTTCTTCTCGCACTCGCTCACCGGCGGCTTGACGCCCTTCTTGAGCACCACTTCGCACTTCACCGGCTTCTGCCCGGTCTTCGTGGCAGTGGTGCCGGCTTCCGCCGTGGCCGCCCCGGCGACCGAGGCGCCGATCGCGACCACCAGGGCGGCCACCGGGATCAGCCTTCTGCGCAGCATCATGGGAGTTCCTTCCGGTTCGGATCCGCGACGGTTCCTCCGCCGCGGGACCACCGAACCAAGCCGGCTTCTCGCCGAGCCGTGGCGAACCTTTGCATTCCCTTAGGAATCGCTGGGCGTTCAGACTCTTGACACCCCGTCTGGTCTACACCATTTTGAACTCAGCCCCCGTGGTGTAGACCACTAACCCCACAAGATCCAGGAGTCTTCCCCGAGAGAGGTGTGCTTTGACCTGTGCAAGAACGCGCCTCCGCGCGTTCGCGGCCATGCTGGCCGCAATCCTTGTAGCCGCCGCGATGACCGTCGCCCTGAGCGCTTCCCGCGCCCGCGCCGACAGCAACCTGGTGGTGAACCCCGGCTTCGAAAGCGGAAGCCTGAGCCCGTGGACGTGTGACGCGGGCACCGGCAGTGTCGTCGGTTCCCCGGTCCACAGCGGCAGCCACGCGCTGGCCGGAGCGGCGAACAACTCCGACGACGCGCAGTGCACGCAGACCGTCTCCGTGCAGCCGAACTCGGCGTACACGCTGTCGGCCTACGTCGAGGGCGCCTACGTCTACATCGGCGCCACCGGCTACAGCTCCACGTGGACGCCGTCGGCGACCTCGTACCAGCAGCTGAGCACCAGCTTCACCACCGGCGCCTCGACCACGAGCGTCCAGATCTACCTGCACGGCTGGTACGGGCAGGGTACGTACTACGCCGACGACGTCTCGCTCGTCGGACCGGGTGGCCAGACTCAGGTGCCCCCCGTTCCGAGCGGTCTGTCGGTGACCGGTACGACGTCGAGTTCGGTGTCGCTGTCCTGGAGTGCGTCCACCGGTGCGACCGGGTACAACGTGTACCGCGGTGGTTCGAAGGTCGCCAGCGTGACCGGGACCTCCTACACCGACTCCGGCCTGAGCGCCTCCACCAGTTACAGCTACACGGTTTCCGCGACGAACTCTGCAGGGGAGTCGGCGCAGTCCGCAGCTGTCACAGGCACCACGGCCGGGAGCGGGACGACCGTCCCGCCGACGCCGGGCGGTCTGTCGGTGACCGGTACGACGTCGAGTTCGGTGTCGCTGTCCTGGACCGCGTCCAGCGGTGCGACCGGGTACAACGTGTACCGCGGTGGTTCGAAGGTCGCCAGCGTGACCGGGACCTCCTACACCGACTCCGGCCTGAGCGCCTCCACCACCTACAGCTACGCGGTCTCGGCGACCAACTCCGCCGGTGAGTCCGCGAAGTCCTCGGCGGTGAGCGCCACCACGTCCGGCACCGGCGGTACCGGCGGCGCGCTGCCCAAGCACGTGCTGACCGGCTACTGGCAGGACTTCGTGAACAGCGCCAAGCCGCTGAGCCTGGCGGCTGTGCCCTCCGGGTACAACCTGGTGGCCGTGGCGTTCGCGAACGCCGACGCGAGCAACCCCGGCGGCGTGACCTTCAGCGTCGACTCCGGGCTGTCCTCGGCGCTCGGCGGCTACACCGACGCGCAGTTCAAGGCGGACATCGCCACGCTGCACTCGCGCGGCCAGAAGGTGATCGTCTCGGTCGGCGGCCAGAACGGCGCGATCAGCGTCGGCGACACGACCTCGGCGAACAACTTCGCGAACAGCGTCTACGGCATCATGCAGAGCTACGGGTTCGACGGCGTCGACATCGACCTGGAGAACGGCGTCAACGCCACGTACATGGCGCAGGCGCTGAACTCGCTGTCGGCCAAGGCCGGCTCGGGGCTGATCATCACCATGGCCCCGCAGACGATCGACATGCAGTCGACCGGCATGGCGTACTTCCAGCTGGCGCTGAACATCAAGAACATCCTCACGATCTCCAACACGCAGTACTACAACTCCGGGTCGATGAACGGCTGCGACCAGGGTGTGTACGCCGAGGGGAGTGAGAACTTCATGACCGCGCTGGCCTGCATCCAGCTCCAGGGCGGACTGCGCCCGGACCAAGTGGGGCTGGGCCTGCCGGCCTCCGGCAGCGCGGCCGGCGGCGGCTACGTCTCGCCGTCGCTGGTGAACAACGCGCTGGACTGCCTGGCGGCCAAGACGAGCTGCGGCTCGTTCGTCCCGCCGAGCACCTGGCCGACCATCCGCGGCGCGATGACCTGGTCGATCAACTGGGACGCGAGCAACGGATGGAGCTTCGTGAACACCGTCGCCCCGCACCTCGCGGCGATGCCGTGACCCGCTGACGCACTGACGCACTGACCCGGTGGTGATGCCGGCTCCTCGGCGCGCGCCGGGCCCCGCGGGGCCCGGGACAGTGCCGGCGCTGACGTCCTGAGACAGGGCCGACGCTCTAGCCGCGCCGGGCGGGCCACTTGCGGCGGCCGTCGGACTTCGGTCCGGCGGCCGCCGTCTGGCGTCCTGCGTCTGCTTCTGTGTCTGCCTCTACGTCCGCCTCTGTGTCTGCTCTTGCCGGCGCGAGGCTTCGGACGGTGCGCCCGGTCGGCGGTTCCCCCGGGTCCGACCGTGGTTGAACCTCAGTGTTCTGCGTTACCGTGGACGGGGTGATCCACGTGATGCAGCGTGTGGTGGTGTCGCTGCCGGGGCCCCGGCGCTGGCACCAGTGGGTGGCCAGGCACCCCCGGGCGGCGCAGGCGGCGCGCATGCGGCTGGTGCGGCGCCGCAGGGTGGCGCCGGAGCTGTTGCACGATGTCTTCGTCAACAACACCACGGCCGAGTCGGTCCGCGTCGCGGTGGTCCGGCGCTGCGCGGAACTCGGCGGCGTGGCACGGGTTCTGCCGTCGGTGGCGCGCGTGTGGTGGCCGTCGGCCTACTCCTGGCCGCTGACGTATGCCGACGACGCGGTGACGGTGCAACAGGCGCTGCGCGTCTGTCGGCGCTTGAAGGACCGCAAAGCCCTGCTGAGCGGCTACGCGCGCCTGGCCCAACTGGCCGGCCCCGAAGCGGTGTGGGCGATGGAGCTGGCGTACGTCGGATCGGTGGAGTTCATGGACCCGGTTGTGCGCAGCTCCATGCAGGCCGGCGATACCGACGTGCTCCTGAAGTGGCTCGACTAAGGGCTCGATGTAACCCCGCCGCGTATCTCTGCACGGGCTACCGCGATGTGCGGTCGGCGCTTTCGTCCGTGCAGGGAACAAGGGGAGGCAGAACGATGAAAAGCAGTACGCGTACGGCCCGCACGAAGCGCAGGATCTGGCTGGGATCCACCGCGGCGTTCCTTGCCAGTGCCGCCACCGTCACGGTGTTCGCGGCTCCGTCGCAGGCCGTGCCCACCCTGCCGCCGCCCGGGCAGGCGTCGCTGTTGGTGGAGGACTTCTACGTCGACACCCCGACCAACATCGTCGGGCAGATCTTCATCACCGGCTGCCGGGACACGCCCGCCCCGCCCGCGTGGGGTGACACGTCCGTGCCGTTGCACTTCATCACGGCGCTGTCGTGCGGGCCGGATCCCGACTGAGCCCTGCGCTGCGCGATGGCATGGTGCGGCCCGGGCTCGGCGAGCCGGGGCCGTTTGCGGCGCCTCTGGCTTGTGTGGGGGTGGGTGTGGGTGGTTGCGGTTTGTTTGTGGGTTGACAGGCGCAGGCGTTTCTTGACGGCTTCGCGCGGGGTCTGCGGGATCCGTTGGTGGCGCGGGTCGGGGGGGTGGCGCTGGTTTCGCGGGGCGGCGGTGGTGTGGGCAGGTGGGCGGGTCTAGAGCCACAGTCAACAGCAAAAGCGACAGTCAAGGTCAAGAGCGCCTCCGGCGGCGCCTACGCGGCGAGCGGCGCTCTCTCCGGGGATGGGGGGCCGCGCTGCTAGGCGGCGGACGCTGCTTGTGGTCGCCTCTGTCCCGGATTCCCCGTCGCATCGTCGCCCGGAGGGAACCATCCCGGCCTGGGCGGTGTCAAGCCGGATCGCTGTTGCTGGCCACCGGTTTGGTTCGGCTGGACACCGCCCAGTCCGGGATGGTTGTGCAAGCACCGCCGAAGCGACGGGGAATCCGGGACAACCCCGCCTGTGGGAACGGTTCCCGCACCACACGCACACACCGCCTGGCCGCCGCTGTGCCTCACGGAGTGGACCCCGTCCACACCACAGACCGGGGTTGTCCCGGATTCCCCGTCGCTTCGGCGGGCGAAGCCAAGCAGGCCGGGCCGGTGGTGTCAAGCCGCTGATACTAAACCACGGCGGCGGCGATCCGGCTTGATACCACCGGACCGGTCTGCTTCCGTCAGGCGACGATGCGACGGGGAATCCGGGACAGAGGCGACCACAAGCAGCGTCCGCCGCCTAGCAGCGCGGCCCCCCACTCCCCGGAGCGAGGCCGCTCGCCGCGTAGGCGCCGCCGGAGGCGCTCTTGACCTTGACTGTCGCTTTTGCTGTTGACTGTGGCTCTAGACCCGCCCACCTGCCCACACCACCGCCGCCCCGCGAAACCAGCGCCACCCCCGACCCGCGCCACCAACGGATCCCGCCAACCATGCGCGAAGCCGTCAAGAAACGCCTGTAAACCACCCACCCCAGCCGCACCCGCACGAAGAACTCACCCACACATAGGTCCGGGCGCCCCTTTTGCCGGCCGGGCGCCTCAGCCGAACAGGTCCGGGTCGGAGGCCACGATCTGGTCCCACAGCGGCCGCGCCTGGAACCAGCCGGCGAAGTGGCCGCCGATCTGCTCGCGCACCATCAGCGCGGTCTCGCGGTCGATGTGCTTGGGCGTCCCGGCCGCCATCGCCAGCAGCTGCGCCTGGCACGAGCGCTCCATCGTCACGAACCACCACACCGCCTCGGCCACCGACTCGCCGACGGTGATCAGGCCGTGGTTCTGCAGGATCGCGGCCTTGTAGCCGGCCAGGGCCGCGCCGATGCGCTTGCCCTCCTCGACGTCGCTGGCCACGCCGCCGTAGCCGAGGTACAGGCCGTGGTCCTCGAAGAAGGCGCAGGCGTCCTGCGTGATCGGGTCCAGCGGGATGCCCAGGGAGGCGAAGGCCTTGCCGTACAGGGAGTGCGAGTGCGCGGCGGCGACCACGTCCGGGCGCGCGCGGTGCACCTCGGCGTGGATGACGAAGGCCGCGCGGTTGACGTGGAAGCGGCCCTCCAGGACGGTGCCGTCGTGGTCGCAGCGGATCAGGTCCGAGGCCTTGATCTGGTTGAAGGACTGGCCGAAACCGTTGACCCAGAAGGTGTCCGGGAACTCCGGGTCGCGGACCGTGATGTGCCCGGCCACGCCCTCGGAGAAGCCGAACCTGCCGAAGATGCGGAAGCCCGCGGCCAGCTGCTCCTTGCGGTACTGGCGCTCGGCCGCGACGTCGTCGAAGGTCGGCGGGACCGGGAAGTAGAGCTCCTTGGTGGCGTCGCCGACGGCCTGCTCGACGTACTCGACGTCCGGTTCGGTGGTGGTCATGGCAGCCCTTCCGGTTATCGGATACAACTGTGTATCGGATGCGTTCCTGTATCGTTGACGGGTCCGGAGGAGGTGTCAAGGGCCCGTGCCCAAGGGAGTGACGAAGCGCCGGCCGCAGACGCTGGCCAAGCTGCTCGACGCGGCGCTGGAGGCGTTCGCGGAGAACGGGTTCGGCGGCACGCGCATCGAGGACGTCTGCGAGCGCGCCGGCTACACGCGCGGCGCGTTCTACTCGAATTTCGCGAGCAAGGAAGAGCTCTTCTTCGCGCTGTTCGACCGGCACGCGGAGCGCGTCCTGGAACGCTTCGAGAAGCAGGCGGCGGCGATCGGCGACGGACCGGTGACACTGCCGGACATCGCCGCGGCCCTGGCGGACTTCGATGACTCCGAGCGGACGTGGTACCTGGTCACGACCGAGTTCACACTGTCGGCGATCCGGGATCCGGAGGCGGCACAGCGGCTCGCGGAGCACGACGCGGGCCTGCGGGTCGAGGCGGTGCGGCTGCTGGGCGACCTGCTGACCCGCGCCGGGATGCGGCTGCGGGCCGGGGTGGAGCTGGAGTCGCTGGTCAGGATGCTGATCGCGGTGCGCGAAGGGGCTCTGGCGCAGAGCTATGTGGAGCCGGGGGAGTTGCCGCCGGGGACGCTGGAGCGGTTGTTCCTGCCGGCGCTGTTGGGGGCCGTGACCGAGGCGGTGTGAGTACCGCCAGTGCTGCCGATGTCGCCGCTGCTATTGGTGAGGCTAGTCGGTGAAGCCAGTCGGTGAAGCTAATTGGTGATCACCAGCGGTCGGCCGATGAGCGAGTCGAGGATGTCCCGTGCCGTCTCCAGGTCCTGGATCTGCTGCGTGATGCGGGCCCGTTCGACGGCCAGTCCCTCGTGCAGCTCCGGGCAGCGGCCGGTGAGGACCACGGAGTCGTCGACGACGTTCGGCAGGATCTCGGCGATGGCCGCGGAGCCCAGGCCCGCGGAGAGCAGGACGCGGATGCGGTGCACGATCGCCACGCTGCGGTCGTCGTATACGCGGTAGCCGCTGGGCAGGCGGGCCGGGGCGAGCAGGCCCTGCTCCTCGTAGTAGCGCAGGGCGCGGATCGAGGCGCCGGTGCGGCGGGAGAGTTCGCCGATCTTCATGGATCCAGGAGAACGCGGGGTTGACTCTGACGTCAACGTGAGGCTTTAGCGTCGCGGCATGGACAGTGATGTACAGCGGATCGCGGTAGTCGGGCTCGGACCGATGGGGCAGGCGTTGGCCACGGCGTTCGCGCGCGCCGGGCATGAGGTGACGGTGTGGAATCGGACGCCGGGCAAGGCCGAAGGGCTTCCCGTCCCGGTCTCGGTGGCGGGTTCGGTCTCGGAGGTAGTACGGGCGGCAGATGTGGTGGTGGCGTGCCTGATCGATGACGCGGCGGTGCGGGGCGTCGTGGAGGGGGTCGACTTCGAGGGGCGTCCGCTGGTCAATCTGACCAGCAGCGATCCGCGGCAGGCGCGGGAGATGGCGCGCTGGGCCGACGTGCAGGGCTTCGCCTATCTGCCCGGCGTGATCCTCACGCCGACGCCGATGATCGGTACGCCGGCCGGGACGGTTCTGCTCAGTGGTGACGCCGGTGTGTACGACCGGGTGGCGTCGGCATTGGCGGCGCTTGGGGAGCGCATCGTTTATCTCGGTCCGGATCCCGCTCGGGCGAGTGCCTTCGACGTGGCACTCCTGGACCTGTTCGCGACCGCGACCAACGGGCTGCTGCACGCGTTCGCCTTGGCCGGCGCCGAGGGGATCGCTCCGAGCGAGTTCGCGGGCTTCGCCGCCGGCATGGGCGGGCTGCTGCCGGAGATGGCGACGCGGTTCGCCGCTCAGCTCGAAAGTGGGGAGTTCCCCGGTTCGCGCTCCACCATCGCCTCGGCCGCGTCGAGCGTTCGACACATCACCGCTGCCGCGCGTGAACACGGTTTGGACACCGGCATGCTCGACGCCGCGCAGGGCGTGATCGAGCATGCGGTCGCGCAGGGGCACGGGGCGGACGGGCTGGGGCGTTTGGCGACGATGTTCGGGCCCCGCTGAGATCCGGCCTCACTGATTCGGCCTCTGCTGACCGGCCCCGCTGACCTGCGTTGAATGTCGTCCCCTATAGTTTGAGCGATCGCTTAAACGAGAGGGCGGCGCGAAATGAAGATCGTGATCCCCGGCGGAACCGGCCACGTCGGCGCGGTGGCAGAGCGTGCGTTCACGGCGGCCGGACACTCGGTCGTAGTCCTGAGCCGGAATCCCTCGCGCCCGAACCAGGTGCGCTGGGACGGCCGGACGCTGGGGGCGTGGGCGGCGGAGCTCGACGGGTGCGACGTAGTGCTGAACCTGGCGGGACGCAGCGTCAGCTGCCGCTACACGCCCGAGAACCTGCGGGACATGATGGACTCGCGGGTGCTGTCGACCCGCGCGGTCGGCGAGGCCATCGCCCGGGCCGAGCGCCCGCCGCGCGTATGGCTCCAGGCGAGCACCGCGACCATCTACGCCCACACCTTCGGCCCGCCGAACGACGAGCACGGCCTCATCGGCGGCACCGAGCCCGGCGTGCCGGAGTACTGGGCGTACAGCGTCGAGATCGCGAAGAACTGGGAGCGCGAGCAGGCGCAGGCCGACACCCCGCACACCCGCAAGGTGGCCCTGCGCTCGGCGATGGTGATGAGCCCGGACCGCGGCGGCATCTTCGACTACCTGTCCTGGCTGACCCGCCTCGGCCTCGGCGGCCCGGTCGCCGGCGGCCGCCAGTACGTGTCCTGGATCCACGACCACGACTTCACCGCCGCCCTGACCCACCTCATCACCCACGAAGAACACGAAGGCCCGATCAACCTCGCAGCCCCCAACCCCTTGCCCCAGCGCGATTTCGCCCGCACCCTCCGCCACGCCTGGCACATGCCCATCGGCCTACCGGCGACCCGCACGATGGCCACCCTCGGCGCCTACGCCCTGCGCTCCGACACCGAGCTGCTGCTCAAGAGCCGCCGCGTGATCGCAGCCCGCCTGCCCGACGCCGGCTTCCACTTCGCCCACACCGACTGGAACGACGCGGCCCGCGACCTGGTGCGGCGGGTGCGGGCCGGCCGCGGGCGCTGATTCTTGCCGCTCGCGAGGCCAGTCCTCTTGCGCGCCGCCCCGAAAACACTGCGGCCGAGCACACCGAGCGCTCATCAAAGCGCATCAGCATGCCCGGTCACCGATGGCCACCCGGCGCGGGCACCGGCACCTACCCCCGCGCCAGCGCCGCCACCTACATCCGCGCCGCCACCTACCCCGGCGCCGGCACCTACCCCCGCACCGCCACCTACACCTCCGCCGCCGCCGACCACTGCACAACCAGCGCGTCCTTCTCCCCGAACCGCACCAGGTGCCGCGCGACCACGTCCTCCACCGCCGCGAGGCGCTCGGCGTCCTCGGCGCGCGCGGTCATGCGCAGGGTGCCGGGTTCGGCTGTCAGGGCGCAGTTGCCGTGGCTGAAGATGAGGGTGCCGGTGTGGCCGTCCTCGGACTGCTCGGCGTCGATCGTGTTCCCGAGGTGGGAGATGAGTTGCTTCAGGTAGCGCTCGGGGCGGTCGGTGGGGACGTTCGCGACGGATTCGATCATGCTGTGATTATTCCTTCGGTGCCTCTGCCTCGGGGGTAGCCGCGGCGCGGTCGTCGGTGGTGCGGCGGCGGAGCGCCGGTTGGCTCAGGGCCGGGGGCATCCAGCCGCCGCCCTCGGCGGCCCAGACCAGGTCGGTGCCCGGGGGGACGATCTCGTCGATGCGGTCCAGGGTCGCGTCGTCCAGGGCCAGGTCCTGGCCGGCGAGGGAGGACTCCAGTTGTTCCATGGTGCGCGGGCCGATGATCACCGAGGTCACTGCCGGGTGCGCCAGGGGGAAGGCGGTGGCCAGTTGGGGGAGGGAGACGCCGAGGTCTTCGGCCAGGGTGAAGAGTTTCTCGACCGCGTCGTACTTCGGGGCGTTGGCCGGCAGGGCCGGGTCGAAGCGGTCGGCGCGCAGGGCGGCGCGGCCGGTGGTCAGGTCGACGCCGGTGCCGCGGCGGTACTTGCCGCTCAGGAAGCCCCAGGCCAGCGGGCTCCAAGTGAGGACGCCCATGTTCAGGCGCTGGGCGGTGGGCAGGATCGAGCCCTCGATCTCGCGCGACAGGATCGAGTACGGCGGCTGCTCCGTGCGGAACTTCATCAGGCCGCGGCGCTCGGCGACGTGCCAGGCCTCGACGGTCTGCTCGGCCGGGAAGGTGGAGCTGCCGAAGGCCCGGATCTTGCCGGCGCGGACCAGGTCGGTCAGGACACCGAGGGTCTCCTCGATGTCCGTCTTCGGGTCCGGGCGGTGGATCTGGTACAGGTCGATCCACTCCGTCTGCAGACGGCGCAGGCTGTCCTCGACGGCGCCGGTGATGTAGCGCCGGGAGTTGCCGCCGTGGTTGCGCTCGCCGTCCAGCGAGAAGTGGACCTTGGTGGCCAGCACGACGTCGTCGCGCCGGCCCTTCAGGGCCTTGCCGACGATCTCCTCGGACTCCCCGGTGGAGTACATGTCCGCGGTGTCGACGAAGTTGATCCCGGCGTCCAGCGCGGCGTGGATGATGCGCTCGCCGTCGGCGTGGTCGGGGTTGCCGATCGCGCCGAACATCATGGTGCCCAGGGCGTAGGTGCTCACTTCGATGCCGGTGGCACCGAGGACGCGGTAGTTCATCGTCATGTCGGCCGACGCTACGACCTGGAGTCGACTCCAGGTCAAGCGCGGCGGGCCGCGGGCCCGCGGTGAGGGCCTAGACCTTCACCGCGCTCCCGCTGAGCCACTGGTTCCAGCTCTCCATCCAGTCGCCGTAGCCGTTGCCCGGCGAGACCGTCTTCGGTGAGTTCACCACCTGCACCAGGTCTCCGGGCAGGGTGTTGGAGAACAGCCACGCCGCGCGGTCCGTCGACAGGCCGACGCACCCGTGGCTGACGTTCGCGTACCCCTGCGAGCCGACCGACCAGGGAGCCGCGTGGATGTACGTGCCCGAATACGTCAGGTGGATCGCCCACCGCACGTCCGGGATGTCGTAGGCGTCGCCGAAGCCGACCGAGCGCGACGTCATGTGCACGTCGGAGGCCTTGTCGATGACCGCCATCGTCCCGCCCCAGGTGTCGTCGCCCGGCTTGCCGCCGGTCACCGGCATCGTCCGGACGGTGTTGCCGTTCTGGTAGACCGTCATCTCGTGCTTGGACAGGTCCACCACCGACACCTGCTTGCGGCCGACGTTGAAGGCGAAGGACGTGTCCGTCCCGCCGTACTGGTCGGCGCCGGCCGGCACGCCGTCCAGGTTCAGCGACACCCGGACCTTGGTGCCCGGCTGCCAGTAGCTCTCCGGGCGCCAGTCCAGCCGGGCGTCCGACAGCCAGCTCCAGTGCCCCGCCTGCGGCGGGTCGGTCTGCACGACCAGTGCCTTCTCCACCGCCGCGCGGTCGGTGACCGAGCGCGTGAACTGCACCAGGATCGGCATGCCGACGCCGACCAGGTCGCCGTTCTGCGGCTCGGTGGTCTGGAACTTCAGCGTGCTGTCGGCCGAGGGCGCGAAGGTGGTGAACGACGAGGTCCGCGTCACCTGGTTGCCGTTCTCGGAGACGCCGACGGCGGTGATCGTGTACTTGGTGTGGGTCCGCAGATGGTCGTCCGCGGTCCACACCGTGCCCTGCGGGTTCAGCGAACCCGGCACGGTCGCGCCGTCGGGCGCGGCCAGCGTGACCGAGGCCAACTGCTCCCCGGACTGCGCCGTGACGCTCACCGGCACCTCGGTGCGGATGCCGGTGGCGCCGTCGGTCGGCACGCTGGTCAGCGGAATCGGTGTGGCCACCGGCTGCACGGTGGCGTGGGCGGAGCCCGGCATTGCGGCCGAGCCGAGGGCCGCGCCGCCGATCAGCGTGGCGACGGCGGCGACGCCGAGAGTCCGGCGGGGGTGGCGCGGGGTCCCGGTGCGCACTCTGGTCTTCTCCAGGTTCGTGGCGGATGAGCGGTGCATACCGATACATGTGCGCCGCTTCCTTCTCATATATGCCGATCGATGAGCCGAACGGCGGAAGACACACCGAGTTGTCCCCCAGAAGTTTGAAGAGCGACGCATAGCGTCTCCTTGACGGGCGGGGGTGGGAGACGGGTCGGCGTAAGTGGTTTCATTCCTGGGTGAGCGACGCACAACTCTGGACCCCCGAATTGGCCGCCGCCGACCGCGACAAGGTCTGGCACCCCTACGCCCCGATGCCCTCAGCGGTCGAGCCCTTCCCGGTGGTCTCCGCCGACGGCGTCCGCATCCGCCTGGCCGACGGCCGCGAACTCATCGACGGCATGGCCTCCTGGTGGTCGGCGATCCACGGCTACCGGAACCCGGTGCTGGACCAGGCGGTGCGCGACCAGCTCGACACCATGGCGCACGTGATGTTCGGCGGCCTCACCCATGCCCCGGCAGTCCGCCTCGCCGAGCGCCTGACCGGCATGGCCCCGGCCGGCCTGGAGCACGTGTTCTTCGCCGACTCCGGCTCGGTCTCGGTCGAGGTCGCTATCAAGATGTGCCTGCAGTACCAGCGCTCCCAGGGCCACGCCTCGCGCACCCGCCTGATGACCGTGCGCGGCGGCTACCACGGCGACACCTTCGGCGCGATGGCCGTCACCGACCCGGCCGGCAGCATGCACCAGCTGTGGGCGGACGTCCTGCCGGAGCACGTCTTCGCCGACCGCCCGCCGGCCACCCTCACCGAGGAGTACGCCGCGCACCTGGCGGACCTGGCCGCCCGGCACGCCGGCACGCTCGCCGCGATCATCGTCGAGCCGGTCGTGCAGGGCGCCGGGGGCATGTACTTCTACGACCCCGAAGTCCTCAAGGTCCTGCGCGCGCTCTGCGACGAGCACGGCCTGCTGCTGGTCCTCGACGAGATCGCCACCGGATTCGGCCGCACCGGCGAGCTGTTCGCCGCGGACCACGCCGGCGTCAGCCCCGACATCATGACCGTCGGCAAGGCGTTGACCGGCGGATACATGACGCTGGCCGCGGTGCTGTGCACCAGCCGCGTGGCCCACGGCATCTCCAGCGGCGAGGCCCCGGTGCTGATGCACGGCCCGACGTTCATGGCCAACCCGCTGGCGTGCGCGGTCGCCTACGCCTCGACCGGCCTGCTGCTCGAGGGCGGCGCGTGGCGCACGCAGGTGGCGGGGATCGAGAAGCAGCTGACCACGCACCTGGACGCGGCGCGCGAGCTGCCCGGGGTCGCGGACGTGCGGGTGCTCGGCGCGATCGGCGTCATCGAGATGGAGCAGCCGACCGACATGCGCACCGCGACGAAGGCCGCGATGGATGAAGGAGTGTGGATCCGGCCGTTCGGCAAGCTGCTGTACGTGATGCCGCCGTATGTGACGCCCGAGGAGGACGTCGAGCGCATCGCCGCGGGGTTGGTCGCCGCGGCGCGCGCTTCGGGGGCGTAGCGGTGAAAGGCAGCCTCAGATCCTCAGGCGGCCTCAGATCCTCAGGCAGCCGCAGATCCTAAGCCAGCCTCAGATCCCGCCCTTGATCATCGCCCCGCCGTCCACCACCAGCACCTCGCCGGTGATCCACGAAGCCAGGTCGCTGGCCAGGAACAGCGCCGCGTTCGCGATGTCCTGCGGCTCGCCGAGCCGCTCCAGCGCCCACGGGTACTTCGTGTCGGGCTCGGCGCCCTCCCAGAGCATGCGCGCGAACTCCGTCTTCACCAGGCCGGGGGCGATCGCGTTCACGCGGACCGCCGGGGCCAGTTCGCCCGCCAGGTGCTTGGTCTGGTGGATCAGGGCCGCCTTGGTGGTGCCGTAGACGCCCAGGGGGTCGTTGAACTGCAGGCCGCTGACCGAGGACAGGTTGATCACGCTGCCGCCGGGGTGTTCGGCCTCGGGGTTCATCGCCTGGCGCCAGGCCTCCTGGGTCCAGATCAGGGGGCCGCGCAGGTTGACCTCGACGGTCTTGTCGAAGCGCGGGACGTCGACGTCGATCACGTTGCCGAAGTGCGGGTTGGTGGCCGCGTTGTTGACCAGGATGTCCAGGGTGCCGAAGGTGTCGACGGCGAACTTCACGCAGTCGTGCGCGGCCTGCGGGTCGCCGGCGTGGGCCGCGAACGGCACCACCTGCGCGTCGGGCACCTGGGCGCGGATCTCCTCGGCGGCGCGCTCCAGGCCGTCGAGCTTGCGGGAGCTGATCACCACCTGGGCGCCGCACGCCGCGTAGGTGGCCGCGATGGCCTGGCCGATACCGCGGGACCCGCCGGTCACCAGGGCGACCCTGCCGTCGAGTCGGATGTCCATGCCGGTGCTCCTCACCTGCCGCAGTCCTGCGACATCTCGAGAATCTTGCGACATCTCGAAAGACCTCGCTCTTTCGCGACCGAACGATAGGCCATACCTTTCAAAGGGTGACAGACCCCGCCGCGCCCGCTTCGGCCGGGCTCGACCCGGCCGCCGTCGCCGACTTCCTGGCCGCCGTCCCGCAGGTGGGGGCCGAGCCCCCGCTGACCGCCGAGCTGATCGCCGGCGGTCTTTCCAATCTCACCTACGAGCTCCGGGACGCCGGCGGCCGGACCTGGGTCCTGCGCCGGCCGCCGCTGGGGCATGTGCTGCCCACGGCGCACGACATGCGCCGCGAATACCGCGTGATCTCCGCGCTGCGCGGGACCGTGCCGGTGGCGCGGGCGTACGTGCTGTGCGAGGACCCGGACGTGATCGGCGCGCCGTTCTACCTCATGGAGAAGGTCCAGGGCGAGGTGCTGCGGACGCGGGCCCAGTGCGCGGCGCTGACCGTGGCGCAGCGGCGGTCGGCGGGGGAGAGTCTGGTCGACGTGCTCGCCGCGCTGCACAGCGTGGATCCCGAGAAGGTGGGGCTGGCCGATTTCGGGAGGCCGGAGGGGTATCTGCACCGGCAGCTGGACCGCTGGGACCGGCAGTACGCGGCGTCGCAGAGCCGTGAGATCAGGGGTCTGTTCGAGCTCGGCGACGGCCTGCGCGCGGCGGTGCCGGTGACTCAGCGTTCGACGATCCTGCACGGCGACTACCGGCTGGACAACGTGATGATGCGGCTGCCGGCGGCCGGCGAAGGGCCGCTTGGCGAAGGGCAGGCCGGTGCGGGACCGGCCGGCGAACCGGCCTCGGTGGCCGCGGTCTTCGACTGGGAGATGTCCACGCTGGGCGATCCCCTGGCGGATCTGGGCCTGTTGCTCACCTACTGGGAGGAACCCGGCCACCCCTCGAAGGACATCCTCGCCGCGGCCGGCGGCGGCCTGACCAACCACGAGGGCTTTCCCAGCAGCCGCGAGATCGTCGACCGCTATCAGGGCGCGACCGGGCTGATCGTCGACGACCTCGACTGGTACATCGCCTTCAGCCACTACAAGCTCGCGGTGATCCTGGAGGGCATCCACTACCGCCACGAGCGCGGCCTGACCCTCGGCGAGGGCTTCGAGCGCGCCGGGGCGGCGGTGCCGGCTCTGGTCGAGGCCGGCCGTCGCTATCTGGACCGGACCCGCTAGGCGTCACACAAAAGAACCCGCTAGGCGTCACACAAAACAAGCCGCAAGGCGTCACACAAAAGAAGCGGAGGAGCCCGGAGCCCGACCGGGCCCCTCCGCTTGTGGGGCAGTTCAGCGTATTGGGTCTACCGCCCGTTCGTCACGTTCAGTGGTCACGGTTAGTTCACGAAGACCTTCTTGCTGCTCTGCGTGGTGTCCAGCACCGGACCCACGCCGCCCTTGAACGTGCCGCTGCTCGGGCACAGCCCGGAGCCGCTGATCAGGTTGACGTTCTGGGTGGCGAAGCTGATCGCGTTGGTGGTGTTGGACAGGCTGCCGTCGATCTCGGTGACCGAGCCGGTGGTCCCGTAGTCACAGGTGACGTTGCCCAGGAACGAGGCCAGCGTGACCTGCTCGTCCAGGCTGGTGACCTTCAGCTTCGGGCTGGTGCCGTCCACCACGTTGCCGGTGGCCGGGCCGTTGATCTCCACGCTCACCACGCTGAACGTGCCGACGACCGTGGTGGTGCAGTTCGCGGGGTCGGCGTGCAGCTGGGTGATGGATTCCACCGCGTTGCCGGCGCCCTTGTTCGGGTTGGCGGTGACCTTGGCGGTGAACTGGCCGGTGCTGCAGTCGATGACGCCGCTGCTGGTGGTGAAGACGAAGTCGCTGTTGATCGCGCCCTTGACGATGTCGTTGACGTTCACGTTGGTGCCGCCGGCGCTGCCGACGGTCAGCACGCCGCCGGTGGCGGCGCCGGCCTGGCCGGCCGCGCCGAGCACGAGGCCGACGGTGGCCACGGCGGTCAGGGCGAGAGTACGGGTTCGCATGAGGGACTCACTTTCTCGTGGCGGTGATGGCGTTGATGGTGGTGATGCCGGTGATGGCGGCGATGGTGTCGATGGCAGGGCTGGTCAGTTGACGAAGGTCGCCTGGCTGCTCTGCGTGGTGTCCAGTACCGGACCCACGCCGCCCTGGAACGTGCCGCTGCTCGGGCACAGCCCGGAGCCGCTGATCAGGTTGACGTTCTGGGTGGCGAAGGAGATCGCGTTCGTGGTGTTCGACAGGCTGCCGTCGATCTCGGTGACCGAGCCCGTGGTCCCGTAGTCGCACGTGACGTTCCCCAGGAACGAGGACAGGGTGACCTGCTCGTCCAGGCCGGTGACCTTCAGCGTCGGGCCGGCGCCGCCCACGACGGTGCCGGTGGCCGCGCCGTTGATCTCCACGCTCACCACGCCGATCGTGCCGCTGACCGTGGTGGTGCAGTTCGCCGGGTCGGCGTGCAGCTGGCTGATGGACTCGGTGGCGTTCCCGCCGACGGCCGGGTTCGCGGTGACCCCGGCGGTGAACTGGCCGGTGCTGCAGTCGATGGTGCCGCTGCTGGTGGTGAACACGAAGTCGCTGTTGATGGCGCCGCTGAGAGTGTCGCCGACGTTCACGTCGGTGCCGCCGGCGCTGCCGACGGTCAGCACGCCGCCGGTGGATGCTCCGGCCTGGCCGGCCGCGCCCAGGACGAGGCCGAGGGCGGCCGCAGCGGTCAGGGCGAGGGTACGGGTTCGCACGACGGACTCACTTTCGTGTGGCGTTGATGGCGTTGATCAGATCGCTGTCACTGGAGTCGACCGCGAGGTCGGTGGTGACCGAGGACAGCGTGATCGCGTTGTGCCCGGCCGCCGAGGGCAGGCCGAACAGCAGGTTCACTATCCAGTCGGCGCTGCCGAACAGGCCGCAGCCGTTGGCGCCGGGAACCGGCAGCGCGTTGTCGTTCAGCGTGGCGTTGGCGAAGCCGACGACCGTGTCCCCGAAACCGTTGGGGTCCCGGCCGATCGAGATCGTCCCGGTGCTGCCCTTGACCGGCTGGTTCGGCGGCGGCGGGCTCGTGGTCCCGGCCGTCGGGCTCAGCACGATCGGCGCGCTGTCGGAGCCGATGTAGCAGCTCAGGCCGAGGAACGCGTTGAGCAGGTGCAGCTTGATCGGCAGCTGGAAGATGGGATAGTTCTCCCCGGCCGACAGCGGCGCGAAGTTCGTGATCGGGCCGGCCGGCTCGATCAGCACGATCGCGCTGGTGACGCCGGGCCAGAAGTTGGACAGGCCCGGGATCGGCACGTCCAGCGGGCTGGACTGCAACTCCTTGCCGTCGGTCGGACTGACGGTGGAGAACAGCTCGGCGGTGCTCTTGTCCGGGAAGGTGACCGTCGGGCCGCCCTTGGCCCAGGTGACCCCGAAGGAGACGGTCATGGGTGAGCTGAAGTTCACCTGGGTGGAACCCACGGTGAACCCGCCGCCGCCTATCGTGGCCACCGTGCAGCCCACGACGGCCTGGTTCGGGTCCTGCATCTGCGTGCTGGAAGTGGGGCACGTGCCCATGCCCGTATACGGACCCGTTGGTTGCCCGCTCGCCGCCGCGGACGGCGAGGCGACTGTCGCGACCAGGGCCAATGTGCCCACGACCGCGGTGAGTGTACGTTTTCTGAACCGGTGGAACAGGCCTGGGACAGCCATGTTCACGCTCCCTCGTCAGCGGGGATGTCAGATGAGCGGGGACTGCGTCGACGGTGACGCCGGTGGAGACAGAAAAGATCGAAGAACTCGTTCGTGCACGGGTTCTCGATGATCCGATGCAGATCACGCTCTGATACCGGCCGGTAACAAAACCCGTGGAGTTTGTAACTCCGTGAGGTTCGCCAGTCAAGTCCCCAGGGGAGAAGATGCCTGTTTCACCCGTTCTGGCGCCGCTGCCCGGCGCGCGCTCCCCGCGTGATCCGCAGCGGGCGATCAAGCGCGGCCCCAGCCGGGTGCCGCGCGAGCAGGTGGCGGCCACCCAGCGCGACCGGCTGTACGACGGCCTGGTGCGCACGGTCGCCGAACGCGGCTACGCCAACGCCTCGGTCAGCGACATCTGCCGGGTCTCCGGCGTGACCAGGCCGGCGTTCTACGAGCACTTCGAGAGCAAACAGGGCGCGTTTCTGGCCGCCTACCGGCACGGCACCGATGTGCTGTTCGCGATGCTGCGGCACGCTTTCCTGGAGCAGACCGACGAGAGCGAGGCCGGCGAGGGCGACGGGCTGTGCCCGCTGCCGCAGTCCCCGGCGGACATCGAGACCTGGACCAGGGCCACCTGCGCGGTGCTGGCCGTGCTGCTGGACGTGCTGGCCAGCGTGCCGGCCTTCGCCACGGCGGCGATCGTGGAGATCGACGCGGTCGGGCCCGAGGGGCGCCGGGCGCGCTCGGAGCAGCTGCACGCCTTCGAGGCCTTCTTCGCCCTGGCCCCGGCCACGCCGGAGGGCGTGGACCGCGGCGAGGTGGTGAACTCCGTCGTGGCCGGCGCCTACGGCACGCTCTACCGGTACATCGCCGAGGGCCGCTCGGCGGAGCTTCCGGCCCTGTTGCCCGCTCTGGTGTATTTCGTCGTGGCGCCCTTCGCCGGCCCCGAGATCGCCGCGAAGGCCTCCTTCGCCGCCTCGGCCGACCATCCCCGATCGGTGGCGCCGTGCGCCCCGGCGCAGGCCGAGCCCGGTGTCGGCGACGAGTGAATCAGGGCCCGAACGGTTGACCGATTCAAAACCCTGAGAGTATGTTACCCGTCAGTCACCTCGTGGGTGACTCATGTCACATTCCAGCCGTGCCGGTGCTGGTTCACTTCTCGTCCAGGCGTTCGCGCCGGCACCATTTGCGCCTGGTGACAGGAACGGAAAGGAGCCGAATGGCGACGAAACGCGAAGGCAAAGTCCGTTACCGCCGCGCCGCGATACCGGGGATGGCCGCGATGGCCGCCACCGGTGCGCTCGTGGTGCTCACCGCACAGGGCGCCCTGGGTGTGCAGTTCGCGATCTCCGGGATGCCCTTCGTGGTGACCGCGGACCACCTGACCGGGTCGAACTTCCAGCAGTACGGCAACCTGGACTCCGCGCTGCCCGGCAACCCCTGGCTGAAGAGCTCCAACGGCCAGGCCGTGGTGATGACCTCGGTGATCGGCGATGCCAAGGTCTACAACCTGTGCCAGAGCGTGAACCTGGTCGGCGTCAACCTGGTGATCCGCGCCGGCACCGGATCCACGCCGGTGCACGCGACCAACCTGGTGCTGGACGGCACGGACCTGAGCGGCAACGCCACGTTCACCAACATCCAGATCGGCCGGGACGCCAGCAACCTGACCGAGGTGCCCAGCATCGAAGGCCACGCGTACACCTTCGCGCAGCAGGCCGACACGGTGGACATCACGGACGTCCGTCAGGACAACTACGCGTCCACGGCTTCGACGTTCTCGCTGCCGAACCTCAGCATGACCTTCCAGAGCAAGGGCTGCTGAACGGTGACAGAGCACGAAGAAGGCGCGCCCCTCCTCCTCCCGGAGGCCCCGGCCCCCGAGGAGGACGGCGGGGCGCGCCGTGCCTTCCGGCACTGGCGCCGCACCCGGCCCTTCTGGGGCGGCCTGCTGGTGGCCCTCGGCGGCGGCGAGATGCTCTCGCTCTACCACACGGCCATGAAGGTCAGCATCCACATGGGCCTGTACGGCATGGCCGGCTACGCGGTCCCGGTCCTGCTGGTCGTCCTCGGACTGAGCCTGATCTTCGACCCGATGCACCGCACCTTCTACTCGGTCCTCTCACTGCTGTTCGCCATCGCCAGCTGGATGACCAGCAACCTCGGCGGCTTCCTGATCGGCATGCTGCTGTCCATGACCGGCGCCTCCCTGGCGTTCGGCTGGACCGAGACGCCGGCCGACGAGCAGGAACCGGCACGGGAGAGCGAGAACCAGACCGAGGGGCTGCCGATCTCCTGACGCCGGGCGCGGGGTGGTGACCGGTCGGAACTCTCGGAGCTCTCAGAACCGGAATTCTCAGAACTCTCAGAACCAGGGCGCGAAACGGCCCGGGGCGAACCGGTTCTCCGGATCGAAGTTCCCCTTCACCCGCCGCATCACCTCGACGCTGCCCGGTGCGCGGCCCCAGGACTCCACCATCGCGTCGACGCCGGGGCGGCGGCGGCGCAGCATCACGAAGCCGCCGACGGCCTCGACCGAGGTGCGCCAGTTCTTCACCAGCTCGGCGTGGGCCTTGGCGTCGGCGCCGGTGATGCGGACCGTGTAGGCGCCGGTGGCCGGGCTGCAGGTGAGCAGTGCCTTGACGCCCGCGCGGTCCGCGAATGCTGACAGGGAGCCGACCAGGCCGGGGTCGATGCCCGGGCGGGTGGCGGCTCGCAGGACGGTGTCTCCGGGTTCTGCGACGACCCGTGCCGCGTGCGATTCCCAGAAGCTGTGCGCCTCGCCGGCGTCGAGTTCGGCCAGGCTGCCGGTGAGCATCGAGCGGGCCGCCGCGGCGCGCGCGGCGGCGCCGTCGGCGGTTCCGTCGAAGCGGACCGCCAGGACCTGCTCGGGTTCGCACCACTCCACGGCCGTCGGCTCGATCGCCGAGCGGTTCAGGGCCCAGGTGAGCTTCTGGGCCAGGGCGGTGTTCACGTCGCGCACCATGACGGTGCGGGAGGTCTGCGGCAGCGGATGGACGCGCAGGACGAGTTCGGCCACGACGCCGAGGGTGCCCAGCGAGCCGTGGCACAGCTTCGCCAGGTCGTAGCCGGCCACGTTCTTGATGACGTGCCCGCCGCTCTTGGCGATCGCGCCGTCCGGGAAGACCATCGTCGCGCCGATCACCAGCTCGCGCAGCGAGCCGTAGGCCAGCCGGCGCGGGCCGGCGTCGCCCGTGGCCAGCAGGCCGCCGATGGTGGCCTCCGAGCGCGCCGGGTCGTACGGCAGCCACTGGCCGCGCGCGGCCAGCTCGGCCTGCAGCACGTCCAGCCGGATCCCGCCCTGGACGTGCACCGTCATGTCGGCCGGGCGGTGGTCCAGGACGCGGTCCATGCCGGCCAGCGACACCGTGGTGCGCGCGTCGCGCACCGGGGCGCCCCAGGTGGTGGCCGTCCCGGTACCCCGTATCAGGACCGCGCCGACCGTGGAGACGGCGTCGCGCAGGTCCTTCAGCGTCGTCGGGGTGATCGAGCGCGGGCCCGTCGGCGGTTCGGGCGCGGCGGCGGCGCCGTCGGCCGACGTGCCCGGGGCCGCGGACGAGCCGCCGTCGGCGTTGGAAGCGGAGGAGGAGGCGGCTACCATCTCTGGATCTTTCCGGTCTCTTCGAGCGGGTGCGGCTGATAGGCCCCGGCCCTGGCCTCGCCGCACAGCGCGGGAGTCGGGAACACCTTTCCGGGGTTGCACAGCCCTGACGGGTCGAACGCGGCGCGCAGACGGTCCATCGCCGTCAGGTCCGCGGGGGAGAACATCTTGGGCATCGAGCAGGCCTTGTCCACGCCGATCCCGTGCTCGCCGGACAGCGAGCCGCCGAGGGCGACACAGAGTTCTGCGATGTCCGCGGCGAGGGTCTCGGCGGCCGGTCCCTGGCCGTCGGCCGCCCGGTACAGAACGAGCGGATGCAGGTTTCCATCGCCGGCGTGGAAGACATTGGCAACACGCAACCCCGCCGCCGCCGACAGGTCCGCGATGCCGGCCAGCGCCTCGGCCAGCCGGGTGCGGGGCACGACGCCGTCCTGCAGCAGGAACTCCGGCGAGAGCCGGCCCATCGCGGCGAACGCGGCCTTGCGGCCGGCCCAGATGGCGGCGCGCTCGGCGTCGTCCGCGGCGATCCGCAGCCGGGTGCAGGCGTGCTGCGAGCACAGGGCGCTGACATGCTCGAACTGCTCGGCGCACTCCTCGGCCGGGCCGTCGAGCTCGATGATGAGCGAGGCCGCCGCCTCCCGGTCGTAGCCGGCGTGCACCGCGTCCTCGCAGGCCCGGATGGCCAGGTTGTCCATCATCTCGATGGCGGCCGGCACGATGCCGGCGGCGATGACCGCGCTGACCGTCTCGCAGGCCGAGGGCACGTCGGGGAAGTCCGCGACCAGCGTGCGGACCACCTCGGGCCGGCGCAGCAGCCGGACCGCGATCCGGGTGGCCACGCCGCACGTCCCCTCGGCGCCCACGAACACGCCGCGCAGGTCGTAGCCGGGGGCGTCGTAACAAGGGGCTTCGATGTCGTCCGAGCCCAGCACCGCGACGCTGCCGTCGGGGAGCACGGTCTCCACGGCGAGCACGTGGTGCGAGGTGAAGCCGTACTTCAGGCAGTGCGCGCCGCCGGAGTTCTCCGCGACGTTGCCGCCGATCGTGCACACCACCTGGGAGGAGGGGTCCGGGGCGTAGTAGAGCCCGTATTGGCCGGCGGCCGCGCTGATGGACAGGTTGGTCGCGCCCGGCTCCACGATCGCGACCCGCCGGTCGGGGTCAACATCAAGTATCCGGTTGAGCTTCGCCAGCGCGATGACGACGCCTGATTCGGCCGGCAGCGCGCCGCCGGACAGGCCGGTGCCGGCGCCGCGGGCGACGTACGGGACGCCGTGCCGGACGCACGCGCGCACGATCGGCGCCACCTGGGAGCGGTCGGCCGGAAGCAGGACCAACCCGGGCAGAACGCGGTGCGCGGTGAGCGCGTCGGTCTCATACGCTCGGCGTTCGGCCTCGCCGGAGAGCACCCGCAGGGCCGGCCCGCACTCGGCGGTGACGTCCGCGAGCACCGCGGCCAGCGCCTGCCGCCGATCCGTTTGCGTTGTCCGCCCCATGTGACGTGCCCCCTTTCCGCCGTCCCCCGCGCCGCTTTCCCCCGCGGCGATCTTGAAGTAGATCACCCCAGATTATTAGTAGGTCACCACAGATCACCACCGTGCGCCACCGGGGCGGGGCCGCGCGCCCGGCGGCGCGCGGGTGGACACTCGTGCCCCGATCATGTATGTGTTCTGATAATCACCGGCCCGGCACGGCTTCCGCTCCAAGTCGCTTTTGCCTTTGCGCACAAAGGAAAATGGCTCGTTCCGACGATCCATCTGGACCAGAGAGGTCAGCCCGCGCCAATGACTCTGACTGCCCCCCGCCCGCGCCTGGCACCCACGCGCGACCGGGGTACCGTCGCCGTCCTGCTCTTCCGGGACGCCCCCTTGTTCGAATCGTCGATACCGATCTCGGTGTTCGGCGTCGACCGGCGCGTCATGGGCCTGCCGTACTACCGGTTGCTGGTGTGCGCCGGCGAGGCCGGCCCGCTGGCCACGACCGGGTCGCTGCGGGTGTCCACGCCCTTCGGCCTGTCCGGCGCCGACCAGGCCGGCACGGTGATCGTGCCGGCCTGGCGGGCTCCGGGGGAGCGGCCCCCGGAACCGGCGCTGGCCGCGGTACGCAAGGCCCACAAGGAGGGCGCGCGGCTGGCCGCGTTCGACTCTGGGGTCTTCGTGCTGGCCGCGGCCGGCGTCCTCGACGGCCGCGGGGCCACCACGCACTGGATGTACGCGCCGGCCCTGGCCCGCCATCACCGCCGGGTGAAGGTGGACGCCCGCTCGATGCAGATCGACCACGGCGACGTGGTCACCGGCGCCGGCGCCGCGGCCGGCCTGGATCTGTGTCTGTACCTGGTCCGCATGGACCACGGCGCGGAGGCGGCCAGCGCGCTGGCCCGCCGCCTGGTGGTGGGCCCCGGCCGGCGCAGCGGCCAGGCCGCGTACTTCGACCGCCACCTGCCCAGCGAACTCGGCGCCGGCACGCCGATCGGCGACGCCATGAGCTGGGCCCTGGACCACCTGGCCGAGCCCTTCGACGTCGACGAGTTCGCCAAACACTCCGCGATGTCCCGGCGGACCTTCGACCGGCGCTTCCTGGAGGTCACCGGGACCACGCCGCTGAGATGGGTGAACTCCCAGCGGGTGATCGCCGCCCAGCGCATCCTGGAGTCCACCGACCTGCCGGTGGACGAGGTGGCCCGGCGCTCGGGCTTCGCCTCGGGCCCGGCGATGCGCGCCAACTTCCTGCGGGTGCTGGGCACCCAGCCGGCGCGCTACCGCGAGGCCTACCTGGCCTCCCGGGCAAGAGGCGGCCGAGAGGGCCGCGAGGGATAGGTCCGCCACCCATCGGAGGCGGGTTCATGACGACCGGGTCGCGCCAACGCGGTGTGGCCCAGGTCGGTCTTCGCGGCTCCTACTGAGCCCAGGGCGGGGTGAAGGGCGCGCCGCCCACGATCGCCCGCATCCCGACGGACGTGGCCACGGTGAGCCGCGCCGGCTCCTCGGTGCTCGCGTTGCGGATCTGCAGGCCGGCGTGCGCCGGCACGATGATCGCGTCGCCCGGGCCGGCGGTCGCCTCGCGGCCGCCGACGGTGGCGCAGACCGCGCCGCCGATGACGACGAAGATCTCTTCACGGTCCATGCTGTGCGTCTCGCTGACCGCGCCGGGCTCCAGGTCCAGGGCCCAGACGGCCAGTTCGGTGCTGCCGCGCGAGGGCACGGCCAGCGGGCGGAAGGTGAAGCCGTCGCGGGCGAAGTGCGGGGCGTCGGCGAGGGTGGACAAGGGCATGGCGGCCTCCGTAAGGCAATATGGACAACATGGTTGACGATCGAAGCCTAGGCCGCCGCCGCGTAGATGGTCAACCCAGTTGTCGATCACGCTTTCGGCCACAGCCCCACTAGGGTGGATCCATGAGTGACAGGCTGGTGTGGATCGACTGCGAGATGACCGGGCTCGACCTGGACAAGGACGCTCTGATCGAGGTGGCCGTGCTGGTCACGGACTCGGAGCTGAACGTCCTGGGGGACGGGGTTGACGTGGTGATCGCGCCACCGGCGGACGACCTGCCGGGCCTGCTGGAGAACATGGTCGAGGTGGTGCGCGAGATGCACACCGCCTCGGGTCTGCTGGAGGAGCTGGCCGGCGGCGTCACGATGGCCGAGGCCGAGGAGCGGGTCCTGGCCTACGTGCGCGAGCACGTGCCCGAGGCCGGCAAGGCCCAACTTGCCGGCAACTCCGTCGGCACCGACCGCGGGTTCCTGGCCCGGGACATGCCCGAGCTCGAGCAGCACCTGCACTACCGCATCGTGGACGTCTCCTCGATCAAGGAGCTGGCCCGCCGCTGGTACCCGCGTGTCTACTTCAACTCCCCGAAGAAGACCGGCAACCACCGCGCCCTGGGCGACATCCGCGACTCGATCGCGGAGCTGCGCTACTACCGCGACGCGATCTTCGTCCCGCAGCCCGGCCCGGACTCGGAGACCGCGCGCACCCTGGCCGGCCGGATCGAGGCCGAGGAGGCCGCGGCGGCCGCCCGCGCGTAGTCCTGACCTCGCACTCGGGCCCTGCGGGGCCCGAGCTAAAGGGTTGTGCAGAGTACCGCCGGATTCATGTATTCTTGGCGTGCCAGCACGGCGCAGGGCCCGGGAGACCGGGGTTCGGCGGCGTGCGGGACCATGGTGGGCGTAGCTCAGTTGGTAGAGTCCTGGGTTGTGATCCCAGTTGTCGCGGGTTCGAGCCCCGTCGCTCACCCTCCGTGGAACGGCCTCCGATCTCGATGAGATCGGGGGCCGTTTAGTATATTCCCCGGCATGGGCGAGAACCTGGACGACCTGACTTCCAAATGCGTCCACTGCGGGTTCTGCCTTCCGGCGTGCCCCACCTACGCGCTCACCGGTGACGAGAACGACTCGCCGCGCGGTCGCATCCACCTGATCCGCCAGGTGCTCGAGGGCAAGGCCGAGCTCGACGACGCGGTGGCCGAACACGTCGACTCCTGCCTGGGCTGTCTGTCCTGTGTGAGCGCGTGCCCCTCCGGCGTCGAGTACGACCGGATCATCGAGGAGTTCCGGCCCCAGGTCGAGCAGGCCTACGCCCAGACCCGCGGCGACAAAGCGTTCCGGGAGCTCGTGTTCGGGCTCTTCCCGCACCCGGCCCGGCTGCGGGTGGCTGCCCTCGGCGCGGTGGCGTACCGCCGGACGGGTGCCGCGGCGCTGGTCCGTTCCAGTGGACTGCTGCGCCGCTTCCCCAAGCTCGGCGCCATGGAGGCGCTGATGCCTGAGACCACGCTGCGCAAGGCCTGGAGCTCGCTGCCCGCGAACAGCCGGCCCGCCGGAGAGGTGCGCGCCACGGTCGCCCTGGTCTCCGGCTGCGTGCAGCGGGTGTTCTTCGGCGACGTCAACGCCGCGACCGCGCGGGTGTTGCAGGCTGAGGGCTGCCACGTGGTGGTGCCCCAGCAGGGCTGCTGCGGTGCCCTGTCGCTGCACGCCGGGCGCGAGCAGGAGGCCAGGCAGTACGCGCGGCGGCTGATCGACGCGTTCCGGCGTCCGGCGTCCGCCGGCCATGTGCCGCTGGAGGAGCTGGACGCGGTCGTGGTCAACGTCGCCGGCTGCGGCTCCACGCTGAAGGAGTACGGCGAACTGCTCGCCGACGACCCGGACTACGCCGGACCGGCCGCGGAGTTCGCCGCCAAGGTCCGCGACGTCTCCGAGGTCCTGGCCGACCTGGAACCGCGCGCCGAACGCCACCGGATCCAGGCCCGGGTCGCCTACCACGACGCCTGCCACCTGGCGCACGGCCAGGGCGTGCGGGCTCAGCCGCGCAAGCTGCTCGCCGACATCCCCGGCCTGGACGTGGTCGAGCCCGCCGAGGCCGCCTTCTGCTGCGGCTCGGCCGGCGTGCACAACCTGGTGCGCCCGGAGGCGGCCGAGGAGCTGGGCCGCCGCAAGGCCGAGCGGATCCGGGCCACCGAGCCCGACCTGGTCGCCACCGGCAACCCCGGCTGCCTGCTGCAGATCCGCCGGTACCTGGGGGACGACACCCCGGTGGTGCACCCCGTCGAGATCATCGACGCCTCGATCAGGGGGCTGACGCTCAATCCCCGGCGGCGTCGACCCACTTCGTGACGTCCTTCTGCTTGGTCCGGAACGTCTTGCCCCGGACCCGGAACACCAGCTGCGCGACGGCCCGGCCGTTGTCCTGCCGGATCGTCTCCCACTCGTGGTCGGCCGGGGGCTTGTCGTAGTTCGGCTCCAGCTTCTTCACCGCCAGCTCGGTCAGCTCCACCCGGCAGCTCGGCTCCAGCTCATGGGCCACCTGGATCGCCGCCGCGACGTTCTCCAGTCCGAGCCGCGCCCAGGAACCGTCGGCGAACACGAAGCTGACATCCGCGCCGCCGCTGCCGAACGCGTGCTTCACCACCGACGCCAGCGCGCCGCGCGGCGCCTCCCACAGCACCTCGGGGTGCTCCAGCCCGCCGTCGGCGATCGTCCCCAGCACCACCAGGCGCCGGTCGGTCACCACCAGGTCGGTGCGGTACTGCTTGGCCCGGCGGTCCGGGTCCAGTTGGTGGGGCAGGCCGCGCGCGATCGTGCCCGGGGCCGCGACCAGCACCGGGAAGTCCTCGACCTCGCGGGCCGGGTCGGTGGGGCGGGCGCCGTCGCCGAGGTTCACGGTCGGGTTGGCGTTGCTCACGGCGTTGACCGCCAGCGCCGCCGTGAACACGACGGCCTTGCCGATGCCCCACGCGGTCTTGGTTGTGCGCGCCGCGGCGTCCGAGCGTGGGCTGTACGCCGGGCCCTCGGGCCAGCCGGGCAGCTCGGCGGCGATGTCGCGGCCGGTCTCGTCGCGGAACCAGCGCATCTCCGCGACCTTCTCGGCGCGGCCGGTCGCGAAGCGGGCCGGGCCGCGGTGGACGAGGGCCTCGTCGGGTTCGGGATACCAGCTCATGGGACAAGCAGCTTATTGATCCGGCCGGGTGTGTGCCGGATCGGCGCCGGCCAGAATGCCGGCGCGAGGGCCAGTGCCCGCTCAGTCCGCCGTCGCCCGCTCGATCCGCCATCGCCGCCACGCCGGCCACCACCGGTCCAGCAGGAAGTACGTGACGATGCCCAGGCTGATCGCCACCAGGTGCTCGCGCCCGGCCAGGTTCGGCAGGATCGCCGCCTCGCCGCCCATCGACACCGCGGTCAGCGCCACCACCCAGTACGTGCGCAGCCGCAGCGCCAGGTAGATCAGCAGCGCCACCACCGCGACCGAGGGGCCGGTGTCGACCTGGAAGTTGTCGATCTGCGGGGTGCCGATGTGCAGCCAGTTGCTGGCGTAGACCATCAGCCGGGCCGCCATCGAGGTCACCGCGCTGGTGATCATCGCGATCGCGATCATCTTCTTCCAGCCCAGCCAGCACTCCGCGATCCCGAACGCGATCAGGACCTGGGCCATCGCGCCCCAGGCCGGCAGGTCCGGGGCCGGGGCGAACAGCGACAGCGGCAGCTGCGGCAGCAGCTGCCAGATCGGCTCGCCCTGGCGCACCCCGGCGATGTCGATGACGAAGGCCAGCCCGCCGGGCCGGTTCATCTCCAGGATCCAGAGCACCCCGATGGTCAGCACGCACAGCAGCGTGGCCGGGATCGCCATCAGCTTCTTCGTCCGGACCTCCCGGACCGGGACGGAGAAGAAGACCACCATGTCGCGGACGAACGTGCGCCCGACCGCCGCCACGGCGCGCACCACCGGGTTGCGCCGCGGTGCGTCGGCGGGCTCGGGCGGCGCGACCGGGGTCAGCGCGGCCTCGATCGGGTCGCCGCCGCGCGGGGCGTGCGGGTTCAGGGGGTCCAGCGGGTCCAACGAGTCCGGCGGGTTCAAGGGGTTTAGCGGTCCCGGCGGGGTGCCCTGGTCCGCCGCCGGCGTCTCCACTGATTCCCCGGGTACGCGGCCGACACCGGAGCCGGCTTCGAGGGGATCCGGCGACTTGTCGGTCACGGTCTCATTCGCCATCGTCGTCCCCCCGGATCGGTAGCCGTGGCGTCCGGCATAGGCGGATGCGCTGGAAATTCGCCTCCGACTCCGATATTAGCAACGTCGGAAGATCCAACGCCGGGCCGGGGGACGGTACAGGTCACGGGGTACCCCTGCCCGCTCGAAGATCACACTACTCGACGTCGCACAGGCGTCACCCGCTCGTCGTATAGGTTTGGCTCAGCGCGCAGCAGGTTCAACATAACGGCGAGGAGTGGCACGGCACATGTGCGGTATCGCGGGCGTCTTCGGGGCCCATGACGAGGCCATGCTCAAGAGGATGGGCGACGCCATCGCCCATCGCGGGCCCGACGGCGAGGGCCTGGTTTCTTTGGGTAGCACAGCCAGTGATGGGGGTCGCGTGGTGGGCTTTGCCCACCGCCGCCTGGCGATCATCGACCGGGCCCACGGCGACCAGCCGTTCCTCACCGAGGACGGCCGCTACGCCGCCGTCTACAACGGCGAGGTCTACAACTACCGCGAGCTGATGGCCGAACTGGAAGCCCTCGGCCACAGCTTCCGCACCGTCTGTGACACCGAGGTCGTGGTCCGGGCCTTCGCCGAGTGGGGCGAGGCGGCCTTCGACCGGTTCAACGGCATGTTCTCGGTCGCGATCCACGACACCGAGACCGGCAAGAGCTACCTGGCGCGCGACCACTTCGGCATCAAGCCGCTGTATCTGGCCTCGGTGACCGGGGAGGACGGCAGCCACCGCCTGGTCTTCGGTTCGGAGATCAAGGCGGTCCTGGCCTCGGGCCTGGTGCAGGCCGCGCCGGACGACCAGACGCTCTACCGCTACCTGCGCTTCCGCATCCACGAGGACTCCGACCGCACCTTCTTCGCCGGGATCGAGAAGGTCCGCCCCGGCGAGGTCGTGGTCGTCGAGGGCTCCGACGTGCAGCGCCGCATGTTCACCACGCTGCGTGAGGACCTGCTGGCCGACGGCCCGCGCTCGCCGTTCACCAAGGACACGACCAAGGAGTTCAAGGAGCGCCTCACCGAGGCGATCCGGATGCGCCTGGTCGGTGAGGTTCCGGTCGGCACCGCGCTGTCCGGCGGCCTGGACTCCTCCACCGTCGTCGCGGTGATCAGCAAGCTGATGAAGCAGCACGCGCAGGACGTGGAGTCGGTCGGCGCGACGCAGAACAGCTTCTCCGCGGTGTTCCCCGGCAGCGTCAACGATGAAGAGCGCTACGTCGACGCGGTCATGGCGAAGGCTGACGGCCCCATCGAGTGCCACAAGATCCACCCGAACCCGGACGAGTTCCTGGAGGACCTCGCCGACTTCGTGCGCACGCAGGAAGAGCCGACCATCTCCACCGGCCCCTACGCGCAGTACAAGGTGATGCAGGAGGCCACCAAGCACGTCACCGTCCTGCTCGACGGCCAGGGCGCGGACGAGATGATGGCCGGCTACCTGCCGTACTACTTCGTCTACCTGCGCCAGCTGCGCAAGGAGAAGCAGTACGCGAAGCTGATGCGCGAGGTGGTCTCCTCCACCGACGTGCTGTCCCGCTACGGCAAGCAGGTCGTGCGCGGCAAGCTCGGCCTGGACCAGCCGGTGGACATCCGCCAGATGCTGGACAAGAGCTTCGCCAAGCAGCACAAGGGCGAGACCTTCAGCCCCGTGCCGGACGACCTGAGGGCGCGCCTGGTCGAGGACATCTTCGCCAACTCGCTGCCCTCGCTGCTGCGCTACGAGGACCGCAACACCATGCGCTTCTCGCTGGAGGGCCGTGTGCCCTTCCTGGACTTCAACCTGGTGCGCTACCTGTTCACGCTGGAGCCCGAGGCCATCATCAAGGGCGGCTGGAACAAGAAGATCCTGCGCGACGCGGTGCGCGGCCTGCTGCCGGACCAGATCGTCGACCGCCGCAACAAGATCGGCTTCACCACGCCGGAGCGTGAGTGGTTCCTGCGCATCAAGAACCACGTGCACACGGTCTTCCGCTCGGACTCCTTCGGCTCGCGGCCGTACTTCGACCAGGCCTCGGTGCTGCGCGCGTTCGAGGAGTTCATCAGCGGCAAGAACAGCGACACCATGCTGTTCTGGCGGCTGCTGAACGTCGAGCTGTGGCTGCGCACCTTCGTGGACGCCCCCGGCACCCACGTGGACTCCACGACCTCGGCGGCCAAGGAGTACTTCGCGGCCAACCCCGGCAAGGAGATCGCGATCAGCACGCCCTCCAGCGGGCAGGTGCTGCGCTTCCCGATCCAGACCGATGCCTTCGCCAAGGGCGACGACTACCACACCAAGATCTCCGAGTACGGCGCCGAGTTCGCGACCCGCGCCTCGGAGTCCGAGGAGCACGCCGAGGCGCTGAACAGCCCGTGGTTCCTGGCCGTCAGCGAGAAGGTGGTGGCCATCTCCCAGGGCCGCAGCTACTTCCTGTGGGAGATCAAGCCCTCCTTCGCGGCCCGCAAGCTGCAGAAGTTCGTGGTCCGCACCCCCGCCGGCATCGGCCTGGGCTCCCCGGAGACCATGCAGCTGGCGATCCAGGAGGCGGGCCTGGCGCGCATCGTCGCGGCCTCCGCGGCCGGCGCCGTGGGCAAGGTCGTGGGCCGCAAGGGCCTGTTCTACCAGCTGGCCGGCCCCGCGGTCCGGGCCATCGACGGCCCGACGCAGTACTCGCTGTACCCCTCGAACGTCTCGGCGAAGCTGGCCCCGGCCGACCCGGGCAAGGCCGCCTCCGAGCTCGCCGACCGGCTGCGCGGGTCGCTGAGCGGCCAGGCCGCCGCCACGTTCCAGGGCGTGGCCATCATCGACGCCAACGACCTGGGCTGCAACATCCTGGGACAGGCCTCGACGGTCTCCGAGGAGAAGATCGCTGAGATCTTCAAGGACAACCCGCTGGGGCAGGGCGCGCAGCGCACGCCGCTGGCTGTGGTGGTGCTGCCCAAGCAGAAGAAGTAGCGCCCGAGGCGCTCTGAGGGAAGGCCCGGTGGCCCGCGTTCGCGCGGGTGCCGGGCCTTTCGCGCGCTGTGCTTCAGCTGATCTCGTGGAACGCGTGGTAGTGGCTGTCAGCCCACTGCCGGGCCTCGTCGTGCGTTCGCTGCCCTGGGGAGCGCGTGGTGCACTCCTCGCACTGCGCCCGCCACGGCCAGCCGCCCCACGTGTGCACGATGGTGACCGGACCCCACTCGTTGCCTTGACGCTCGCGTTCGATGACGGTGTTCATCGACACACCCTCCCTCGCGCCTCACAACCCATTTCACCAGGACCCGGCCCGCCGGCGCCATCGGATATACCCCTAGGGAGCCCGCCACGGCGAGATGCTTCTTGTGACGCTGGAGTAGACGCCCCGCGCGCGGCTAATCTACGGCTCGTGACTATCGAAGACGACGACGACCTCGCCCTGCCCGCGGCGCTGGCCGCGATAGCCGCGATCGGCTTCTCCGCGGAGGCCGACGAGGACGAGCCGAGCGACGAAGAGCGCGACGACGAGCGCGACGAGAGCGAAGACACCGAGAACCTGTGGGTGGACTTCGAGCCCTTCGAGGAGTTCCTGGACTCCGAGGACACCGCCGACTGGTTCCGGAGCTGGACCGGCAACCCGGAGGCCGACGCCGACCAGTTCCGGGTCTTCGGCCAGACCGCCGACGGCGGCTACGCGGCCTTCTGGCTGGTCCGCGAGGACGCGCCGCTGGCCGAGCAGCCGGTGGTGTTCCTGGGCTCCGAGGGCGAGACCGGGGTGGTCGCCTGCGACCTGCCCTCGTTCCTGTGGCTGGTGGCCGACGGATCGGGCCCCTACGAGGCGGTGGAGCACCCCACGCGCCGCTCCAACCCGCACCCGGAGTTCACGGCCATCGCCGACAAGCACGCCGGGACGGACCGCATGACGGCCCGCGAGGTGGTCGCCGCGGCCCGGGACGAGTTCCCGGACTTCGAGGACACCATGGTGGAGCTTTCGCGCTGAGCGCGGTGTGACCCGCGCGGAGCACGATGCGGCATAGTGCGGGCACGATGCGGGCGGCGACAGTGGCGCCCCATCGTGTCCGGCTTGGCGGTGCCCGGGCGTACGGCCGGATCAGTACCCGAGCACGCGCCCCGATCAGCCCTTTGGCGCGCGGGCCCGATCGGTGCCCGAGCACGCGGCCCGACCGGCGTCTCGGCGCGCGGGCCCGATCGGTGCCTGAGCGCCCGAGCCGATCAGTACCCGAGCACGCGCCCCGATCAGTGCCCGGACACATGCCCCGGCAGCACGCACACCGCGTCGATCCCGAGCACGTGGTTCAGCCGCCCGAAGGCCAGCCACGAGCCCAGGCACATCGTCAGCTCGACCACCTCCGCCTGCGAGTAGCAGCCCAGCATCCGGCCCCAGAACTCGTCGTCGAGCCCGTGGTGGTCCAACGCGTAGCGCTCGGCGTACTCGGCGGCCACCCGGGTCCGCTCGTCCAGGGACTGCGCGCCGCGCCAGTCGGCGACCGCCGTGTCGAAGCCGTCCTCGACCTTCTCCCCGGCGCGCTCGGTGCGCCAGTCCAGGCAGAACAAGCAGCCGTTGATCTGCGCGATCCGCAGGCGGGCCGCTTCGAACTCGCGCAGGCCCAGTGTCGTGTGTTCGTACACCGCCATCGAGAAGGCCGCCGCCGCGGGGCCGATGCCGGGCACCATCTCGCCCCACACGTAGCCGATCGGTTCCTTGCCCTCGGGCATGTCGATGATCACTGCGTTCCTTCTTCCCAGATCCCGGTCGCCGGACGGACGGGCACGTCCAGCGCGTCGTAGAGCCCGGGCTCGCGCCCGGCCAGCCACCCGATCGCGCCGACCAGCCGGCCCACCGCGGTGGCGTTGCCGCCGGCCGAGCGGTTCCCGCCCTCGTCCTCGGCCTCGAGCGTGACCTCGATCCGCGGCTCGCCCTCGATCACCACGCGGTGCGCTCCTACCCCGTCAGGGGCCTGCGGCCAGTGCGGTGCCACCGAGCCGTGGATGCGCGTCACGTGTTCGATCACGATCCGGGGCACGCCCCCGATCTCGCCGCGCACCTCGAAGCGCACCCCGCCCTGCGTGCCGGCGGCGAACTTGCCCATCGTCGGCGTCTCGGCGTCGATGTCCAGCGCCGCGCGCTCCACGTGCTCGGTGATCGCCGACAGCTCCGCGCCCAGGGCCCGCGCCATCAGCCGGATCTGCCCGCCCCACACCATCGTGGGCACGCCCGGCGCGGTCATCGGCGGCTCGTAGTCCATCGGCTGCCCCATGCCGACCAGGTAGCGGACCGAGTCCTCCTGGTCGTAGGTCGCGTAGTCGAAGATCTCCTGGCACCGCAACGCGCTGATCCGGGAGCCGAGCCCGGTCATCATCAGCGGCAGCACGTCGTTGGCCCAGCCGGGGTCGACGCCGGAGGCGAACAGCGATCCGCCGCCGGCGGCCACCGCCGCGAGCACGCGCTCGCGCTGGTCGGGCGGCGCGCTGTGCGGGTCGTAGAACGCGTACAGGGCCGGCGTGACCACGATCGCGCCGGCCCGGACCGCGCGGACGACGTCGTCCAGCGCCTCGTCCGGCCGCACGTCCCCGGACGCGGCGTAGACCACGGCCTTCGCCCCGGCCAGCGCCGCCTCGGCGTCGTCGGTGGCCGCGACGCCGAGCGGCCGCCCGAGCCCGGCCAGCTCCCCGGCGTCGCGCCCGACCTTGCCCGGGTCGTGCACCAGCACCGCGCACAAGCTCAGGCCGGGACGTGCGGCGACCGCCCGGATCGCCGCACGCCCGATGTTCCCGGTACCCCACACCAGCGTGGGGATCAGCTCATCCGCCATTGGCGATGATGTTCTCGATGTTGCGCTCGGCCAGCGCGGTGATGGTCACGAACGGGTTCACGCTGGTGTTGCCGGGGATCAGCGCGCCGTCCATGACGTACAGCCCCGGGTAGGCGGTCAGCCGGCCGTAGTTGTCAGTGGCCTGGTTCAGCACCGCTCCGCCGAGCGGGTGGTAGGTCAGCTCGTCCTGCCAGGTCTTGTAGGTGCCGAACAGGTCGGTGCGGTAGATCGTGCCCTCGGTCGAGTTGATCTTGTCGAAGATGGTCTTGGCCATCGTGATGCCGTCCTGCTTCCACGCCTGCTGCCAGCTCAGGTCCACCTTCTGCGTGCTGGCGTTCCAGGAGAACGCCGCGCGGTGCGGGTTCTTCGTGATCGACAGGTACAGCGAGGCCCAGGTCTCGATCCCGATCGGCAGCGGGGCCACCTCGGCGAACGCGCCGCCGTTGGTCCAGTTGTCGATGCCGCCGCAGGGGACCGTGGACTGCTGGGAGCCGGTGGGATCCCAGATCTGGTTGGCGCGGCCGACCATGATGTTGCCGTTGTCGCCCCAGTTCTGGCCGACCTGGGCGTTCAGGTTCGGCAGCTGCCCGGTGTCGCGCATCTGCACCAGCAGCTTGCTGGTGCCCACGCTGCCGGCCGCGAAGATCACCTTGTCCGCGGTGACCTCCTTGGAGACGACCACGTTCCCGGTGGTGTCCAGTTGGTTCATCAGGACCGTGTAGCCGCCGCCGGAGGCCGGGGACACCGAGGTCACCTTGTGCAGCGGCGAGATGTTGACCTTGCCGGTGGCCAGCGCGGCGGGGATGTAAGTCTTCTGCAGGGATTTCTTGCCGTAGTTGTTGCCGTAGAGCAGTTCCTGGCCCAGTGCAGAACGAGGGACCGTGCCGGCGTCCTCCTGCTGCATGTAGTTCCAGTCGTACACGTCGGGCACGAACACGTACGGGAACCCGGACCGCCCCGCCTGCTTCTGCCCCACCCGCGCGAACTGGTACCAGGCGGTGGTGTTGAACCAGCTGTTCGGGATGACCCCGGCGCCGAGCCCGGCGTTGGCCCGCGGGTAGTACACGTTGTACATCTCGGCCGGGTTCACCGAGGGCAGGATCGCGCCGAAGTTCTCCTGCTTCGGCGTCACGGCCATGCCGCCGTTCACCAGCGACCCGCCGCCGACGCCGCGGCCCTGGTAGACGGTGATCCCGGCGAAGTCCTCGGCGTCCAGGATGCCGGTGTACGACGGGATGGCGCGGTCGATCGGGATCCCGAGGAAGTAGCCCACCGGCTGCTTGGTCTCGGTCCGCAGCCAGAACGACCGCTGGTCCGGGCTGGTCAGGTTGCAGAAGATCTTCCCGTCCGACCCCGGGGTGTCCCAGGCCATGCCCATCTCGATCATCTCCACCGCGACGCCGGCCTGGGCCAGCCGCAGTGCCGCGACCGAACCGCCGTATCCGGTGCCGATGATCAGCGCCTGGACGTGGGCCCCGTTGGAGATGGGGGTGCTGCGCGGCGCGGCGGCCGCGGCCCGGGAGGCTGAGAAGCCCCCGAGGGCCGCGGCGCCCAGGACCGTGCCTGTACCGGCCAGGAATCCGCGCCGTGACAGACCTCGGGCTCCTGGGTCCCTCCTTGGTGTTGCGCTCATGTGACACTCCTCACATGGTGCGGAATTTGAGAACTTGTGTACTACCGCCCGCATGAGAAGTCACGACTTACTGACGAGTAATATAACGGGACGTCAGATCAGAAAGCCCAGGTAGATCGCGTGGAAATCGCGCCGAACCGGTCAGCACCGGTCAGCGCGGAGTCTGGCTCCGGTAGGTGTGGCCCAGCTCCGGGCCCAGTCCGAAGTAGTGCCGGAAGTTGTAGACCAGCGGACTCCAGGCCGCCGGCTCGACGTGGTTCGTCCCCGGGATCACGATCGCGGGGTCCGCGTGCACCTTCAGGACCTGCGCCTCGACGATGAGGAAGTCCTCGGTGAGGTCCGGCAGGATCCTGGCAACCGCGGCCTCAAATTGCAGCCCGCACTCGGCGACCCTCGGCGGGGTGACAACCTCCGATTCCCTTGCTGTGAACCCCGATACGCCGAACTTGTCAGGCTCGAACCGCATCCCCGCCGGCTTGCTCTCCGGCACCGGGAAGCGGCCGGTGACCGGGGCCAGACTCTCGACCCGCCGCCACAGGTGCGGCCCGGGGACGTTGATCACGACCTGCGGGCGGCGCGCGAGGTTGTACGCGGTCTGGCCCTCGGCGCCGAGCCCCATGACGATGGTGTGACCGAGTGCCCACGCCGAGGAGATCGGGGCGAGGTTGGCGGAGCCGTCGTCGTTCTCGGTCGACAGCAGGACCACCGGGGTGCCGAAGTAGAGAATGCTCGGCTCGATCACGATGTGCTCGGCGCGGGCGGTACTGAGTGAGCTCGTCATGCGGCGACCGTAGGCACCGGACGTTTCGGCGGCCGCCGAACGATGCCCGGAGAATAATCACAGCTATGAGCACTACCGGCCCCACCACCGCGAACCCCCTGCTGGCCGGCGCCGACCTGGCCGCGATGGCCCGCCTGCTGGCCGACGGCACCCGCGCCACCTTCTGCCTGGCCCTGCTCGACGGCCGCGCCTGGACCCCGACCGAACTGGCCCGGCACGCCGGCGTCGCCCCGTCCACCGCCACCGAGCACCTGAACGCGATGGTGACCGGCGGCCTGCTGGCCGAGGAACGCCAAGGCCGGCACCGCTACGTCCGCCTGGCCGACCAACAGGTCGCCGAACTCATCGAGACCATGGCCGCGGCCGCCCCGGTCCGCGCCACACCGCCCCCGCGCACCCTGTCCGCCGACAGCCGCCGCCGCGCCCTGGCCCACGCCCGCACCTGCTACGACCACCTCGCCGGCCGCGTCGGCGTGGCCATCGCCGACGCCATGACCGCCCGCGACCTGGTCGACTGGCACCACGGCCTGAGCCTGACCCCCGACGGCGAACGCTGGCTGGCCGACCTGGCGATCGAAGTCCCGGCCGCCTCCAAACGCCCTGCCCTCCGCCCCTGCCTGGACTGGACCGAACGCCGCCCGCACCTGGCCGGCGCCGTCGGCGCGGCCCTGTGCGAGCACGCGCTGGACCACGGCTGGATCAAGCGAGTCGGCACCTCGCGCGCGGTGCTGGTCACGACGCGGGGGCGCGATGTGTTCCGGGAGCGGCTGGGGCTGTCGGAGCAGGTACTGACGCCGGCGGCGGGCTGACGCGGCGCGTCTGAGCGCAGCGCCTCGACGACGGCCGCTATCAGGACCGTGACGCCGAACAGGCCGGCCACCGCCCTGTTGAAGGTCACGACACCCTTGTCCCGCACCGGATCCCCATCCAGGCCGCGCCACGGGATCCGCTCGGCCAGGCCGTTCACGTTGAGCGCGACCGGGATCGCGCCGACGGCCAGCGCGATCACTGCGAGTTTGATCAGCACACCGGGATGGTACGCCCGCCGCCTGCCGCACCGGCCAAGCTAGCCAGTTCCCTGATTCTGTCCCGTCATCCCCGCGGGTCCGCGGCCTATGCCGCATCCCCCTGGCGCTCGCCGAACCGTCGCGCCAGCCGGCACCCGCCCCGCGCCCGAGCGACGCCGAATCAGAGCTCGAATAGCTTCACCACCGCGCGCGGCAACTCCGGGTCCGGCGTGGTTCGGCTCGCCGCGTCGCTCCGTTTCGGGTTCAGAAGGGGTGGAACATGTCAGCAGCCTCGATGGGTGTGCGAAGAGCGATGGGTGTGCGGAGAGCCTTGGCGTTCCTGGGAATGCTGGTGCTCAGCTGCGCCGCGGTGGTCGCCGGGCCGGCGGTTCGGGCGCACGCCGCGGCCGACGTCGCGGTGCAGCTCGGCTATGCCGACAACCTGCGCGCGAACCCCGCCAACTTCCCGACGCCCTGGGAAGGCGCGCCGGACGTCACCTACGGCGGCTGCACCGGCGGCTGCACCTTCGACGCCGGCGCGGTGCGGGTCATCAACAACACCGGCGTCGGGGTCACCGTCGACTACATCCACGTCAGCTTCGGCACCTGTGTGTACGACATCTGGCGGCACAACGTGCCGCTCGCGCCGAACGGGCAGTACATCGTCACCCAGACGATCAACTCCTTCAGCGCCGGCTGCACCTCCGACGGCTCCTTCGACACCTCCGACATCGGGCCGAACGGCGCCGACTGGTCCGGGGACTGCAACCAGTCCAACGTGGTTCCGCTGGTCACCGTGTCGATCGACGGCGTGGTCAGCGACTTCAACGACACCGGCAAGATCCTCAACACCGGCGGCGTGGACGGCGCCAGCTGCGGCATGGGCAACGAGTCCCAGCAGTGGGCCCCGGTCGGCAGCGTCTCCTGCCCCGGCTCGATCCTGAGTCTGGCCCCGCCGCAGCAGGACCTCGCGGTCGGCACCCAGGCCTCTGTCACCGCCAACCTGGTCAACAGCTGCGGCGACCCGCTGCAGGGCGCGCCGATCGCCTTCAAGGTCGCCAGTGGTCCGAACGCCGGCCTGACCGGCAGCGCCACCACGGACGCCGGCGGCAACGCCACGTTCACCTACACCGGAACGGTGTCGGGCACGGACGTCATCGGCGCCTCGACGACGAACCCGGCCGGCACCATCACCTCCAACAACGTCCAGGTGACCTGGCTGACGCTGCTGACCGGCGACGCCTACGGCCTGAAATCCTCCGGCCTGGTCGGCATCGCCCCGACGCCCGAGGCCGGCCCGGTCGCGGTGACCGGGGCGAGCACCAGCTCCCCGCCGTGCGACGCGAACATCCTCGGCCTGATCATCACCGCCAACACGCTGTGCGCGAACGTCTCCACCGCGGTGAACCCGGACTCCTCCACCGCCGACGCCTCGGTGCAGCACGTCGGCATCGCCGTCCTGGGCCTGCCGGCGATCCAGATCGGCGCGGTCGCGTCCACCTCGCACATGGTCTGCGCCGGCGGCACCGGCGGAACGAGCATCGCGTCCATCACCGTCGGCGGCATCACCGTCCCGATCAGCGTGAATCCGGGGCCGAACACCACGGTGAACGTGCTCGGCATCAAGCTGATCCTGAACGAGCAGATCGCCACCGGCACCGCCACCGACCACACGCTGACGGTCAACGCGGTGCACGTGATCGTGCCCGGGCTGCTGGACACGGTCGTGGCGTCCTCGACCAGCGACATCCACGGGTGTGCCTGAGCCCTGAGATGAGCTGAACGGGATCGGTGCCTGACAAAAGCCGGGCACAAGCCAGACACCAGAAGGCCCGGCCGGGGATCACCCGGCCGGGCCGTCCTGTCAGTGGGCGGCGTCCCGCCCGGCGGGCTCGTCAGCCTGAGCAGGCGGTGATCATCGCCGTAGAGTCGCTCGTTATCGCGTTCATGTCGGGCGTCTTGCCGGAGGAGGCCTGGCTGGCCATGCCGACCCAGTCGTCGCCGAGCTTGTTGATCGCCGCGGCGGCGGCCGGGTTGGAGGACTTGCCCGCGTCGGCGTGCAGTTTGTCCCCGATCCCCTTGATGGCGGCGATCGCGCCCCCCAGGTTGCCGGCGGCGTTGGATATCGTGGTGGAGCCGTTGGTCAGGTCCGTCATGGCCGCCGAGCACCCCGGGTCGCTGCCGCCCAGGCCACCGGTGCTGCCGCCGGTGCTGGAGTCGTCCGAGGAGGAGCTGCTGCTGCCGCCGGTGCTGGAGCCGTCGGAGGACGAGCTGCTGCTGCCGCCGGTCGAGGAGTCGTCGCTGGAGGAGCTGCTGTGGGACGTGAGGCCCCCCGTGAGCGGATTCGCGCCGCCGGTGGCCGCCGCCGGGGTGGTGCCGGACGAGGAGCACCCCCCGAGCAGGATGACCGAGGAGGCCAGGGCCGTGCCGACGAGAATCCGTATGCCACGCGTCGTGGACATTGGTAATACCCCCATTGTTGTTTGGACCTGCGAAGTGCTCCGCCACGCTACCGCAATGGGTTGACGGCGAGCGCACAGACGAGAGGGTTAACCCCAATAGTCCGCCTCAAACGTAGGCGGTCTGAGACTAACGCGTGACGTCGACCACTGAGATGATCTTTATGGCCGCCGCGACGGTCTCCGCCAGCGTCCGCGTCACCGGTGCGCCGAACCTGTGCGCCAGGCGAATCAGGTAGCGATTCCTTTCCGGATTCGGGCAATCCGGCGGACAGCCGAGGACCGCGCGGCCGGAGCGCGCGACCAGACCGAACTCGACATTCGTCGTGAACCCCGGCAGAGTGCGCAGATCGCGCGGGATCCAGAACAGGATCGCCGAGGCGCGGTCCAGGCCCTCCCACTCCCACTCGATCTGGTCCTCGTACTCGGTTTCGCGCAGACCGCCGGGGTTCTCCGGGGCCAGGATGTGCAGCGTGTCAGGCTTCTTCCAAGCGTTTTTCAGAGCCTGGACCGCCTGCGGCCGCCAGGAGGCGACGGCCTCGGAACGGGGCGTCGGTCCGGCCAGGAAGACGCTGGGGCCGGACGGGATGGGCTCGCGGGCCCACACAACGGAAACGGTCACGCCGCCATCATCGCCGCAGGGCCGGGCACCCGGTGTTCTCCCCGAATCCACCATCGGCGGTTACCGTGCCAAAAGGGGACGCCATCTCAATCCTCTGGGAAAGACAGGAGCCCGCGTATGTCGCTGACCCGCCGCCGCCTGCTGACCACCGCCGCCGCCACCTCGGCGCTGTCCGTGCTGCCGCCCTCGCTGAGCAAGGCGATGGCCGCCGCCGCGGACACCAGGCTGCACTCGCTGGACCAGATCGAGCATGTCATGATCCTGATGCAGGAGAACCGCAGCTTCGACCACTACTTCGGCACGCTGTCCGGCGTGCGGGGATTCGGGGACCGTGACGCGCTCCGGCTGCCCGACGGCCGTCCGGTGTTCTACCAGCCCGACACCGCCAACCCCGACGGCTACACCCTGCCGTTCCGCATCGACACCACCAAGACCAGCGGTGCCAAGTACCCCAGTACGGACCACAGCTGGCCCGGCCAGCACAAGTCCTGGAACAACGGCGCGATGGACGGCTGGATGGCCGCGCACCGCACGGTCGACGGCGGCCCGTGGTCCATGGGCTACCTGACGCGCGAGGACCTGCCGTTCCACTACGCGCTCGCCGACGCCTTCACCGTGTGCGACAACTACCACTGCTCGGCCTTCGGTCCCACGCACGCCAACCGCCTGTTCGCGATCAGCGGCACCAACGACCCGGACGGCGTGGCCGGCGGCCCGGTGGTGAGCAACAGCAACCCGGCGCCGTTCCGCTGGACCACCTACGCCGAGCGCCTGGAGGCCGCCGGGATCAGCTGGCGCTACTACGTCGGCAACACCGCCGGGTCGGATCTGGGCTGGTTCCAGAACTTCCAGAACGCCCCGCACGACTCGTCCCTGTGGGTCAACGGGATGCAGCCGCGGCCGCCGCAGGCGATCGCCGACGACATCGCGAACGGGGACCTGCCCGCGGTGAGCTGGCTGAACTCGCAGTATCTGCCCTCGATCGGGCTGCCGGAGGCCAGCGAGCACCCGCCGGCGCTGCCCGGGGCCGGCGCGGAGTACATCTGGGGCGTGCTGGACGCGCTCGGGCAGCACCCCGAGGTGTGGGCCAAGACCCTGCTGCTCATCACCTACGACGAGAACGACGGCCTGTTCGACCACGTCCGGCCGCCGACCGCGCCGCCCGGGACGCCGGGGGAGTGGATCACCGTCGACCCGCTGCCCGCGGAGTGCCAGGGCATCGCGGGCCCCTCCGGGCTCGGGTTCCGGGTGCCCACGATCGTGGTCTCGCCGTGGAGCGCCGGCGGGTACGTGTGCTCGGAGGTGTTCGACCACACCTCGACGCTGCGTTTCCTGGAGCGCCGCTTCGGCGTGCGGGAGACGAACATCAGCGACTGGCGCCGCTGCACCGTCGGTGACCTGACCGGGACGCTGCGTATGCACGAGCGGCCGGAACGGACCTTCCCGAAGTTCCCGGACGCCGCCGCGCTGTACCAGCAGGAGCTGAACGAGGTCGCCACACTGCCCCCGGTGGTACCGCCGACGGTGCAGAGCATGCCGCGCCAGGAACCCGGTCACCGGCTGCGCGTGGGTTGAGACGAATAGTCCGTTTTGCGTGCACCGGGAAGGCCCTGAGAAGACCTCGGGGCCTTCCCGTTTCCCTTTGTCGCGACGGTGATCCGGCCGCCACGCATCGTGAGAAATGTGGTCTATGGCACCGGAAAGCCTTACGGGCGGTGCGTCCCATATTCACTGCATGTCATCGTTCTTGTGATTTGCTCAGGGTTGTGCTTACCGTCGGGGTCATGCCCCGCCGCGAGCGGGGACCTCGCCGGCCGGCACGCCCCTTCCTGCCCCGGACCGCGAGAGTCATTCGAACCCGACCCCCGTGAGCGGAGCAGGATGCGGGCGCCCAGGCGCCCGCCGGCGTGGCGGAGAGAGTGCAAGCCTTCAGATGTTCAACCTGTCCAGCCGCAAGAAGACCGGGATCGTCGTGGCCTCCGTGGCCGGCGCCGCCGTCGTGCTGCCCGCCCTGATGGCCGCCACCGCCAGCGCCGCCAGCGTCTCGACCTGGGACCAGGTCGCGGCGTGCGAGAGCGGCGGCAACTGGTCGATCAACACCGGCAACGGGTACTACGGCGGCCTCCAGTTCTCGACCAGCTCCTGGCTGGGCGCCGGCGGCGGCAAGTACGCCCCGCGTGCCGACCTGGCCACCAAGGACCAGCAGATAGCCGTCGCCGAGAACCTGCTGGCCTCCCAGGGCCCGGGCGCCTGGCCGGTGTGCGGTCTGCGGGCCGGCCTGAGCGCCGGCGGCGCCCCGGCCGCCGTGAACCCGGGCAGCGGCTCGAGCAGCTCCAGCACCACCCAGAGCCAGCCCAAGGCGCAGACACAGACGCAGACCCAGACCTTGCAGGCGCCCAAGCAGCAGCAGGCCCAGCCGGCCCCGGCCGTCCAGGTCCAGCCGACCGGCGCGACCTACGTGGTCAAGAGCGGCGACACGCTGTCCCAGATCGCCGTGAGCCACCACGTGGCCGGCGGCTGGCAGAGCCTGTTCCAGCTGAACAAGGGCCAGATCTCGAACCCGAACCTGATCTTCCCGGGCCAGGCCGTCAAGCTCTGAGCGTCATCAGAGCACTGATCTGCCGACCGCAGCCCCGGACCGCGTCACGCGGGCCGGGGCTGCGGCGTGCCGGCGCGGGCCTCGGCGACCGCGTCCAGAACGAGCTTGAGCGTCGTCGCAGCATCCTGCTTCGCCGAATCCATCACCAGGTGCGGCTCCGGCCACGTCTCCCACATTCCCTGCATCCGCACCACGTGCTCCCACGGCACCGTCGGCCGCCAGCCGGGGATGCCGCGGTCCCGGCCCTCGACCCGCGACCGGTGCATCTCCGGGTCCGAACACAGGCACTCCACCCCGACGAAGCGCGCCCCGAGGCTCTCGGTCACCCGCCGACACCGTTCCCGCGAGACGACTTCGTGTCCTGTCGCGTCGAGCACCACGTCCAGCCCGAGCTGCAGCTGCCGCGCGAGTGCCGCGATCAGCATCGTCTCGGCCAGCGGGTCCACGTTCTCGTCGGTCAGCACCCGGAACGGGGTCAGGGCCCCGAGCCGCCAGTCCATGGAGAACACCGCCGCCCGCAGCTCCCGGGCCAGTCCCTCGGCCAGCGTGCTCTTGCCGGCCCCCGGCGCCCCGGCGACCAGCACGGCCACCGGCGTCGCCGAAGGGTCCAAAGGCGTCAGTCGTTCGTAGCGCTGGAATACGGGCTCGTAGTCAGTCATGAACCGACACTAGGCATGGCGCCGCGCGGAGCCCCAGGGCTTTCGCTCATGGCGAACGCCACCGGCTATCCCTTCAACCGCCCCAACCGCTCCACAGCCTCGGCCAGCACCTCGTCCTTCTTGCAGAACGCGAAGCGCACCAGGGCGCGCGCGGCCTCCTTGTCGTCGTAGAACACCTGGTTCGGGATCGCGACGACGCCGCACAGCTCGGGCAGCTCGCGGCAGAACTCCAGGCCGCCCTTGTCGCTCAGGGCACTGACGTCCGTGGTGACGAAGTACGTGCCGTCGGGCCGGAACACCTCGAAGCCGGCCGCGCTGAGCCCGTCGGCGAGCAGGTCGCGCTTGCGTTCCAGGTCGGCGCGCAGGGTCGTGAAGTACTCGTCCGGCAGCGCCAGCGCGGCCGCGGCCGCGTACTGGAACGGGCCGCTGGCCACATAGGTGAGGAACTGCTTGGCGCTGCGGACCGCGGAGACCAGCGCCGGGGGAGCGGTCACCCAGCCGACCTTCCAGCCGGTGAAGGAGAACGTCTTGCCGGCCGAGCCGATGGTCACCGTGCGCTCGCGCATGCCCGGCAGCGTGGCCAGCGGGATGTGCTCGGGGCCGAACGTCAGGTGCTCGTAGACCTCGTCGGTGACGACCAGCAGGTCGCGCTCGCAGGCCAGCTGTGCGATCGCCTCGGACTCCGCGCGGGTGAGCACCATGCCGGTCGGGTTGTGCGGGGTGTTCAGCAGGAGCAGGCGGGTGCGATCGGTCACGGCGGCGCGCAGCGCGTCCAGGTCCGGCCGGAAGTGCGGCGGGCGCAGCGTCACCGGCACGCGCACGCCGCCGGCCATCGCGATGCACGCGGTGTAGGAGTCGTAGTAGGGCTCGAAGGCCACCACCTCGTCGCCCGGTTCCAGCAGGGCCAGCAGCGCCGCCGCGATGGCCTCGGTGGCCCCGGCGGTGACCAGCACCTCGGTGTCCGGGTCGAAGTCCAGGCCGTAGAAGCGCTTCTGGTGCTGGGCGATCGCGGTCCGCAGCTCCGGGATGCCGGGCCCGGGCGGGTACTGGTTGCCGCGTCCGGACAGCACGGCATCGGCCGCGGCCTGCTTGATCTGCTCGGGCCCGTCGGTGTCCGGGAAACCCTGGCCGAGGTTGATCGAACCGGTGGCCACGGCCAGGGCCGACATCTCGGCGAAGATGGTGGTGCCCATCGGGGCCAGGCGGCTGTTCACGTAGGGCATGCGCATATTCGCCATCCTGCCGTACCGGCGGCGCCACGGCCGGTCAAGGCCGGGCCCGGCCCGGCGGCGGGCCCCGGTATGCCAGGCTTGGCCCATGGACTTGCGCATCTTCACCGAGCCGCAGCAGGGCGCCGACTACGACACCCTCCTCACCGTCGCCAAAGCCACCGAGGACCTGGGCTTCGACGCGTTCTTCCGCTCCGACCACTACCTGAAGATGGGCGGGGTGACCGGCGAGCCGGGCCCCACCGACGCCTGGATCACCCTGGCCGGCCTGGCCCGCGAGACCAGCCGCATCAAGCTGGGCACCCTGGTCAGCCCGGCCACCTTCCGGCTGCCCGGCCCGCTGGCCATCACGGTCGCCCAGGTCGACGCCATGGCCGGCCCGGGGCGCGTGGAGCTGGGCCTGGGCACCGGCTGGTTCGCCGACGAGCACACCGCCTACGGCATCCCCTTCCCGGACAAGCGCTTCGGCCTGCTGGAGGAGCAGCTGGAGATCGTCACCGGGCTGTGGAACACCCCCGACGGCGCCACCTACAGCTTCAAGGGCGAGCACTACACCCTGGAGGACTCCCCGGCGCTGCCCAAGCCGGTCACCAGGCCGCACCCGCCGATCATCATCGGCGGCGGCGGCCCCAAGCGCACCCCGCGCCTGGCCGCGCGCTATGCCAGCGAGTTCAACACCTCCTTCCGCCCCTTCGACGACAGCGACAAGCTGTTCGCCACGGTCCGCGAGGCCGTCAGCGCCAACGGCCGCTCGCCGGAGTCGATGACGTACTCCGCCGCCCTTGTCGCCTGCGTCGGCCGCGACGAGGCCGAGTTCGCCAAGCGCGCCGCCGCCATCGGCCGCGAGCCGTCCGAGCTGCGCGAGAACGGCCTGGCCGGCACGCCGGCGGAGGTCGTGGACAAGATCGGGCGCTACGCCGGCATCGGGGCCCAGCGGCTGTACCTGCAGATCCTCGACCTGTCCGACCTGGACCACCTGGAGCTCATCGCCTCCGAGGTCATGGGACGGCTGTAGTACCGATCCCGATGTCCAGTACTCAAGGAGCCGGCCGCGCAGGCCGTGCCGATCGCACCGATCGCACCGATCGCACCGATCGCACTGATCGCAGCGACCTCGCGGCCGACTGCGCCAACTGCTTCGCGCTGTGCTGCGTGGGGCTGGCGTTCACGGCGTCCCAGGACTTCGCCGTCGACAAGTCCGCCGGGACGCCGTGCCCCAACCTCGCCGCCGACGACCGCTGCTCGATCCACACCGGACTGCGCGGCCGCGGCTTCAAGGGCTGCACCGTCTACGACTGCTTCGGCGCCGGCCAGAAGCTGTCCCAGCAGACGTTCGGCGGCGTGTCCTGGCGACAGGCCCCGCAGACGGCGCCGCGGATGTTCGCGGCGCTGCCGGTGATGCGCCAGCTGCACGAGATGCTCTGGTACCTGGCCGAGGCCGAGTCGCTGGCCTCGGCCTCGGCGCTGCGCGCCGAACTCGGCTGGTCGGCCGAGGAGACCGAACGCCTCGCCGGGCTCCCGCTCGACGATTTGTTGGCGCTGGACCTGTCCGCGCACCGGGCCGGTATCAGCGAGCTGCTTTCCGAGGTCAGCTCCCTGATGCGGGCCGGTGTCGGGGCAGGGCGGAAGAAGGACCGGCGCGGCGCGGATCTGATCGGCGCCCGGCTGCGCGGTGCCGACCTGACCGGGGCCGACCTGCGCGGCGCCTACCTGATCGGTGCCGACCTGACCGGGGCCGATCTGCGGCGCGCGGACCTGATCGGCGCGGACCTGCGCGACGCGAACCTGGCCGGCGCCGATCTGACCGGCGCGATCTTCCTGACCCAGACACAGGTGAACGCGGCGCTCGGAGACGCCGGGACGAGGATCCCCGAAGGGCTGACGCGGCCGTCGCACTGGGAGTGAGGGCCGCCGTCCGGGCTCGCCGGCCTCGGTCCGGCTCATCCATGCTCGTCCATACTCGGCAAAACAGACTTAACGCTGTATTCGTCTATATATTCGACCTAAAGGTGCTGCGTCGCCGCGATCAAGGTTGCCGCCCGCCACGAAAGCCCCCCATCCGGCCGCTGTTCATTACCGTCCCACCAACACCACCGCGCCGTTGGGCATCAGGCGTTGAGCGTATTTGAGGTGCGCACCCCGGCCAGGCGAACCTCGACCACCTGGACTGCGCGTGTCCGGCAATCCGTCCAGTGCCCCCGGCTCCCGCCCCGACGAGGCGCTATCCGTGCTGAGTGCGGCCGTGGCGGCGTCTAATAGTCCTTACGTTGCCGTTTCGTGACGCGTTCATGGCGGATTCGTGTCCGCCAGCTCATAGCGATCATGGTCGAAACCCGAATAGGTTTTGCGCGTCAACATATCGGCGGCGCCTCCCGGGGGTAGGCGACGTGCGGAACCAGAAAGGGGCAAGCTCCCATGCGTAAGGCGATCCTCGCTATCACCGCACTCGGCGCCGCGGTTGCGTTGAGCGCGGCTGGCTGCAGCAGCTCTAAGAGCAGCGGTTCTTCTTCCACCACCGGTGGCGGGTCTTCGACCACCGCCGCGTCGGGCTCGAGCAGCAGCAGCAGTGGCACGCCCAGCTACAAGAACAACAAGGTCGGCATCCTGCTGCCGGACACCTCCTCCTCGCCGCGCTGGGTCAACTCCGACCCGAACGAGCTGAAGACGCAGTGTGCGAGCTACGGCCTGACCTGTGACATCCAGAACGCCAACGGCTCCGCGACCACGCAGACCACGCAGGCGCAGTCGATGCTCAACGAGGGCGTCGGCGTCCTGATGATCGTCAACCTGGACTCCGGCTCGGCCAAGGCGATCGAGGCCCAGGCCCAGGCCAAGGGCGTCGTCACCATCGACTACGACCGCCTGACGCTCGGCGGCAGCGCGCAGTACTACGTCTCCTTCGACAACGTGGCCGTCGGCCAGGCCCAGGGCACCGCGCTGACCAAGTGTGCCCAGGTCGCCGGCAAGTCCGCGGTGAAGTACGTCGAGGAGGACGGCGCCGCGACGGACAACAACGCGACGCTGTTCAAGCAGGGCTACGACAGCGTGCTGAGCAAGCAGGCGGGCTGGACCCAGGCCGGCGACCAGTCCGGCAACTGGGACAACCCGGCCGGCACCGCCCAGTCGGTGTTCCAGAAGCTGCTGCAGGGCGCCCCGGACCTGAACGCGGTCATGGTCGCCAACGACGAGATGGCCAACGCGGCCATCACCGTCCTGAAGCAGCAGGGCCTCAACGGCAAGGTGGCCGTCTCGGGCCAGGACGCGACCGCGACCGGTCTGCAGAACATCCTGACCGGCGACCAGTGCTTCACGATCTACAAGCCGGTCAAGGGCGAGGCCGACGTGGCCGTCAAGCTGGCCAGCCAGATCCTGTCCGGCCAGAAGCCGACCGCGCCGTCCACGGTCCACGACCCGACCGGCAACCGTGACGTCCCGTCCTACCTGGCGACCCCGGTCGTCGTGGACAAGAGCAACATCACCCTGCCGTTCACCGACGGCTACCAGAAGGCCTCCGACGTGTGCACCGGCAACTTCGCCGCTCTGTGCGCGACGGCCGGCATCAAGTAAGGAACGCCGCATACGACCGGCGGCGGCAGCGTGTCGGGTTCCCACTTTCCGACACCGCCGCCGCTGGTCGGTGCTCCGCGCGGGAGCTGCATAACCCCCCTGCGAAGCCCACACGGCGGCCGGCGGCGGTCGCTGAAGAGCAAGACCGTTCGGGCTCGACCGCTCTGGCTCGACCGTTCGATTGCTGGGCGTCATGAGTTGAGAGAGGTGTGAGGTGACGGAAACAACCACGTCCACGGCACCCCGGACGGCGGGATCGGGCGAGCCGATCCTTCAGTTGCGGAGTGTCAACAAGTCCTTCGGCCCGGTCCACGTCCTGCGCGACGTGAACTTCGAGGCCCACGCCGGCGAGGTCACCGCTCTGGTCGGCGACAACGGCGCCGGCAAGTCCACGCTGGTGAAGTGCATCGGTGGCACGTACTCCATCGACAGCGGCGAGTACGTGTTCGAAGGCCGCGACGTGAAGGTGCACGACCCCCGCGACGCGGCCGGGCTCGGCATCGAGATCGTCTACCAGGACCTCGCGCTGTGCGAGAACCTGGACATCGTCGGCAACATGTTCCTGGGCCGCGAGCGCGTCTCCGCCTGGAAGACGCTGGACGAGAACACCATGGAGCGCCTGGCCGGCGAGACGCTGGCCGGTCTGTCGGTGCGCACCGTGAAGTCGCTGCGCCAGCAGGTCTCCAGCCTGTCCGGCGGCCAGCGGCAGACCGTGGCGATCGCCAAGTCCGTGCTGTGGAACTCCAAGGTCGTCATCCTCGACGAGCCGACCGCGGCGCTCGGCGTGGCCCAGACCGCGCAGGTCCTGGAGCTGGTGCGCCGGCTGGCCGACCGCGGCCACGCGGTCATCCTGATCTCGCACAACATGCGCGACGTGCTCGAGGTCTCCGACCGGATCGCCGCGCTGTACCTGGGCCAGATGGCCGCGCAGGTCAAGCGCTCGGACGTGACCCAGACCCAGATCGTCGAGCTGATCACCGCCGGCCGTTCCGGGGACCTGGGCCTGCAGCCCGGCGCCAACGGGACCAACGGCAACGGCAACGGCCACGCCGAGGGCCTGAACGCCGCCGGCGGCACCGGCGTCGCCGAAGCCCTGGCCGCCGCCGAGGCCAACAAGACCGGCCCGACCGACGCGACTCCCGAGGGGGGCACGGAATGAGCAGCACCACCGAGAACCCCACCGGGACCGGCACCGCCGCCGAGGCGGACGGCACCACCGGTGGCACCGGCGCGGTCGGCACGCTGCTGGCCTACGGCCGCAACCGCATCGACCGGGCGCGCGGCGGCGAGCTGGGCTCGGCCCCGGCCGTGGCCGGCCTGATCGTCCTGGTCGTCTTCTTCGCGATCGTGCAGAACGGCTTCCTGTCGCTGTACAACATCGCCAACCTGGTCACCCAGGCCGCGCCGATCATCGTGCTGGCCATGGGCCTGGTCTTCGTCCTGCTGTTGGGCGAGATCGACCTGAGCGCGGGCACCGCCTCCGGCGTGTGCGCGGCGCTGATGGCGGTCATGATCGTGCGGCACAGCCTGCCGTGGTGGCTGGCCGTGATCGCCGCCGTCATCACCGGCGCCGTGCTCGGCTTCGTCATCGGCTGGCTGCGCGCCAAGGTGCGCATCCCGTCCTTCGTCGTCACCCTGGCCGCGTTCCTGTCCTTCCAGGGCATCGTGCTGATGCAGGTCGGCAAGGCCGGCTCGATCTCGCTGCCGGACCAGGCCGCCAAGCCGATCATCACGCTCGAGGGCTACAACAACAACCTGATGCCGCTGTGGCTGGGCTGGGTGCTGCTGGCCGTGGTGGCCGGCGGCTACACGCTGGTCAAGCTGCGCCTGTCGGTGAGCCGCCGGGCGGCCGGCCTGGAGGCCGAGCCGGTCCTGGTGACCTTCACCAAGACGCTGCTCATGGTGATCCTCGGCACGGTCTTCGTCTACCTGCTGGGCGAGAACCGCGCGATCCAGCAGAACGCGTTCTTCAACAACCTGAAGATCGAGGGCATCCCCTGGGTCGTCCTGCTGCTGATCGTCCTGACCGTCGGCCTGACGTTCCTGCTCAGCCGCACCCGCTACGGCCGCCACGTCTACGCCGTCGGCGGCAACGACGAGGCCGCGCGCCGGGCCGGTATCCGGGTCGACCGGATCCGCATCTCGGTGTTCGTCCTGTGCTCGCTGCTGGCCGCGGTGGCCGGCATCGTGCAGGCCTCGCAGCTGGAGTCGGTGGCCTCGAACTTCGGCGCCGGCAACACCCTGCTGCTGGCCGTCGGCGCCGCCGTCATCGGCGGCACCAGCCTGTTCGGCGGACGCGGCCGCATCATGGACGCGGTCTGGGGCGGCCTGGTCGTGGCCGTCATCCAGAACGGCATGGGCGACCTGATCAAGGGCGCGAACAGCCAGGCCTGGCAGTGGATCGTCACCGGTCTGGTGCTGCTCCTGGCGGCCGGGTTCGACGCGGCCTCGCGCCGCGTCGGCAAGGGCGACTCGCGCTGAGGCGAGAATCGGTCGGTCTCGGTCGATAATGACCGAGACCGGCTGAAACCAGCCGACACGCGCCGACATGCGCAGCGAGGAGAGAACCATGAGGGCCCGCAAGGGGTTCACCTACGGAGTGACCCAGGAGGAGCTGCGCCGGCACAACCTGTCGACTCTCTTGCGCTATGTCCACCAGCACGGGCCCACCTCGCGGGCCGTGCTCACCGCGAGCATGAGCCTGAACCGCTCGACGATCGGCGCCCTGACCGCCGACCTGTCCTCGGCCGGGCTCGTCGAGGAGGAGCTGCCCGGGCAGCACCTCGGGGCGGGGCGGCCGTCGCTGGTGGTGGTGCCCAGGGCGGCGCACGTGTACGCGCTGGCCTACATGATCGGGGTCGACTTCGTCGTCGCGGCCCGGGTGGGCCTGGGCGGGCAGGTGCTCGACCGGCGCGAGCTGTACCGCCCGCGCGGCGACTACGACCTCGAAGACGTCATGGGGCACCTGGAACGGTTCACCGGCGAACTGCTCGCCTCCGAGGACATCCCCGCCGGCGCCCTGTGCGCGGGCGTGGGGGCCGCGGTGCCGGCCGCCGTCCGCTCCACCGACGGCATGCTGCGCTTCGTTCCCAACATGAACTGGGACGACTGGGGCGACGCCCCGCTCGGCGACATCCTGCACCGCCGCCTGATGGAGACCTTCGGCATCGACGCCCCGGTCGCCGTCGGCAACGACGCGGACCTCGGCGCCCTGGCCGAACGCACCCGCGGCGCCGCGGTCGGCTGCGACGACCTGGTGTACATCGTCGGCGAGGTCGGCGTCGGCGCCGGGGTGATCGCCGGCGGCGAGGCCATGTCCGGCCACGACGGCTACGCCGGCGAAGTCGGCCACATGGTGGTCAACCCCTCCGGCCGGCTGTGCCGCTGCGGCGCGCGCGGCTGCTGGGAGACCGAGATCGGCGAGCCGGCGATCCTGGCCGCGGCCGGCCACGCCGACGGCCGCCGGGCCACCGTGGCCGAACTGGTCGCCGAGGCGGCCACGGGCGACGAGAAGTCGGTGCGGGCCCTGGAGCACATCGGCGGCTGGATCGCCCTGGGCGTGGCGAACATCGTCACGATCTTCAACCCCAAGATGGTGATCTTCGGCGGCCTGTTCGGCGACGTCTTCCCCGGCATCCAGGGGCAGATCCGCACGAACCTGCTGTCCGGGAGCCTGGGCGTGGTGCGCGAGGGCGTGCGCCTGGTGACGCCGGGCCTGGGCGCGGACTCCACGCTGATCGGGGCCGCGGAGAAGGCTTTCGAGCCGCTGCTGGCCGACCCGCTGGGATTCGTGCAGCAGCAGGCGCTCTCCGGCGGACGCGGAGCTGTGGCGGGCTGATTCCCACACCGTTTTCGGCTATGGCCGCCATGCCGGAACAGCCATCGCGCACCCCATGATCACGCGCCTAGCCTGAGGCGCATGACAGCGAATCCCGGCAGCCCCCTGGTCCTCCTCAACCCCGGCCCGGCGTGCACGACCGACCGCGTCCGCGCCGCCCTGGGCCGCGGCGACTGGTGCCACCGCGAGCCGGAGTTCTCCGAGCTGCTGGCCTCGATCCGCGCCGGCCTGACCCGGGTGCTGAACGTCGGCGACACGCACGAGGCGATCGTCGTCACCGGCTCGGGGACCTCCGCGATGGAGATGGCGGTCATCAGCGCGGTGCGCGCCGGCCGCTCGATCCTGGTGGTGCGCAACGGCGTCTACGGCGACCGGCTGGCCCGGATCGCCGAGGTCAACGGGATCACGGTGCACTCGGTGACCGGCGAGTGGACCGAGCCGGCCGACCCCGAGGCGGTGCGCGCGGCACTGGCCGGGCACCCGGACGTGGACGCCGTCGCGGTCGTGCAGCACGAGACCACCACCGGCATGATCAACCCGGTCGGCGCCATCGGCCGGATCGCGCGGGAGGCCGGGGTGCTGATGGTGGTGGACGCGATCAGCGCCACCGCGATCGAGGACGAGGGCCACGAGGACCTGTGTGCCGACATCATCTGCGGCACCGCGAACAAGGGACTCCACGGACTGCCCGGCATCTCCTTCATCCTGTGCTCCGACAAGGGGATCGAGCGCCTTGCGGAGGTCCCGGTCCGCTCGCTGTACCTGAACGCCAATACCTACCTCACCGGCCAGCGCAAGGGTGACGTCCCGTTCACCCCGGCCGTCCAGGTGTGCTTCGCCCTGGACGAGGCCATCAAGGAACTGGAGGAGCGCGGCGGCGTCGCGGCGCGCGTGGCGGAGTACAAGGAACGGGCCGCCCTGGTGCGCGCCGGACTCGCGCGGCTGGGACTGGAGGTCCTGATCCCCGAGCAGCACCGGTCGAACTCGATCTCCATGATCTACCTGCCCGAGGGCATCACGTATCCCGAGCTGCACGACGCCCTCAAGGACGAGGGCTTCGTCATCTACGCCGGCCAGGGCGACCTGGCGAAGACCTTCTTCCGGGTCTCCACGATGGGCGAACTCCCGCTGCCCACATTGGAACGGTTCCTGACCGCGCTGGAAACGTCCATCGCGAAGATCCGCGCAGGTCGCTGAACGGATGCCCGTTGTCAACCTCGCGGAATAGGCTGACGGGCACGGGGCAGGAGGCGTGGGAAGTGGGCCAACCGTGACGCAGCTGAACTTGCACCGTCTGTCGATCTTCATGACCGTGGTGGAGACCGGCGGCTTCTCGGCCGCCGCCCAGAAGCTCTACATGAGCCAACCCTCGGTCTCCAACCACGTCCGCAACCTCGAACAGTCGCTGCAGACCACCCTGATCGACCGCTCCGGCCCCCGCATCCGCCCCACCGCCGAGGGCGAAGTGCTGGTCGAGTACGCCCGCCGGGTGTTCCTGCTCACCGAGGAAGCGGTCGCGGCCATCCGCGAGGTCTCCGGCGTCCAGTCCGGCCGCCTGGAGGTCGGCGGCACCACCACCGTCGGCACCTACCTGCTGCCGCGCCTGCTGGCCCGCTTCCGCGAACGGCACCGTGCGATCGAGTGCGACATCGTGGTCGGCAACAACGGCCAGATCGTGAAGCGCCTCCTGGAAGGCGAACTGGGCCTGGCCATCGTCGCCGGCCAGCCCGGAGCCCCGCAGCTGAAGACCGAGACGGTCCTGGACGAGCGCCTGCTGCTGGTCGCGGCACCCGGCCACCCCCTGACCAGCACCACCGCCCCGCTGGCACCCAGGGAACTGGCCGCCGAACGCTTCCTGCTGCGCGAACCCGGCTCCCAGACCCGCGACCTGCAAGAAGCCGCCCTCATCGGCTGGGACCTGGACGACATGGCCAAGGCCGACATGTGGGGCCCGGAGACCATCAAGCAGTCGGTCGCCGCGGGCCTGGGCATATCGCTGATCTCCGAGCACGCCATCGACGCCGAGGTCCGCGACGGACGCCTGGTGGTCCTGGACGTGGACCCGCCGCTGCGCTCCAGGCCGGTGGTGGTCGCCTACCGGCGCGACCGGCTGCTGTCGCCGGCCGAGCGGGCGTTCCTGGGCTTGGTGCGCGGGCTGCGGACCTGGCCGGCTGGCGAGGGGGCGGGGGACTGAGGCACTGAGGCACTGAGGCACTGAGGCACTGAGGCACTGAGGCACTGAGGCACTGAGGCACGGGCAGAAGGGTGGTGCCGCTGGCTTGGGCGTGGGTGCGGTATGGGTCTTTTGGCAGAGTCTGTTCGTTGTTTGACAGTCAAGGGCGTTTTCTTACGGCTTCGCGCGGGTTGAAGAAGGATCCGCTGGGGGCGCGGTTCGGTGGTGTGCCTCGTGTCGCGTTGGCGGCCGGCGGTTGTGGCTGTTCAAGAGCGCGCGTGGGTCCGAGTCACTGCGCACGCGTTTGGTCTGGCGGGCGGCGGCCGCGGTTGGTGGGCACCGAAGATCAAGATCAAAGGCAGGCGCCTCCGGCGGGCACTCCAGGCTCTGAGGGGACATCAACACCCCGCGTGGGCGGCGGTCTGAGTTGTGGTCGCCTCTGTCCCGGTTCCCTCGTCGCTGTCGTCGCCGTAGACGGAATCATCCCGGCCTGGCGGTATCAAGTCGGATCACACGCTGCTGTGGTCCGGTTTCGTGCGACTTGACACCGCCAGTCCGGAATGATTGGCAGAGCCCGCCGACAGCGACGAGGGAACCGGGACAACCCCGCCTGTGGGAAGGATCCCCGCACCTCGCGCACACCACCTCACCGCCGCGTGCACTCGAGAAGTGGACCCGGTCCACACCACAGGGGGTTTGTCCCGGATTCCCCGATGCAGTAGACAGCACCACCTGCCCAGACCATCAGCAGCCAACGCGCCCCGACCACCGCCCCACGACCGCGCCACCCTACGGATCCCGCAAACCATGAGCGAAGCCGTGAAAAGCTTCTAAACCCGACCAACAAACCACGCCCGGCACGCCCCAGCCAGCCACCCACGCCCCAACCACCACCGCCGAATCCCCTGGCCCCCGCCATCGAGCCCTGACATCCTGCCCTCATGGGAATGCTCGACGCCTTCGCGGCGCGCGTCGCCGCCGGCACCGAGGTGCGCTTTCGTCCGACCGGCTCCTCGATGGTGCCGCTGATCCGCAGCCGCCAGCAGGTGACCGTCGCTCCCGTCGATCCGGCCAAGCTTGAGACCGGCGACATCGTCCTGGTGCGCGTCGCCGGGACCACCTACCTGCACCTGGTCTCGGCTGTCGACCATGCGAACGCGCGCGTCCAGATCAGCAACAACCGCGGCCGGGTCAACGGGTGGACCGGGCATGCGCGCGTCTTCGGTATCTGTACCGAGGTCGAGGGCGTGGCTCGGCCCGGAACCTCCGGGAAGACCATCGCCTCTTGACGGGCTCGGGCCCCTGCCGCTTCCCTGGACCGATGACGGTCCAGAACGCGTGGCACCCCACCGCCGACCAGTCCCTCGCGCGCCGCGGCGCGCTCGCCGACCTGCTGCGCCGCACCGCCGCCCGGGATCCCGGCAAGCTCGCTCTGGTCTTCGGCGGCGTTCGGCAGACCTTCGCCGAGCTCGACACGACCGTCAGCCGCGCCGCGAACGCCCTGGCGGCCCGCGGCGTCCGGCGCGGCGACCGGGTTCTGCTCCTGGCGCACAACTCCCACGGCTTCGTCGTCGCCTACTTCGCGCTGGCGCGGCTCGGGGCGGTCTCCGTGCCGGTGAACTTCATGCTCGGGCCCGAGGAGATCGCCTACGTCCTCACGCATTCCGGGGCCGTCGCCGTCATCGCCGAGGACGCCCTCGCCGACACCGCGGACCGTGCCTGGCAGGCGGCCGGGACGGCGGCACCAGTCCTCAAAGCCGCCATCGGTAGCGGCAGCGGCGTCCCCGAAGGCTGGCTCGACTTCGAGGCCGCGTATCAGGACGCCGACGCCGAGGAGCCCGACGCCCCGGTCACCGACGACGACCCCGTCCAGATCATGTACACCTCCGGCACGGAGTCCCGCCCCAAGGGCGCCGTCATGTCCACCCGCAACCTGGTCGCCCAGTACACCAGCGCCATCGTCTGCGGCGAGATGTCCGCCGACGACGTCGAAGTCCACGCCCTGCCGCTCTACCACTGTGCGCAGCTGCACTGCTTCCTCACCCCGGACATCCAGCTCGGCGCCACCAGCATCGTGCTCCCCGGCGCCGATCCCGCGACCATCCTGCGCACCATCGAGCAGGAGGGCGCCACCAAGTTCTTCTGCCCGCCGACCGTCTGGATCGCGCTGCTGCGCCATCCCGACTTCGACAGCCGCGACCTCAGCACCCTGCGCAAGGGCTACTACGGTGCCGCCGCGATGCCGGTCGAGGTCCTGGCCGAACTGCGCCGCCGCCTGCCGTCTTTGCGCTTGTACAACTTCTACGGCCAGACCGAGATGTCCCCCGTGGCCACCGTCCTGGGCCCCGAGGACCAGGAACGCAAGCCCGGCTCGGCCGGCCGCGCAGCCCTCAACGTCGAGACCCGCGTCGTCGACGACGACGGTGCGGAGGTCCCGCGCGGCGAGGTCGGAGAGATCGTGCACCGGGGCCCGCACACCATGCTCGGCTACTGGAACGACCCGGAGCGCACCGCCGAGGCCTTCCGCGGAGGCTGGTTCCACAGCGGCGACCTCGGCGTCATGGACGACGAGGGCTTCCTGCGCGTCGTGGACCGCAAGAAGGACATGATCAAGACCGGTGGCGAGAACGTCGCCAGCCGTGAGGTCGAGGAGACCGTCTACCAGCATCCGGCCGTCGCCGAGGTCGCGGTGTTCGGCGTGCCGGACCCGTACTGGATCGAGACGGTGTGCGCGGCGGTGGTCCTGAAGCCGGGGGAGCGGCTGGAGCCGGAGGACGTCATCGAGTTCTGCCGGGCGCGGCTGGCCGGGTTCAAGACGCCCAAGAAGGTCGTCGTCGTCCCGGCGCTGCCGAAGAACCCCTCCGGCAAGGTTCTCAAGCGCGAGTTGCGGGAGACCCACGCGAGCTCATGACCGTGGCCATGATCTTGGATGTCATCGGTATGGTAACCATCTGATCGTCAGTCGCAGAACGGGATGGGGGACGATGACGATGCAGACGCTTGGTGCCGGGGACCCACAGCGGATCGGGCCGTACGTACTGACCGGCCGGCTGGGAGCCGGCGGCATGGGGAGTGTGACCCCGCAGGGCACCGGCATCAACTGCCCCTTCGACACGGCGGGCAACGGCTACAGCGCCGGCTCCCCGGTGGTCAGCAGCGGCGGCGCCACCGTCGGCTACCTGCCTCAGGGCACGAACTGGGTGATCTGCCAGGCGCAGGGCGGCACCCGGACCGAGAGCGGCGGCCAGTACTTCAACAACTGGTGGGGCTGGACCGAGGGCGACAACCAGAAGTGGGGCTGGGTCAACGCGGTCGACGGCCACGGCGGCGCGAACAACGGCGCGTTCGGCGGGGTGCCGATGTGCGACGGGTCGAAGGGCGCTCCGCCCCAGTAGGCCCCAGTAGGCCCCAGTAGGCCGTGCGGGCCCGTGCTGGACGTCCGCCATCTCATCGGCCGGTCGGCCGCCCAGGACGGTATCGAGTGTGATGGAGTAATCCGGTAAGCCCCCACCCCACCCCACAGTGAGGACCGCCGGACATGGCGCGATTCAAAGTAGGCGTGCAACTGCGCCCCCAGCACACCGACATCACCGCCCTGCGCGAGGCGTGGCAGCGCGCGGACGAGCTCGGTGTGGACTCGATCTGGACCTGGGACCACTTCTACCCGCTCAGCGGGGACCCGGAGGGGACCCACTTCGAGGGCTCCAGCCTGCTCGCGGCGATGGCCGTGACCACCACGCGGGCCCGCTTCGGCATGCTCGTGTTCTGCAACAGCTACCGCAACCCCGAGCTGCTGGCGGACATGGCGCGCACCGTCGACCAGCTCTCCGGCGGCCGCTATGTCCTGGGCGTCGGGGCCGGCTGGTTCGAGCGGGACTACAACGAGTACGGCTATGAGTTCGGAACGGCGCCGGAGCGGCTGCGCGCGCTCAGGGACGCGCTGCCGCGGATCAAGGAGCGCCTGGGCAAGCTCAACCCGGCCGACCCCGATCTGCCGATCCTGATCGGCGGCGGCGGGGAGAAGGTGACGCTGCGGCTGGTGGCGCAGTACGCCGACATGTGGAACACCTTCGGCCCGGTGGAGAACTTCCGGCACAAGAACCAGGTGCTGGACGAGTGGTGCGCGAAGGTCGGCCGGGACCCCAAGGCCGTGGAGCGCACCGTGATGATCAGCGACGACGAGATCGACAACTACCAGGCCTACCTGGACGCCGGCGCGGACCACATCATCCTCGGCGGGGACTACCCGTTCCCGCTGGACAACATCCGGCGGCTGCTGGAGCACGCGCGCGACTGAGAGGCCCGGGAACGGCATCAGGGGCCTGGTTCGCTGTGAACCAGGCCCCTGATTACTTGAGTTTTCGCCTTGCGTCTCGACCGTTACGGCAGCGTCCACTTCTGGGCGTTGGTGCCGTTGCAGGTGTAGATCTGCAACTGCGTGCCGTCGGTCGTGGTGCTGTTCGGGTCGTCCAGGCACTTGCCGGACTGCGGGTTCACCAGCGAGCCGTTGGACTGCTGCTGCCACACCTGGGACCCGGTGCCGTTGCACGTGTACAGCTGCACCAGGGTGCCGTCGGTGGTGCCGCCGCTGGTGACGTCCACGCAACCGCCCATGACGCCCAGACTCCCGTTGGAGTTGACCGTGAACTGCTGCGCGACCGAGCCGTTGCACGTCCACAGCTGGATGTGCGTGCCGTTGGCGGTGCCGCGGCTGCTGTCGTCGGCGCACTTGCCGGCGATGCCCGAGGTGATCGGGCCGGTGCTGCTGCCGGAGCTGCTCTGGTCGTAGGACGGCGGCGCGTCGCCGGCGCCGGTGCCCCAGGAGGACGCCGAGGAGCCGAGCGTGAAGTCCAGCGTGACGCCGGCCTTCCAGGTCGAGGCCGGCAGCCAGGTGTGCGTGCTGGCCGTGCCGTTCACGTTCAGCGACTGCACGTAGTAGTTGCTCGACGAGGCGGCCGGGGCGTTGATCGTGATGGTCTTGCCGGAGTCCAGGTGCACGACCGCCTGCGTGAACAGCGGGCTGTTGTACGCCAGGTCCGCGCTGCCCGGGGTCACCGGGTAGATGCCCAGGGCGCCCCAGACGTACTGCGAGGACATGGTGCCCAGGTCGTCGTTGTTCGGGAAACCGCCGGGGGTGTCCTGGTACAGCTGGTTCAGGAACCGGTTCACGACCGACTGGGTGTGCGAGGGCTCGCCGGTCCAGTCGTAGAACCAGGGGGTGCCCAGGTCCACCTCGTTGGACAGGAACGACTGGTCGGAGTGGGCGCTGTTGAAGGTCTGGAAGTAGTAGTCCAGCGCCGAGTTGATCGTGCTGTTGCCGCCGTAGAGCGCGGCCAGTCCGGTCTGGTCGAAGCCGACGTCGAAGCGGTTCTGCGCGGCCGTGGACTCGGTGAACCCGGTCGTGGTGCCGGTGGTGATGCTGTCGAAGTTCCCGTTGGACTCCACCGGGTTCAGCAGCTGGTTGGCCGGGTTGAAGATGTGCTTCCAGTTGTTGGCCCGGACGTTGAACTTGGTGGCGTTCGCCGAGTCGCCCATGGCCGAGGCGAAGCGGGACAGGGCGAAGTCGGCGTTGTCGTACTCGATCAGGCTGGAGGCCGAGTCGCGGACGTTGCAGCAGCCCAGGGACCCGGTGTACAGGTCGGAGGGCAGGTAGCCGTAGGTGTTCTCCAGCGAGGTGCCGCGGCGCACGTTGTTGTTCGTGGTGGCCTCGGTGAGCATGTCCGACAGCGCTGTCGACGTGTCGAAGCCGGTGCCGCCGAAGGCGTAGTAGTTGGAGATCGCCGCGGTGGCCGGGTCACCGTCCATGACCCAGTTGTAGAAGTTCATGAAGCCCCACTGCGGGAACGTCCCGCCCTGGGCGTAGTCGTTGACCAGCGACTGGGCCTGGTCCGAGGCGATCGAGGGGTCGACGAACGCGTCGAGCTGCGTCTGCCCCTTGTAGACGTCCCAGCCGGAGAACTGGTCGTACTGCGCGTGCCCGGAGGCCGCGGTGTGCACGGCGTTGTCGAAGCCCATGTACTGGCCGTTGACGTCGGTCACCGTGTTGGGGTGCAGCAGCGCGTGGTAGAGCGAGGTGTAGAACAGCTGCTGCTGGGCGGCGGTGCCGCCGGCGATCTGGATCTTGCCCAGCTGCGCGTTCCAGGCGTTGTGCGCCGCGGTCTGCACCGTGGAGAAGTTGAACCCCGACTGCTCGGCGGCCAGGTTCGCGGAAGCGTTTGCGGCCGAGACGTAGGACAGGCCGACCTTGGCCTGGACCACCTGGTTGGAGCTGGTGTTGAAGTTCAGGAACACCGAGTTCGGGCTGCCCTGGCCGCTCTCGGAGATGACCTGCGAGGACGTGAAGGACTGGTCGAAGACCATGTCGAAGTGCAGCGTGTAGCTGCCGGTCTCGCCGCAGAAGCCGCCGGAGGTGACTTGGCCGGTGACCTCGTTGCTGCCGACGATCTGCGCGGCGGTGTTGCTGCTGCCGTTCTCGCTGTCCAGCAGCTTGAGCAGCAGGTCGGCCTGCGTTGTGGCCGGGAAGGTGAAGCGGGCCATCCCGGTGTGGGCCGTGGTCGTCAGCTCGGTCTTCACCGGCGTCGATCCGGTGCTCACCGTGTAGTAGCCGGCGTTGCCGGTCTCGGTGCTGTGGTTCAGCGACTCGGTGAGCACACCCGGGTCCCCGGAGGGCAGACCCCCGGTGAAGGGCAGCACCGGCACGTCGCCCATCGCGCCGCAGCCGGGGCCGGCCATGTGCGTCAGGGAGAAGCCGCGGGTGCTGGTGGCGCCGTAGTCGTAGCCGCCGCCGTCGTTGCGGCTGCCGTTGGGGGAGTCCGGGCCCCACTGCACCATGCCGAACGGGGAGTCGGCGCCCGGGAAGTCGTTGCCGCCGCCGGAGGTCATCACCAGGGTGTTGACCGTGGAGGCGGGGTCGGCGACGAAGGCGGCCTTGACGGCGGCCTTCGTGCTGGCTTGCGCGGCGCCGGCGGACAGGCCCGCGGTGCCCAGGGCGGCCGCGGCGATCAAGGCCCCGGCCGATATCAGGGAGCTGCGGCGCCGAGGTGGGCGCCCTGTGCGGTTCGGACTGGTCACGGTGTCTCTTCTCTCGACGGCAACTGACTCAGTATGTTGTGAACGTTCACAGGCACCGGGGATTGTCTGGCCCCTGAGAAGAGTTGTCAATGGGGGGCGCTGAGGAATCACGGATGGTAACGTTAACCAGCCGAACTAGGAGGTCGGATGGCAGCGCGGCCCACGATGAAGGACGTGGCGCAGGCGGCGGGGGTGTCACTGATGACCGTCTCGCGCGTGGTGGCCGGGGAGGCCGGCGTGGCGCCGGCCACGGCCGCCCGCGTCGAGGAGGCGATCAGGGCTCTGGGATACCAGCGTAACGACATCGCCCGCAACCTTCGCCGCAAAGCGCAGGATTCGCGCACCATCGGTCTGGTGGTGGACGACCTGGCGAACCCGTTCTTCTCCGCCCTGGCCCGCTCGGTGGAGGACGAGGCGTACCGCCGCGGCTTCCTGGTCCTGGTCGGCAGCACCAACGACGACCCGCGCCGCGAGCGCGACGTGGTCTCGGCCTTCAGTGCCCGCCAGGTCGACGGTCTGGTCCTGGTCCCCACCGGCGGCAACCGCCCCTTCTTCCGCGCGCAGATGGCCCGCGGCGTGAAGGTGGTCTGCGTCGACCGCCCGGCCACCGGCCTGGACGTGGACTGCGTCGCGGTGGACAACCGCGCCGGCACCGCCACGGCCGTCCGCCACCTGCTGGACCGGGGCCACAGCCGCATCGCCTACCTGGGCGACCGCCAGGAGATCTGGACCCAGCGCGAACGCTTCATCGGCTACGAACAAGCCATGGCCGCCGCGGGCCTGGCCGTCGACCCGGCCCTGGTCCGCCACGGCCTGCGCGGCGTCCCCGAAGCGGCCAGGGCGATCGCCGACATGATGAAGGCACCCAACCCGCCCACCGCCCTGTTCAGCGGCAACGACCTGGTCACCCTCGGCGCGGTGGAGGCCGGCGCCACCCGCCGCCTGGCCCTGGTCGGCTTCGACGACTTCCTGCTCGCCGACAAGCTCGACCCGCCGATATCAGTGGTCAGCCAGGACCCCGCGGCCCTGGGCCGCACCGCCGCGCAGCTGCTGTTCGGCCGCATCGACGGCGACGACGCCGCCGCCCGCTCGGTGGTCCTCGCGACCCGCTTCATGGACCGCGGATCCGGCGGCAAGGCGGTGGGGCCGCCGCTGCCGGGCGGGTTCGTGGTGCAGCAGGCTGTGGTGGACTAGACGGTTGATTCCTGGGGGTTCCGGCAAGCAGCACCGCACCTGACAAGCAGTCTTGCGAAACGGTTCAGCAGCAAGCATGGGCGACCCGGACGACCTCCCGCAGCCTGGTTGGCTGTGGGTGGTCGGCCGGGGCGGCCAGGCGCCGCTGATCAACCGTTTCGCGCCGGTACCCCCAGGAATCAATCGCCTAGCTTTCCAACGCAGCCCTCAGCGCCACCGCGATCTCATCCATCCGCTCGCCCGTGAGGGCCTCGTCCTCGTCGCGCCCGAGCAGCTCGAACACCCGCGGCCCCCGCAGCTCCGGCGGCAGCTCGGGGTTGCGGGGGACGATGTGGAAGTGCACGTGTCCGAAGCCGGCCGCCTCGGCGAACTGCACCACGTAGGTCTTCTGGCAGCCCGTCACCGCGTGCAGCGCGCGCGAGAGCCGGACCTGCCAGCTGCCCAGTCCCGCCGCCTCGGCGTCGGTCAGTTCGGCGATCGTCGTGACGTGGCGGCGCGGCACCAGCACCAGCCAGCCCGGCAGGGCTGTGCCGATCGCGTGTGCCGCGCGCCAGTGTTCGTCGTGGCCGATGCGTTCGCGGGGCGGCAGGTCGGCGAGGCGGGCGTCGTTGCGGCAGCTGTAGCAGTCGGGCTCTTGGGTCATGGCTCGACTTTAGAGCTGCCGCATCGTGGCGGATCTGGGGCGTGTCTTGGAACTAGGCGATCTACGAGAAGACCGACAGGCAGTTCGTCGGCGTCGCGTGTGCCGGGTCCAGGGCGTTGACCGTCTCGTGCAGCGCGATCTTGTCGGTGGTGCCGATGGTCACGTGCTCGGACAGGTCGGTGGCGCACAGGTTCTGCAGCACGACGTTGTGCACGTTGGGCCCGCTGAGAGCCTGCGACTGCCACGGCGTCACGACCTCGTCGTACACCGTGGAGATCACCGTGTACTGCACGCCGGGCACGGTGTCCCCGCCGGCGTTCAGCTGTTGCATCAGCGGCGATCCGACGATCTGGTCGGTGCACGCCGGGCACGCCGTGCCGATCAGGCCGATCGCGCCGGGGAAGTAGTCGGCGGCCAGCGTCTCGATGCCGTCGAGGTCGGTGCCGTGGTTGGAGGGCGCGAGGCCCACCAGCGTGTGCACCTTGGCGGCGCCACCGAGGAACTTCAGGTAGTAGCGGGGCATCATCCCGCCCTGGCTGTGCCCGACGATGTCTACCTGCGAGGCGCCGGTGGCCGCCAGCACCTGGTTGACGTAGTCGGAGAGCTGCTGCGCGGACTGCGCCACCGGCGCCAGACCGTGGAACACCGGGATGCCGGGCTCCTGGCCGTAGTCGAGCTCGAAGACGCAGAAACCGCGCGAGGCGATGTAGGGCGCGCCGACCAGCCAGTTGTCACCGGCGTTGGCGAACGTGCCGTGCACCAGCACCACCGGTCGGGGGTGCGAGGCGCTGGGCCTGCAGGAGAAGTCGTTGATCCCCGACGAGGTGACGGCCTGGGCCGGGGCGGCCAATGCCAGGAACGGCACAGCCAAGAGCAAGGCGGAAATTGCGTGGAGCATGCGGTTTGGGCCCATTCGCAACTTGCGCATAATGAGCGACGCAGGAGCGATTGCGCGAGAACTGAAGGGACGCATACTGACTCCCTTAGACCGGGGCGAGCGGTTCGGGGATCTGCATTTGGCCAATACAGATCAGGGTCACACGCGTGTGGTTACCGGTCGGTAAAGCTACTCGCAGGTAGCCAGGAAGTCACGGATTCATGGCAGTTCCTTTGCCGAGTTGCACACGGCCTCTACCAGGTCGATCACCCGAAGCACCTCAGTTGTCGTACACGTGACGCTCTCATCGCCCAGCCGATACGCCTTCGCCTTCGCGCACAGATCCGCGTACTTCGGGAAGAGCTTCGCCGTGTAGTCCGCCGAAGCCTCCTTCGAGATGACCTCCCCGGTGGCGATCGTCGCGTGCAGCCGCCCCGGCCCGGTCGCCTCCCAGGCCAGCAGGTAGGGATCGACCGTGGCGTCAGGATCCTGTTTCGCGAAATGCGGCCGGTAGCCGACCTGCCCGCGCCAGTACGACTCCAGGTTCCCGTGGTTCCACTCCCGCAGCCACGCCGGATCCGGAGCCACCCGCAACTCCGAGGCGCTCGGGCCGTGCAGCGTGATCCCGTGCTTGGCCAGAACCGCCCACAGCACCGGATCGGTGACATGCCCCTCGGGCTTGAAGACCCCGTCCACCGCGAACGGAACTTTCACCTCGCTGCGTGCCCCGAGCAGATCCGGGGTGACGTAGTGCGCGTCGCTGTGCGGACCGTCGGCGCGCGTGGCCTCCAGCACGGCGTGCATCTCGCCGATCATCGCCGAATCCGAGACGCTCATCGGGCGGTCCAGCACCACCAGCACGTCCAGATCGCTGCGCCCGGCCCGCCAACTGCCGAGCGCGGCGGAGCCGACGACGTACACGCCGCGCACCATGTCCGGCGCGAGGGTCGCCTCCAGGGCCTTCAGATACCGGTCTGCCGCTTGCTCGTGAGCCATCTTCGGAGCTTAACAACCTCTCTTCTCAGGTCGGTGACGAACGCGAAACGGGCCGGCCGACTCCCCCCTCGGAGTCGGCCGGCCCGTGGTGACGCAGGCCTTTGGCTTGATCGACCGGTCAGTCGAACCGGTGTCAGTCGACCGGTACTAGTCGACCTCGGCCAGGGCCTGCGCGAACTGGGCCGCGTACAGCCGCGAGTAAGCCCCGTCGGCGTCCAGCAGCTGCGTGTGCGTCCCCGTCTCCACGATCCGGCCGTTCTCCATGACCAGGATCATGTCGGCGTCGCGGATCGTGGACAGCCGGTGCGCGATGACGAACGAGGTCCGGCCCTCGCGCAGCTTGTTCATCGCGCGCTGGATGAGCACCTCGGTGCGGGTGTCGACCGAGGAGGTGGCCTCGTCCAGGATCAGGATCGCCGGCTCGGCCAGGAAGGCCCGGGCGATCGTGATCAGCTGCTTCTCGCCCGCCGAGAGGTTCGAGCCCTCCTCGTCGATCACGGTGTCGTAGCCGTCGGGGAGCGTGCGCACGAAGTGGTCCACGTGCGTGGCCGCCGCGGCGGTCTGGATCCGCTCCATCGAGGCGTCCTGGGTGCCGTAGGCGATGTTGTCGGCGATGGTGCCGCCGAACAGCCACGCGTCCTGCAGCACCATGCCGGTCTGGTCCCGCAGGTACTCCCGCGACATCAGGGCCGTGTCGACGCCGTCGAGCAGGATCGCGCCGGAGTCCACCTCGTAGAACCGCATCAGGAGGTTCACCAGCGTGGTCTTGCCGGCCCCGGTCGGGCCGACGATGGCCACGGTCTGCCCCGGCTGCACGGCCAGCGACAGGTCCTCGATCAGCGGCCGGTCGGCGGAGTAGCTGAAGTTCACGTCCTGGAACTCCACCCGCCCCTGGACGTGCTCCAGCTCCACCGGCTGCGCCGGCTCGGCGGACATCTCCTCGGCGTCCAGGATCTGGAAGATCCGCTCGGCCGAGGCCACCCCGGACTGCATCATGTTGGCCATCGCCGCGACCTGCGACAGCGGCATGCTGAACTGCCGCGTGTACTGGATCGAGGCCTGGACGCTGCCCAGCGACAGCGCGCCGGCCGAGACCCGCAGGCCGCCGACCACCGCGACCAGCACATAGGTGACGTTGCCGAGGAACATCATCGCCGGCTGGATCAGGCCGCTGATGAACTGGGCCTTGAAGCTGGCGTCGTTCAGCGAGTCGTTCTGCTTCTTGAACTCCGCCGCCGACTCCTCCTGCCGGCCGAACGCCTTCACCAGCTGGTGGCCGGTGTACATCTCCTCGATGTGCGCGTTCAGCCGCCCGGTGGCCGCCCACTGCTTGACGAACTGCGGCTTGGACCGCTTGCCGATCTGCCCGGCGACCAGCACCGACAGCGGCACCGTCGCGATCGCGATCAGGCCCAGCAGCCAGGAGGTCCACAGCATGAAGGCGGTCACGCCGATCAGCGTGAAGACCTGCATCACCACCTGCGCCAGCGACTGCTGCAGCGACTGCGCCAGGTTGTCCACGTCGTTGGTGGCCCGGGACAGGACCTCGCCGCGCGGCTGCTTGTCGAAGTAGGACAGCGGCAGCCGGCTCAGCTTGGCCTCGATGTCGGTGCGCAGCCGCGCCATCGCCCGGTTGACCACCACGATCACCAGCCGCGACTGGATCATCATGCAGACGAAGACCAGGACGTAGATCCCCAGCAGGATCGCCAGGACGTGCCCGACCTTGGTGAAGTCGATGCCGTGGCCCGGCGTGAAGTTGATGGACTTCAGCAGGTCGGCCTGGGTGCCGTGGCCGGTGTCCCGCAGACGCTGGATGATCTCCTGCTTGGTCGGGTACTGGCCGTTCGGACCGGCCTTGGCCTGCTTGCCGATGACGCCGGCGAAGATCAGGTCGGTGGCCTTGCCCAGCAGCTTCGGTCCCCAGACCGACATCCCCACGCCGATCGCCGCCATCACCATCGAGACGATGAGGATCGGGCGCTCCGGACGCAGGTAGGACAGCAGCCGGCGCGAGGAGCCCTTGAAGTCCTTGGACTTCGCGGCCGGACCCGACATGAACGCCGCCGGGCCGCGCAGCGCGCCGCCTTGCTGCGGACGGGGCGCGTCGCCCTCGCTCTCGGTCTCCAGGCGGTCGCCGCCGGGGCCGGGCGCGCCCGGGACCGGCGGCTTGTTCGCGGCCTCCGGCTGGGCGCCGTTCTGAGCCGCGCCGTTCTGGGTGGCGCCGTTCTGGCCTGCACCGTTCTGGCCTGCACCGTTCTGAGCCGCGCCGTTCTGCTCGGCGCTGCTCTGGCTGGCGCCGTTCTGGCCGGCGCCGTTCTGCTCGGCGTTCGCGCCGCTCCCGTTCCCGTTCCCCGTGCTCATGCCGCGGCCTCCTCTTCGGTGAGCTGCGAGAGCACGATCTCCCGGTAGGTCTCGTTGGATTCCATCAGCTCGCTGTGGGTCCCGGACCCGACCACCACGCCCTGGTCCAGGACGATGATCCGGTCCGCGTTGCGGATCGTGGAGACGCGCTGCGCGACGATGACCACCGTCGACTCCCGGGTCTGGTCCACCAGCGCGGCGCGCAGGCGCGCGTCGGTGCTGTAGTCCAGGGCCGAGAACGAGTCGTCGAACAGGAAGATCTCCGGCTTGTGCACCAGCGCGCGGGCGATCGCCAGGCGCTGGCGCTGACCGCCGGAGACGTTGGTCCCGCCCTGCGAGATCGGCGAGTCCAGCTTCTCGGGCATGCGCTCGACGAAGTCCTTGGCCTGCGCGGTCTCCAGTGCCTGCCACAGCTCCTCGTCGGAGGCGTCGGGCCGGCCGTAGCGCAGGTTGGAGGCGATGGTGCCGGTGAACAGGTACGGCTTCTGCGGCACGATCGCGATCGACTCGGTGAGCCGCTTGGGGTCCAGCTCGCGCACGTCCACGCCGTCCACCAGCACCGCGCCGTCGGTGACGTCGGCCAGCCGGGGCACCAGGTTCAGCAGCGTGGTCTTGCCCGCGCCGGTGGAGCCGATGATCGCGGTGGTCTCGCCGGGCCGGGCGTTCAGCGAGACGTTGTTCAGCACGCAGTCCTCGGCGCCGGGGTACTTGAAGCTGGCCCCGCGCAACTCCAGCGTGCCGGAGATCTGCGGCAGCACCGACACCGTCGGCGGGACGACGCTGGACTCGGTCTCCAGCACCTCGCCGATGCGGTCGGCGCACACCGCGGCGCGCGGCACCATCATGAACATGAAGGTGGTCATCATGACCGACATCAGGATCTGCATCAGGTAGCTCAGGAACGCCGTCAGCGACCCGATCTGCATGCCGCCGGAGTCGATGCGCTTGGCACCGAACCACAGCACGCCGACGCTGGCGAAGTTCACGATCGTCATCACGACCGGGAACATCAGCGCCATCAGCTTGCCGACCCGCAGGGAGACGTCCAGCAGTTCGTTGTTGGCCCGGCCGTAGCGCTCGTTCTCGTGCTCGTCCTTGACGAAGGCCCGGATGACGCGGATGCCGGTGATCTGCTCGCGCATCACGCCGTTGATCTTGTCGATGCGCACCTGCACGATCCGGAACAGCGGACCCATCCGCCGGATGATGATCCCGATCGCGATGGCCAGCGCCGGGATGATCGCGACCAGCAGCCCGGACAGCGGCACGTCCTGGCGCAGCGCCAGGATCACGCCGCCGACCAGCATCACCGGCGCCGCGGCGGCCATGGTGAAGGTCATCAGGACCACCATCTGCACCTGCAGCACGTCGTTGGTGGTGCGGGTGAGCAGCGAGGGCGCCCCGAACCGGCCCACCTCGCGGGTGGAGAAGGCCTGCACCCGGTCGAAGATCCCGGCCCGCAGGTCCCGGCCCAGCGCCGTCGCGGTCTTCGCCCCGAAGTAGACCGCGCCGATCGAGCAGGAGATCTGCAGCAGCGAGAACACGAGCATCAGGGCGCCGGTCTTGATGACGTAGCCGGTGTCGCCCTTGACCACGCCGTCGTCGATGATGTCGGCGTTCAGCGTGGGCAGGTACAGCGCGCACAGCGTCTGCACGAACTGCAGCGCCAGGACCAGCGAGATCGGCCCTCTGTACGGTCGCAGGTATTGTTTCAGGATTCTGATAAGCATGGAGATCGTCCCATCTATCTCGCACCTGCCGGCGGCGGTGGCGGTCGGCGTGGCCGGGCGAGCACTGTATGCGGAATCAGGGGTTTTCGTTTTCCGGTAAGCTGGCCCCCGGCGGGGACGGGATGCCCGGCTGGCCGCCCAGCGCGGCGGCTGTGCGCACGGCTTGGCGCAGCAGGGCAGTGTAGGGGGCCTCGACGTCGTCGCGCAGCCAGTATTTGGTCGCCACCCGCACCGCGCCGCTCACGGCCGCGGCCACGATCCGCGGCAGCAGATCGGTGCTCTCATCGAGCCCGAGCCGGGCCGCGATCACCGGCGTGAGCTGGTCCTCGAGCTGGGTCATCGCCTCCAGGAAGTGCGGACGCACCCCCTTCTCGGCCATGACCCTGCGAAGCGCCTCCTTGCTGTAGCTCCCGTCGGCCATGATCGCGCGCAGCTTGCGCACGCTGGCCTTGTCCGGCTCGTGGCCCAGCGTGAACTCCGCGACGACCGCCTCGGCCAGCGCGACGTCGAAGGGCTCGGCGGCCGGGCGCTCGCTGAAGGCGAGGGCCACCCGGCGCGCGCGGTCGCCCGGCAGCGCGCCGAGCGCGGCCTCGCGGCTGTGGAAGTAGTTGTGGAACGTGCGCGCGGAGACCCCGGCGCGTTCGGCGATCTCGTCGGGGCTGACGTTCTGCAGGCCGTCGTTCTCCAGGGTCAGCTGCAAGGCGGCCTGGGTGATGCATTTGCGGGTCTCCAGGCGCTTCTGCTCACGCCGGGAGCCCGCTTCGTTCTCGGGCGCGGACACGGCTCCACCTTCTCCTGAACTTGCGCTGAGCGCAATTATATTTTTGCGCTGGGCGCACCTTTTCAGCCCGCGGCCGCTTCCCGCCGCCCGGCGCGCAGCGTCCTGGCGGTCCAGATCAGCTGGTCCATCAGGCCGTCCACGGCCTTGTCGCGGTTCTCGGAAGGGGCCGGCCAGGACTTGTCCTGGCCGAACTGGGTCCAGAACTCGGTGAAGCTGAGCGTGTCCCGGATCGGCACCGCGGACAGTTCGATGAAGACGTGGCGCAACTGCTGCACCGCGCGCAGGCCGCCGGAGACGCCGCCGTAGGAGACGAAGGCGACGGGCTTGCGGCTCCATTCGCCGTGGTACCAGTCGATCGCGTTCTTCAGCGCCGCCGGGAAGCTGTGGTTGTACTCCGGCGTGACGACGACGAAGGCGTCCGCGCCGGCCAGCCGCGGGGCCAGGGCCGCCACCGCCTCCGGGCGCGGCTGCCCGAACCCGGTCATGGTCAGCGGCAGGTCCGCCTCGGCCAGGTCGACGACGTCGAGGACGAGGTCGGGGTGCCGGCGCCGGGCCTCGGCGACGAACCAGTCGGTCACGGTCGGCCCGAAGCGGCCCTCGCGGGTGCTGCCGATGATGACGGCGACGCGCAGCGGATCGGCGTCCTGCTGGGCCCCGGTCGTGGTGGCGGCGGTGGCGGCGGCGGCGGTGTCGATGGTCGCGGCGGTCATGGTGATCCCCCTGGGATGTGTACGGTGTACGCGCTGATGCGTACACCGTACATCCGCGCGTACGCTGTACACAAGACGACCCCATGGGAGGCTTCACGCATGGCGAAGACCAAGAACGGGACTGCCCCGTCCGCGGAGGAAGGCGGCATCCCCGCGACGATCTGGGAGCGCCTCGACGCCCCCCGGGGCGCCCGCACCACCCTGACTCACGTCCAGATCGCCGAGGCCGCCGTCGCCCTGGCCGACGCCGAGGGCCTGGACGCGGTCTCCATGCGCAGACTGGCCGAACGCCTCGGCGTGGCCACCATGGCGCTGTACCGCTACGTCGACAGCAAGGACGAGCTCGTGGAGCTCATGACCGATTCGGTGACCGCCTCCACCCCCCTGACCGCCGACCCCGCCGACTGGCGCGCGGTCTTCCGCGAAGCCGCCCGCCGCCGCCGCGACACCGCCCTGGCCCACCCCTGGCTCCCGGCGGCCCAGGCCCAGGTCCCGACCACCCTCACCCCCAGCCGCAACCTGGTCCTGGAGCGCATGCTCGCCGCCCTGGAACCCCTGCCGCTGACCGGCGACCAGAAGATGCAGCTCATCAGAGCACTGGACGCCTACGCCCGCGGCGCCGCCGACGGCGAGGTGAACCAGCGCATGATGCTGGAACGGCGCGGCTACGGCGCCGACGGCGATGTCAGGATGCTGCTCCGCTCGAACATGGAGTGGCTGCTGCGCAGCGGCCGCTTCCCGCGCTTCGCCGAACTGGTCCGGGCCGGCCTGTCGCCGGTGGACGCGACGGAGGAGTTCGACCTGGGGCTCGAGGCGATGCTCGACGGGCTGGCGGCGCGGTTCGGGATCTGAGGGCTGCGTGGCGGATCGGGGTGGTTGCGGCCCGGCGGCGCTGGTTTGCTCAGCCGCGCTCGTTGCTCAGCCGAGCCGGTCGCCGTTCTCCGTGACCAGCGCCTCGCCGATCCGACTGCGCACATACAGCACATACCGCCCCGTCCGGTGCGCGTCGACCAGCCCCGCGTCGCGCAGCGCGGTCAGATGCTGCGACACACCGCCGGCGGACAGCCCGGTACGGCGCGCGAGGTCCGTCGTCGAAGCCGGCGCGTCGAGTTCGGCCAGCAGCCGCGCGCGGCCCTTGCCGAGAACCGCGGCCAGCGCCGCGGGAGCATCGCCCGTGCGGTGCTCCCACAAAGCGGCCACCCCCGCGGCGGATAGCGCAGCGCCGGCTGATACGCCGGAACGATCAGCGAGAACACCTGCGGCCAGATGAACACCGAGGGCACCAGCAGAAGCCCCTGCCCCGACAGGGATCTGCGCCCCGAGGAACGCCGGTGCGCGATGCGCAATGTGTCGTCGCGCCACGCCAGGCTGGCGTCGAGGTCGTCGAACAGCCGCGTGATCCCGCCGTCCAGCAACCGGCGCGCGCGGTACAGCACGTCGGCTTCGTAGATCGTCATGATGCGCGGCCAGTACGGCGCCAGTGCGACGCCGAAGAAGTCCGTGATGCTCGCGGCGAGTTCGGCGAGCTGATTCTCAGGGTCCTGGCACAGCGCCTCCAGGCGCGGCGTGGGATCGAGGTGCGCGACGCCCTCGCGGATGCTCTGCGGCGGCGTGGCTTGCAGCGCCCGCAGTTCCAGATCCAGATCGGGCACCGGCGTCGTCGGCGGCGGCGCGAGGAACGCGGGGATGCGGTGCGCCGGAACCAGGTGGGATAACAGGCCCCAGGTGACACCGGCGGCGGCCAGCCGGTCCCGCGCCACCGCCGCCCACCCGGCGTGCAGCGGATGATCGCCGGGATACTTCAACACCCGCACCGCCGCGACCACCTCCCACAACGGAGAGAACGCGAAGCGCGTGCGGGCCACATCCGCCGTGGTGAACTCGACTTCCAGCACCGCCATCGCCCCCTTTCGATTCGCTCCTGGCTAAATCTATCGAGGCAGGCCACCGTCCCGCGCCATGGTCTGCTCATGACCATCGACCTCCGCGAAACCCGCCCCATACCTGCGGAACCGGCTGCGGAACCGGCCCCGAAGCGCGCCGCGAAGCCCGCCCCGAAACCCGCCGGCCTGGTCCGTGCGAACCGCGCCTTCCGCGACGTCTACACCGCGGCCGCGATCAGCAAGCTCGGCACCGCGGTCGGCACCCTGGCCGTCCCGCTCGTCGCCCAACTCGTCCTGCACACCTCGGCCGCCGGCATCGGCGTGCTCGCCGCGCTCAACACCGGCGCGTTCCTGCTGATCGGCCTGCCCGCGGGCGTGTGGGTGGAACGGATGCGCCGCCGTCCGCTGCTGATCGCGGCGGACCTGGCGCGCGCGGCGGCCTTCGGCTCGGTGCCCGTCGCGGCGTTCTGCGGTGTGCTGACCTACTTCTGGCTGTGCGCGGTGGTGGCCGTCGCCGGGGTGGCGACCGTGTTCTTCGACGTCGCCTCGCTCAGCTACCTGCCGCACGTCGTCGGCCGCGACCGGCTGGTCGAGGCGAACGCCTCGCTGGTCGGCATGGACGCGGTCGGCCAGATCGCCGGACGGGGCCTGGCCGGCCTGCTCGTGCAGGCGCTGACCGCCTCCGGGGTCGTCGCCCTGGACGCCGTCAGCTACCTGGCCTCGGCGCTGTTCCTGATGCGGGTGCGCGAGCCGGAGCCGGCGCCGGCCGTCGGCGCGGCGCGCGATCTGCGGGCCGAGATGCTCGAAGGGCTGCGCTTCGTGCTCGGCGACAGCGTGTTGCGGCCGCTGGTCCTCAAGGGCGCGCTCGCCAACCTGGCGACCATGCTGATCGTCACGCTGCTGCCGACCTATTTCGTGCTGCGGCTGGGGACGGCCGACGGCCCATCGCTGCTCGGCGCCTTCCTCGCGCTGGGAGCCGTCGGCTCGCTGCTCGGGGCGCGCTCGGCGCCGTGGCTGGGCCGCCGCTTCGGCGCGACGCGCACGATGTGGCTGGCGAGCCTGGTGACGGCCCCCATCAGCCTGTTGATTCCGCTGGTCGGGCACGGGCCGTGGCTGGTGGTCGCGGCGCTCGCGTGGGCGGTGACGCTGGGCCGGGTCGGCCTCGACAACGTCCTGGGCGTCAGCCTGCGGCAGGCCGCGGCGCCGGAGGCGATGGCCGGCCGAGTGAACGCGACGTTCCGCTTCCTGCTGTTCGGCGCGCTGTCCCTGGGCTCGCTGCTCGCCGGGGTGATCGGGGCGACGCTGGGGATCCAGGCCTGTCTGTGGGCCGGCGCGGTCGGGTTGGCGCTGCTGTGGGTGCCGGTCTATTTCTCGGCGCTGGGGGCCGAGAAATGAGCCTCTACCCCAACCGCTCCAACCGCCGCGCCGCGACTTCCGCCGCGACGTCCCCGACCTCGGTCAGCATCGGCGGCGCGAGCTTCCACTGCTGCCAGTACAGCGGCACGTCCACCGGCCGCCCCGGGGTCAACTCGACCAGCTCCACCTGGCCGAACTGCTTGGCCTGCACATCCGGGATCAGACCCCAGCCGAGGCCGGACTCGACCGCGTAGAGGAAGGCGTCGGTGGCGGGCATGTATTGGCGCGGCCCGGAGGCCGTCGTGCCGAGGCCGCGCAGGAAGGCGTCCTGGAGATCGTCCTTGCGGTTGAAGATGACGACCGGCGCGGCAGCCAGCGCCGCAGCGGTGTCCGGCGCGTCGACGCCGTCCGGCAGCCAGCGTCTGATGAACCCGCGTGTGGCCACCGCCCGATACCGCATCCGCGCCAGCGGCCGCACCACACAGCCCTGCACCGGCTTCGGCGACGACGAGACGGCTGCCATCACCAGGCCGGCGCGCAGCAACTCGTCCGTGTAGTCCTGATCCTCGCGGTGAAGATCGAAGCACACCCCCGAATCGGGGCCGAAGCGGGCCGTCACCTCGGGGAACCAGGTGCTCAGGGAGTCGGAGTTCACCGCGATCGACAACGTCTGATCCGCGCCGGTCAGCCCCAGCTCCGCGCGGGCGTTGTCCTCCAGCCAGGCCAGCTGCCGGGCGAAGCGCACCACCGCGACGCCGGACTCGGTCGGGCGCAGCGGCTTGGAGCGGACCAGCAGCACGCGGCCGGTGCGCTGCTCCAGTGCCTTGATCCGCTGGCTGACCGCGGAGGGCGTGACGTGCAGGATGCGGGCCGCGGCCTCGAAGGTGCCGGCGTCCACCGCGACCAGGAGGGTGCGCACGTGGTCCAGCGGCAGGTCCGTCATCATGATCTCTAATGATAGCCAAGAAAAGTGAGCTGGCCTTGGGATCACATACCTTCCTAGCATCGTGCTCATGACCTCCTCCCTCGCGGCCGCCGCAGCGGGCCTGGGCACCGGCCTGTCCCTGATCGTGGCCATCGGCGCGCAGAACGCGTACGTCCTGCGCCAGGGTGTCCGCCGCGAGCACGTGGGCCCCATCGTCGCGATCTGCGCGGCCTCCGACGCGGTCCTGATCGCCGCCGGGGTCGGGGGCCTGGGCGCCCTGGTGCGCCGCATGCCCACGGCCGTGACCGTGATCGCCTGGATCGGCGCGGCCTTCCTGGTGACCTACGGCCTGCTCGCCGCCCGCCGCGCCTGGCGCCACCAGGACCACCTGGCCGCCGACGGCGCGGGCGAGAAGTCCCTGCGCACCGCGGTCCTCACCTGCCTGGCCCTGACCTGGCTCAACCCCCACGTCTACCTCGACACCGTCCTGCTCCTGGGCACCGTGGGCAACAGCTACGGCAGTGCCCACTGGTACTTCGCCCTCGGTGCCATCACCGGCAGCGTCCTGTGGTTCTCCGGCCTGGGCTTCGGCGCCCGCAGCCTCGGCGCCCTGCTCGCGCGCCCGAAGGCCTGGCGGGTGCTGGACGGCGTCATCGCGGTCACGATGATCACGCTGGGCGTCGCGATGGCGGCTAGAACGTGAGGCCGGCGGCGGGTATAGCATCCGGGTCGTGGGGGACTTGGTCTACAGAAGACCGCGCAAACTGATGCGGCTCGACGCGTATCCGATGGTCGCCTTGCTGCCCTGGCACTGGATGGGGCCGCGCCCGGCGATCGCGCTCAACGTGCTGACGGCGATTCCCTTCGCGCTGATGATCCGGCCGTGGTCCACGACTGTCACCGCCGAGGGAATCAGGATCCAGACACTGCGGCGCCGCTTCATCCCATGGAGCGACGTCCTGGACATCAGGCTGGACGTGATCGCCGGTGACACCTCCGTCGACGTCTATCTGCACGACGGCTCCCGGCACCGTCTTCCGGCGCCGCTGGAGCGGTACAAGAACTTCTACGACACGGAGTTCCCGGAGAAGTACGTCGCGATCGTCCAGGCGTGGCGGGCAGCAGCCCGGCCCGGCAGCGTGACCGCCGCCGGGCCGGACTCCGAGCAGATCAGCTCGCCGGGATCACCGACCCGTTGAACGTCTTCTCGATGTACTGCTTCACCTGGTCCGAGGTCAGCAGCGCGGCCAGCTTCTTCACCGCCGGGTCGTTCTCGTGCCCCTTCTTCACCACCAGGATGTTGACGTAGGGGTTGCCGGCCGTCTTCTCCAGGGCCAGCGCGTCCTTGCTCGGGGTGAGCTTGGCCTGCAGGGCGTAGTTTCCGTTGATGACCGCGGCGTCCACGTCGTCCAGGGCGCGGGGGAGTTCGGCGGCTTCCAGGGGCTTGAACTTCAGGTGCTCGGGGTTGTCCGCGACGTCCTTCTCCGTGGCCGTGGTGCCGGCGCCGGGCTTGAGGGTGATCAGGTTGTTGTCGGCCAGTAGCTTCAGCGCGCGGCCCTCGTTGGTGGCGTCGTTGGGGACGGCGATGGTGGCGCCGTCCTTGATCTGGTCCAGGGACTTGGCCTTGTGCGAGTACAGGCCGAGGGGCTCCAGGTGGACGCCGACCACCGGGACCAGGTCGGTGCCCTTGCTCTTGTTGAAGTCGTCCAGGTAGGGCTGGTGCTGGAAGTAGTTGGCGTCGACCTCGCCGTCCTGGGTGGCCAGGTTCGGCTGGACGTAGTCGGTGAACTCCTTCACCGTCAGCTTCAGGCCGGCTTTGGCCGCCAGGTTGTCGCGGACGTAGTCCAGGATCTGCGCGTGCGGGACCGGGGAGGCCGCGACGGTGATGGAGTCCACGCCGTCGGCGGCCTTGGCGGTCGCGCCGGTGCCGGCGGACTTCGAGGAGGAGCAGGCGGTCAGACCCACGGCCAGGACGCCCGACAGGGCGATCAGGGACGCGGCGAGCTTCTTGTTACGCATAACAAGGTCTTCTTTCTTCCGTGTACTGAGGTGGGGGGTGTGGCCGGGGTGGTTACCGGTGAGCCAGCCGCTTGGCGGTGAAGTCGCCGAGCCACTGGAGGATCTGGACGAGGACGATCAGCAGCACGACCGTGGCGATCATGAGCCCGTTCTCGAAGCGCTGGTAGCCGTAGCGGATGGCCAGGTCGCCCAGGCCCCCGCCGCCGATCGCGCCGGCCATGGCCGAATAGCCGACCAGCGCGACCACGGTCGTCGTCAGGCCGCTGACCAGCGCCGGCAGCGACTCCGGGAGCAGGACCTTGCGCACGGTGGCCAGGTGCGAGGCGCCCATCGCGGCCGAGGCCTCGACCAGGCCCCGGTCGACCTCGCGCACCGCGGTCTCCACCAGCCGGGCGAAGAACGGCACCGCGCCCACGGCCAGCGGCACGATCGCGGCGTCCACGCCGATGGTGGTGCCGACGACCCCGCGGGTGAACGGCGTGATCGCGATCAGCAGGATGATGAACGGCAGCGAGCGCCCGACGTTCACCACCGTGCCCAAAGCCTTGTTCGCCGGCGCGTTGGCCAGCAGGCCGCCGCGGTCGGTGAGGACCAGCAGGAGCCCGATCGGCAGGCCGACGAGCACCGTGAACAGCGCCGACCAGCCGACCATCTGCAGCGTCTCCAAGGTCGCCTGCCACAGCAGCGGCTGCATGTCCGACCAGCTCATGACCCGACCTCCACGCTGTTCCGGGCTGCGGCGGTTACGGCGATCGTCTTGGCGGTGGTCTCAGCAGTGACCGTCTCGACATTCAGCCCCCGCTCCCGCAGGAACCCGATCGGCACCACGTTGTCCTCGAACCGCCCCGGCAGCCCGATCCGCATCCGCCCGACCGTCCGCCCGTTCACCGTCTCGATGGCCGCGCCCAGAATCGTCACGTCGACCGAGTACGTCCGCGCCAGCTGCGAGATCAGCGGCTGCGCCGTGGAATCGCCGTGGAACGTGACGTCCAGCACCGTTCTGTCCGGCAGCGCCGGCTCCGGCGCCGGGCCCAGCCGGAACAGCTCCCGAGCCAGCTCCGAACCCTGCCGCGCGAGCAACTCCGGGATGGTCCCGGACTCGGCGATCCGGCCGTCGCGCATCAGGGCCGCGCTGTCGCACACGGCCTTGACGACCTCCATCTCGTGCGTGATCAGCAGCACCGTGACCCCGAGCCGCTCGTTGACCTCCTTGAGCAGCTTCAGCACACTGCGCGTGGTCTCCGGGTCCAGCGCCGAGGTGGCCTCGTCGGACAGCAGCACGTGCGGGTCGGCGGCCAGCGCCCGCGCGATCCCGACCCGCTGCTTCTGCCCGCCGGACAGCTGCGCCGGGTACGCCCCGGCCCGGTCGGACAGCCCGACCACGTCCAGCAGTTCCCCGGCACGGGCCTGCCGCTCGCGGCGCGTCAGCCGGCCGCCGATCTCCAACGGCAGCTCGACGTTCTCCCGCGCGGTACGGCTGGAGAGCAGGTTGAAGTGCTGGAACACCATGCCGATACGGCGCCGTTCGGCCCGCAGCCGCCGCCCGCCCAGGGCCGTGAGCTCGCGCCCGGCCACCGACACCGTGCCGGAGGTGGGACGCTCCAGCAGGTTCACGCAGCGGATCAGCGTGCTCTTGCCGGCCCCGGAGCGGCCGACGACGCCGTAGACCTCGCCGGCGGCCACCGAGAGGTCCACGCCGTCCAGGGCGGTGACGCCGCGATTTCGCGCAGGGTAAACCTTTGTCAGGTTCTTGATTTCAATCATGACGCTTTCCAAAAGGCCGCGACCACGCGGCGGCGGGCGCGCGACAACGGCGCGCCACGAAGGCTTACAAGGGGGAGGAGCTGCGAGAACCCGGTTCGGGGAGTCGAAGACTCAGCAGCTGCACATTCGACACGAGGGCATGCAGCCGCACATCATCCGCGACGCCTTGGTGGCGGCGGACGTGCGGGAGCTCTGCGTGTCGATCATGGGAATGACTATAGGTGGATCGACGAGGTGACCCTTACCGCGTCCATTGCGTGAGACAGCGTGGTTTCACGAACGTGCTGACGCAGCCGTACTGCCGAAGCAGTACGGCCACGTCACTTGTCACGTCACCCGCTACTTCACCGGATGCACCACAGCCGCCGCGCCACCGCCGCGCCGGGCCGGCTCCGCCGCGGCCTCGACCGCGCCGTCCGGCAGGAACTCCAGCCCGGTCGCGGCCCCGATCTCGGGGGTCGGCGTCCCCGAGGGCGGCGCGAGCGTGAACGTCTCGCCCAGCGCCTCCAGCCCCGGGATCTGCGGCAGGTTCAGGAACGCCGGCTCGGCCTGCGTGGAGGCGGCGTTGCGCTGCGAGGCCCGGGGCGCGGCGATCGCCTGCTCCAGGTTCATGCCCAGGTCCAGGCGGTTGACCAGGATCTGCAGCACCGTGGTGATGATGGTCGCCCCGCCCGGGGAGCCGACCGCGATGAACGGCCTGCCGTCCTTCAGGACGATGGTCGGGGACATCGCCGAGCGCGGCCGCTTGAAGGCGGCCGGCAGGTTCGGGTCCGGGACGCCCGGGTACAGCGGCGTGAAGTCGAAGTCCGTCATCTCGTTGTTGAGCAGGAAGCCCCGGCCGGGCACGGTCATGGCCGAGCCGCCGGTCTGCTCGATGGTCAGCGTGTAGGAGACGACGTCCCCCCACTTGTCCGCGGTCACCAGGTGCGTCGTGGACATGCCCTCGGTGTCGGTGTACGAGGTCCCGGCCGGTGCACTGGACGGGCACGTCGTGCCGCCGCCCGGTGCGAACGGGTTCCCCGGCGCCACCGGGGCCGTCAGGGTGCTGGTCGGGCTGATCAGGCAGGCCCGGTCCTTGCCGTACTGCGGCGAGGTGAGCTGCTTGGTCGGGACGTCGTTGAAGTTCGCGTCCCCGACCCAGCGGTTGCGGTCGGCGAAGGCGATCTTCGAGGCCTCGTCATACAGGTGCAGCGCCTGCACCTGGTTGGACGGGTCGATGTCGAAGTTCGACAGGATGTTGAGAGCCTCGCCGACCGTCGTACCGCCGGAGGACGGCGGCGCGATCGAGTAGACGTCCAGACCTTTGTAGTTCACATGGGTCGGCGCCTGCACCGGCGCGCTGTACCCGGCGATGTCGGCCGCGGTGAGCTGCCCGGGCCGGAAGTCCATCGTCGGATTCGGGATCGTCGGCGGGTGCTGGGAGGTGTTGGCGACCTCCTTGCCCAACTCGCCGCCGTAGAACAACCCGGGGCCGTCCTTGGCCAGCAGCTTGTAGGTGTTCGCCAGGTCCGGGTTCTTGAAGACCGAGCCGACCGCCGGCGGGGCGCCGCCGGGCAGGAACAACTGCGCGGTCGGGGCTATCTGCGAGAAGCGCGCCTGGTTCATCGCGGTGAAGGAGTTGAACGTGGGGTCGACGACGAATCCCTTGGAGGCGATGTCGATCCCGCCCTGCAGCGCCTGCTTCAGCGAGATGGTGCCCCAGTCGTCCAGCGCCGTCGTCCAGGTCTTCAGCGTGCCCGGCACGCCCACCGACAGCCCGGAGTTGACCGCGTCGTTGAAGGACAACGGCTGGCCCGTGGCGGGGTCTATGAACCAGTTGGTGTTCATCGCCGCCGGGCCGGCCTCGCGGCCGTCGATCGTGGAGACCTTGTGGGTGCGGGCGTTGTAGTAGACGAAGAACCCGCCGCCGCCGATACCGGCCGAGTACGGCTCCACGACGCCGAGCGCGGCCGCCGTGGCCACCGCCGCGTCCACGGCGTTGCCGCCGTGTTCGAGCACGTCCAGGCCGGCCTGCGTGGCATACGGACTGACGCTGGCCACCGCGCCGCCGTACCCGGTGGCGACCGGCTCGCGCGGCGGCTGGCCGCCGTGGCCGCCGTGGCCGCCGTGGCCGTCGGGGGCGGCGCGGGCCGCGGTCAGGGTGCTGGTCAGAGCCGCCGCCGTGACCAGGGCGGCGAATGCTTTGGAGCGTCTGCGTGTGGGGACGGACATCTATGCCTCCGCGTGATCGTTCCGGTACTCCCTGCAGGGTCACCACTTTGGCAGAGGCCTCATTTCCTGGGAAGCGGCCATGGAATATGCTCAGGCGCCCCGCGGCTGTTACCGGGGGTGGTCGGACCGGCTCTCACCGGGGGCTTCGCGGAGGCGGTTCGGACGCGATGCGGAGGCGATCCGGTCGCGGCGTTCGGTTCGGTTCCATCGCCTTGAGGGGGCTCGCGTGTCGAAGCGGGGATGGCTGCTGTTCGCGGCCATGTCGGTGATCTGGGGTATCCCGTACCTGCTGATCAAGGTGGCGCTGGAGGGGATGCCGGCGCCGTTCATCGTGTTCGCGCGCACCGCGATCGGCGCGGCGGTGCTGCTGCCGGTGGCGTGGAAGCGCGGCATGGTCGGCCCGGCGCTGAAGCAGTGGCGCTACATCGCGGCCTTCGCGGCACTGGAGATCGCCGGCCCCTGGCTGCTGCTGGGCGACGCCGAACAGCACATGACCTCCTCGCTGGCCGGTCTGCTGATCGCCGCCGTGCCCTTCTTCGTCGCGCTGATCATGTGGCGCCTCGGCGACCGCTCGGCGGTCTCCGGCACCCGCCTGGCCGGCCTGTTCATCGGCATGGCCGGCGTGGTGGCGATCGTCGGGCTGAACATCGGGCAGGTCCAGGTCCTGCGCATGCTCGAGGTGATCGCCGTCGCGGTCGGCTACGCGATCGCCCCGATCATCGCCGACCGCAAGCTGGTCGGCGTCCCCACCCTGGCCACCATCACGCTCTCGCTGACCGGCGTGGCCCTGCTCTACGTGCCGATCGCCGCCTTCAGCCACCCCTCGCACATGCCCAAGGCCAACGCCCTGGCCTCCGTCGTCGCCCTCGGCCTGGTCTGCACCGCCTCGGCGTTCCTGCTCTTCTTCGAGCTGATCGGCGAGGTCGGCCCGGCCAAGTCCTCGATGATCACCTTCGTGAACCCGGCCGTCGCGGTCGCCGGCGGCGTGCTGTTCCTCGGCGAGACCATCAAGGCCGGCATCATCGTCGGCGCGCCGCTGGTGCTGATCGGCCTGATCCTGTCGACGCTGCGGCGCGGCGAGGCGGCCGCGCCGCCCCCGGCGGCGGCCGACGCGCTACAGGCGCCGGCCGCCGCGGCTGAGGACCACGGACCCGAGGCGGCCATGGTCTGATGCGGCCATGGCCTGAGGCCGCTCGCGGTCGAACTTCGGACTGCCGAACTTCGGACTCAGGACAGCAGGTTCCTCAGGACAGCAGGTTCAGGGTGTTGGTCGCGTCGTCGACGAAGTACACGCCGCCGCGCGGCGCCTGAGCCAGGCCGAACAGCGCGCCGGCGCCGGCCGGGGAACCGGAGGAGTCCAGCTGGACGACGTGCGTCTGCACGCCGCCCGGGGTGGTCGCCACGAGGTTGCCGTCACCGGCGTTGACCGTCAGGATCAGGCCCCTGCGGTCCACCATCAGGCCTAGCGGCGTGTTCAGCGCGCCGCCGCTGGTGACGGTGCGGCCGGTGCCGTCGCCGGTGAGGCGGGTCTCGGCGGAGGCGATGGCGGCGATCCGGTTGCCGACGCTGTCGGCGACGTACAAGGTGCCGTCCTTGTCCAGGCCCAGGCCCGTCGGCCCGACGACCAGCGCGGCGGGGTCGGTGCGCTCGCCGAACCCGCAGCCGATCACCGTGGTCTCCTCGCGCCGGGGCAGCCGGCCGTGCTCCAGGGACAGCCGGATCCGCAGGACGGTGCCCTCGTTCACGACCGCACCGTTGCCGGCGACCGTGCCGTTGAGCACGTTGGACACGAACAGGTCGGCCTCATCGCCCCGGTCCGCGGCGGTCATGTCCCAGGGCCCGTTGATGCCCTGCCCGGCGAAGGTCTCCCGGACCTGGCCGTGGTCGTCCAGGACGAGCAGGCAGCCGGCCTGGGCGGTGGCCGAGGTGCCGTCGGCGGTGGGCAGCGAGCCGACGATCACCCAGCCGGAGCGCAGCACCGACAGGGCCGTGGTCAGCCCGACCCCGCCGGGGCACGGGCCGGGCAGGTGCGCCGGGTCGATGGTGGCGAAGGTGGACACCGCGCCGCCCGGGGCGACCTGGACGATGGTGGTGCCGGTGCCCTGCAGGTTGGAGGCGGCGTTGAAGTTGCTCACCAACACGTCGCCCCGGTGCAGATCGCCGGTGGAGACCGGCACCACGGCGACGCCGTAGGGGTTCACGTCGCCGTTGGCCGGGACGGTGGAGGCGATGGTGGAGACGGTGTCGGGGAACCGGGCGGCGGCCGCGGGCGTGATCCCCGCTGCCACCCCCAGCCCGATCGCGGCCAGCAGGATCGTGGTTCGTACGCGTGCCAAGGACACGGCTTCGTCCCTTCGGTGAGAAGTCGGGTTCCGACCTCTGATCAGTTCTCGACGAAGGGATACACCGTCACATTCCGCGACACGCCGTATATAACGCCCCCGAGCGTGGCCCGGCGTGTCGCTACTTCGCCACCCGATGCACCTTGTGCTGCGCCGCCTGAGCCCGCGGCCGCACCACCATCAGGTCCACGTTCACATGCGCCGGCCGCGTCACCGACCACGCGATGCAGTCCGCGACGTCCTCGGCCACCAGCGGGCCGGGGACCCCGGCATACACCGAGGCCGCCTTCTGCGCGTCGCCGCCGAAGCGCTTGAGCGAGAACTCGTCGGTCATCACCATGCCCGGCGCGATCTCGATGATCCGGACCGGCTGGTCGAACACCTCCAGGCGCAGCGTCGCGGTCATGGCGTGCATCGCGTACTTGGAGGCCGCGTAGCCCGCCCCGCCCTCATAGGCGACGTGGGCGGCGGTCGAGGTCAACATCACCACGGTGCCGGCGCCGGAGGCGACCAGCAGCGGCAGCAGAGCCTGCGTGAAATTCAGGGCGCCCAGCACGTTCGTCTCGAACATCGACCGCCAGTCGCCGGGATCCGCGGCGGACACCGGGGCGGCGCCGATCGCGCCGCCGGCGTTGTTCACCAGAACGTCACACGAGTCCAGACTGGCCGCGAACGCCTTCACCGCCTCGGCGTCCGTCACATCCAGCGCCACCGCCACCGCCGCCTCGCCGATCTCCGCCGCCAGCGCCTCCAGCCGCTCCTTGCGCCGGGCCACCAGCACCACCCGGTACCCCTCGGCGGCCAGCCGGCGGGCGGTGGCGGCCCCGATGCCGCTGCTGGCTCCGGTGACGACGGCGGTCTTGGTCATGGCGGGGTCCCTATCGCTATCGGCCGGCCGGTACCTGCCGGCCGGTCTTGTCAGTGCTGTCGCGGACAATGATCGGATGCAGATCGCGGCGACCTACGACCCCGAGGGTTTCAGGGATCGAGGCTTCGTTCAAGCGATCACCGAGGACGGCGGCGCCGGCGGTGCGGCGCGCGCCGTCGCGGACCTGGAAGCCGAGGTGGGCGCGCTGGAAACCGGCAGCGCCGGGTCTGAGGATCCCAGCCGTCCGCGCTGGGTCTGGCCGGCCACCGCCGACATCGCCCCGGCCCTGCTGCGCCGCGGCATCGGCGTCGACCGCTGCCACGACCTCGCCCTCACCGAGGCTCTGCTGCTGGCCTACGAGGGCCGCTGCGGCGAGCCGCGCTCCCTGGGCGCGGCCTGGGCCCGGCTGCACGGCCTGCCGGTCCCCGAGGACCGTGCCGAGGGCACCATGGCCGCCCCGGCCGACAGCCCGGCCACCCAGCCGGCGCTGTTCGAACCCGACCGCTCCGGCCTGGCCAAGGACGTCGATCCGCTGCGCGCGGTGCGCGAGGTCTACGCCGACCAGCTGCGCCGCATCGCCGCCACCGCCAACCCCGGCGCGTTCCGGCTGCTGGTGGCCGCCGAGTCCGCGGCCTCGCTGGCCGCCGCCGAGATGGCGCACGCCGGCCTGCCCTGGCGCGCCGACGTGCACAGCTCGATCCTGGAGGAGGTGCTGGGCCCGCGCCCCCTGGACGGCTCGCCGCCCCGGGAGATGGTCGCCGCGGCGGCCCGACTCGCGGCGGCGCTGGGGATCCGCGCGCTGAACCCGGACTCCGCGCCGCAGGTGACCAAGGCCTTCGCCGACGCCGGAGTGCGCCTGCCCTCGCTGCGCCGCTGGGAGCTCAAGGAGATCGACCACCCGGCGATCCCGTTGCTGCTGAAGTACAAGGAGCTCTCGCGGCTGTACTCGTTCAACGGCTGGGCCTGGCGCGACACCTGGGTCGTGGAGGGCCGCTTCCGGCCCGAGTACAGCGTCGGCGGGGTCGTCACCGGACGCTGGGCGGCCCGCGGCGGCGGCGCGCTGCAGATCGCGCGGCGGCTGCGCAAAGCGGTCATCGCCGACCCCGGCTGGGTGTTCGTCTCCGCCGACGCCGCGCAGCTGGAGCCGCGCATCCTGGCCGCGATGGCGAAGGACGCGGGGATGGCCGAGGCCACGCAGAGCGATGACATGTACGCCGCGCTCGCCGGCGTCTTCGAGGGCTCCCGGGACCAGGCCAAACTCGGGCTGCTGGGGGCCATGTACGGCCAGACCGGGGGAGGGGCCGCGGCGCCCCTGGCCCTGATGCGCCGGCGTTTCCCGAAGGCCACCGCGCTGCTGGACGACGCGGCCCGCGAGGGCGAGCGCGGCCGCCTGGTCCGCTCCCAGCTCGGCCGCACCTGCCCGCCGCCCTCGCAGCGCTGGCAGAGCGCGATCGCCGGGGACGCCGAGGCCGAGGCCGACGACGACAGCAACCGCCGCTCCGGCCAGGTCGCCCGGGCCCGCGGCCGGTTCACCCGCAACTTCGTCATCCAGGCCACCGCCGCCGAATGGGCCGAGGTGCTGCTGGCCCTGCTGCGGCAGCGGCTGCGCGCCCTGGACGGTCCGCAGCTGGTGTTCTTCCAGCACGACGAGGTGCTGGTGCACGCACCCCGCGAGCACGCCGAGGCGGTCGCTGAGATGATCGTCCAGTGCGCCACCGGAGCCGGGCGGCTCGTGTTCGGCCCTTCACCGGTTAGATTTCCTATGAGTGTTCACTCCGTGGAGTGCTACGGCGACGCCAAATAGTGCACAAGCGGTGACAGAACGACCATGCTCACGGCATGCTCTGACGATGTGGAAACCAATGTGGAAGTCGAAGAAGTAGTCCTGCTCTCCGAGGACGGCAGCCCCATCGGCACCGCGCCGAAGGCGACCGTGCACACCGAGAACACCCCGCTGCACCTGGCCTTCTCCTGCTACGTCTTCGACGACCAGCAGCGTCTGCTCCTCACCCGGCGCGCCGATTCCAAGCGGACCTGGCCCGGTGTGTGGACGAACTCCGCCTGCGGGCACCCGGGGCCGGGGGAGTCGATCGAGGACGCCGTGCGGCGGCGGCTCTCCAGTGAACTCGGGCTGAACATTCCCGCCGTCCATCCGCTCCTGCCGGACTTTCGTTACCGGGCGGTAATGCCGAACGGCATCGTGGAGAACGAAGTCTGCCCGGTGTTCCGGGCGAGCCTCGCCAGCGGAATTACGCCGTCACCCGATCCCGACGAAGTGGGCGAATACCGGTGGATTCCGTGGGCTGATTTCAGCCGCGACGTACTTTCCGGTTCCTTCGAGGTGTCGCCCTGGTGCCGCCTGCAAGTCGAGCAGTTGGCTGCCCAGGATATGGATCCCCGGATGTAATGATCTTGGGGGTGATCATGTGATCACACAGGGGCTTGTTCGACACCTGTGAAGTCGGGCATCATTGCGCGGTGCCCGATCCCTTTACACGGTCTTGGGAATTGCTTGACCATGCCCAGCTGCCGGACCCCCCGCCGGCAGCCGCCTGAGTCATATGAGCCCCCAAGACTTCAAGCCCGTTATGCACCCGGCCGGATTCGACGAGCCGCTGGCGCGGATCCTCGGTGAGGTCCGCACCGGCCACTGGTTCTCGATGGCCGAGCTGCTGGCCGACTCCACGCGCGACCGCCGCCTGCGCGGCACCCGCATCTCGCTGCTGGCCCAGGTCGCCGCCGGCTCCAACGCCGTCGACCAGTGGGTCGCCGAGCGCCCGCGCGACCCCGACGCCGTCGTGATGGCAGCGCGGGTGGCGGTCGAGCGGGCCTGCAAGGCCGCCGCCAAGGGTCTGGACCAGGCGCAGAACCTGGGCCGGCGGGCCGCGGAGCTGTGTGCCGAGGCCGCCGCCGTCGACCCCGCCGACCCAGCGCCCTACCTGGGTCGGCTGGCCCTGGCCGCCGGATTCGGCGAACGCGTCGAGGGCCCGGCCTCCTGCCCGGTACCAGGGCCCTGGCACGCCTTCCGCGACCTGTGGCGGGTGGATCCGGCCAACCGGGAGGGCTGTCACCGGATGCTCGGCGCCGTGGGCACGGGCCCGGGTCCAAGCCCGGCCGGCGCGCAGCTGTTCGCGGCCAGCATCGTCACCGGCGTGGGCTTGAGCAGCCTGTCCCCGCTGCAGCTGCTGCCGCTGTACGCGCTGGTCGTGGCCTACGAATACCGCAAAGCCCAAGGCGACGGCCTGGCCCACCTGCTGTGGACCACGGACGCCACGAAAACCGAGATGGCCCGGGGCTGGAACTGGTTCACCAGCACCGGCAAAGACGACTGGCTGGTGGTGGACCTGTCGCACCTGGCCCACGCCCTGGTCGTCGGCGGCCGCTCGGATCTGGCCGCGGACGTGTTCGGGGCCCTGGGGCCCTACGGCTCGAACCGGCCGTGGGCCGTGGTTTCGGCGGTGGGGGACGCCGCGGAGGAGTTCGTACGGGCGCGGTCCACCGCGCTGTCGGCAGCGGCACGGCGCACCGACCCGTCCGGACGGGCGCGCGCCGGACCATAGCGGCGCGCGGCCGAATCGCAGTGACTCAGGGCTCGGATTCCACACCACATCGGGCCCGATTCGGGGAAAACGCACCATCGCAGTGAGCTGTTTCGCACCATCGCCAAACGCACAACCCTTCCCCCCTAGTTGGGCCTCGAAGCGAAAACGGAACGAGACCATGTCGATGACTCAAAACTCAGATAACCCAGCGTGGAGTGACACCGACTCCGCCGACGCCGCGCAACTGCGCGCCATCGGCTACGAGCCGGTGTTGTCCCGCAAGATGTCCGGCTTCGGCAACTTCGCGATCAGTTTCTCCATCATCTCCATCCTGTCCGGCTGTATGACGCTGTTCGGCTTCGGCATGGCCACCGGCGGCCCGGCCGTCATGGTCTGGGGCTGGATCGGCGTCACCATCGCGGTCCTGCTCATCGGGCTGAGCCTGGCCGAGGTCACCAGCGTCTACCCGACCTCCGGCGCGCTGTTCTTCATGGCCCACCGCCTCGGCGGCAAGGGCTGGGGCTGGATCACCGGCTGGCTGAACATGCTGGGCCTGTTCGGCGTCATCGCCGGCATCGACTACGGCGCCGCGGAGTTCATCGGCGCCTTCACCGGCATGGCCTTCGGCTGGACCCCGGACAAGTACGGGCTGATAGCCATCTTCGCCGGCGTGCTGCTGCTGCACGGCGTGCTGAACACCTTCGGCGTGCGGGTGCTGGACCTGTTCAACCGGGTCAGCGTCTGGTGGCACCTGATCGGCGTGGCGTTCATCGTGGCGGTGCTGTTCATCGTCCCGGCCCACCACCAGAGCGCCAGCTTCGTCTTCACGCACTACGCCAACGCCACCGGCTTCAAGAGCGCGATCTACGTCAGCGCCATCGGCCTGCTGCTCACCGGCTACACCCTGACCGGCTACGACGCCTCGGCCCACATGTCCGAGGAGACCTCCCAGGCATCCACGCTGGCCCCCAAGGGCATCGTGCGGTCCATCTGGGTCTCCGGCATCGCCGGCCTGGTCCTGATCGTCGCCTTCCTGTTCTCCATCCAGGGCGGCGCCAACAACTACGCCACCGAGTCCGCGGGCTCCGGCTACGGCGGCGCGGTGACGGCCCCCTCGATCATCATGCTCGACGCCCTGGGCCAGCACTGGGCCGAGGTCTTGACCCTGGTCATCATCGTCGCCCAGCTGTGCTGCGGCCTGGCCGCCATCGGCTCGGCGGCCCGCATGGTCTTCGCCTTCTCCCGGGACGGCGCGCTTCCGGGCTCCCCGACCTGGCGCAAGGTCAACCGCGCGGCGGTCCCGACCAACGCCATGTGGCTGGTCGTCGTCGTGGCCTTCCTGCTGACCCTGCCCTCGCTGTGGACCATCCAGGCCTACGGCGCGGTCACCGCCATCGCCTCGATCGGTCTGGCCCCGGCCTACGTCATCCCCGGCTTCCTGCGGGCCCGCCAGGGCAAGAACTTCAAGAAGGGCGCCTGGAACCTGGGCAAGTGGGGCCCGCTGATCGGCTACACCGCCTCGGTGTGGGTGGTGATCGAGGTCGTGCTGTTCTGCCTGCCGCAGGCCTCGCCGATCAACGCGCTGAGCTTCAACTACGCGCCGATCGCGCTGGTCGCCGCGCTGGCGCTGTCCGGTATCTGGTGGCTGGCGCGCGGTCGCGCCTCCTACGCGCCGCCGGCCGGCGCGGTCGAGGCCGAGCAGTTCGCGGACCTGGACGTGATCTGAGCATCCGCTGTTTGTGACACTCGCACGTGATGTGGCGCGCCCCGGGATTCCCGGGGCGCGCCCGTTCTATTTCCGACTCAGCGTGGTGCCGGCAACCGTGACAGGAACACCTCGAACGCCGTCGGATCGACCTTCATGGTCCCCGAATACGGATAACTCATCTCCCTGACGACGACCAGCGACACCACCACCAGCGCCGCCAGCGTCATCACCATCACGGTGTGCGCGAAGGAACTGGACAGGCCGAACAAGAACGTGAAGGCGATCGTCACCAGCGCACTGCCGATCAGGATCGCCCACAACAACGGCGGCAAGGACTCCTCGGTCTGGTTCAGACGCTCCCTTCGTTCCTCGGCCAGTGACTCCACATGCGTCAGCACGTGGTCGTAGAGCACCTGCTGGGACACGTCGGCCGGATGGAAGGCGAAGACGCTGGCGCGGATCTGGTAGACCAGGTCCGTGGCCTTCGGGCTGGTCTGGTGCTCGGCCAGCAGCGGCCATTCGTCGTCGATGACGGTGTGGGCGTAGTCCAGGGTCTCGTGCTCCAGCTGCGGGCCCAGCGGGAGCGGCATCTGGCGGGAGATCCAGTAGATGCCGGCGAGTTCGTTGGCCTCCTTGAAGGTGGTCTGGTGGGCGTTGTCGTTGTTCGTCCACAGGGCCACGACCACGAAGGCCAGCGGCACCGCGAACACCACGGACACCGTGGCGAAGATGAAGCCGGCGACGTCGTTGTGCGGTTCGCGCCGGTGGTGCGGGATGAAGCGTTCGAACAGGCGCAAGGTGATGAAGGTCAGGATGAGGACGGCGACGATGGTGCCGTAGTCCTTCATGGTCATGACGACTCCCCGTGTTCGTGGTGCTGTGGTGCGCGTTGCGCCGCTGTGCCCGTAGTGCCGTGGTGCCCGTGGTGCTCGATCAAGGCGTGGTCAGCGTTCGATCAGTGCCCGATCAGCTGGTCCGCCGAGTGATCAGCTCGGCGAGCGCCCGCAGATCGTGGACCCTGCCGTGGTCGACACCCGGCGCGCGCCGCAGATGCCCGTGGGCTTGCGCGACCCGTGCCGTCGCCTCGGTGGCCGCCCAAGCCCGCCCGCCGGCGCGTTCGACGGCGTCGGCGGCGTGCCGCAGCTCGTGCTCGGTGAAGTCCCGGCCCAGCGCATACAGCCGCGCCAACTCCGCGGCCGCCGCCGAACTCGCCGACAACGCCGCCACCACCGGCAGCGACTTCTTACGCGCACTGAGATCCGAACCCACCGGCTTCCCGGTGAGCGCCGGGTCGCCCCAGATGCCCAACAGATCGTCGGTCAGCTGGAACGCGATGCCGATCTCCCGCCCGAACAGGTCCAACGCCGCCACGGCCAACGGATCGGCACGCACCGCCAACGCCCCGAGCGCACACGCGCACCCCAACAACGCGCCGGTCTTCTTGCCGGCCATCACCATGCACTCCTGGAGCGTGACGTCGTCGCGCTGCTCGAAAGCACAGTCCTCGTACTGGCCGTCGCAGATCTCGATGACACACTCCGCCAGCCGGCTCGCCGCCTCGCCCCCGACCAGACGCAGCGCCAACGCCAACATCGCGTCACCGGCCAGGATCGCGTTCTCCGCACCGAACACCGTCCACGCCGTGGGCCGGTGCCGGCGCGTGTGATCGCGGTCGATGACGTCGTCGTGCAGCAGCGTGAAGTTGTGCGCCAACTCCACCGCCGCGGCCGCGGCCAGCACCGCCGAGTCGGCGCCCGGCTCGCCGCCGACGGCCGCCGCGGCGGCCAGGACCAGCCCCGGCCGCAGGAGCTTGCCCCCGATGCCCTCGATCGCCAGGCCTTCGGCGTCCTCCCACCCGAAGTGGTAGGCCGAGATCGCACGTAATCGGCCCGGCAACGTGTCCACGGCCGCGCGCAGCACCGGTTCGACCAGGTCGCGGGTCCGGCGCAGCGCCGCCTCGGCGTGGAATCCGGCGTGGGATCCGGCCTCGGTTCCGGTTCTAGCTCCGGCTCCAGCTCCGGTTCTAGCTCCCGCTCCGGTTCTAGCTGCCGCTCCGGTTCTAGCTCCCGCTCCCGTTCCGGTTCCAGCTCCAGCTCCAGCTCCGGTTCTAGCTCCCGCTCCAGCTCCAGCTCCGGTCTCGGCTCCAGCTATCTTCGGCGGCGCATCATCGGCCATGTCCACCTCCGCTCCTCCCACCGGCCAGGCCGTTCCCGCCGGCGACTCAGCCACGGGGCCGCGCGATCTCGACGTTCTCCAGCACGCCGAGCGCGTCCGGCACCAGCACGGCCGCCGAATAGTAGGCGCTCACCAGATACGAGGTGATGGCCTTGTCGTCCACACCCATGAAGCGCACCGACAAACCCGGCTGGTACTCGTCCGGGATCCCCGTCTGGTGCAGCCCGACGACGCCCTGCTCCGCCTCGCCGACCCGCAGCGCCAGGATCGAGGTGGTGTGGCCGTCGGCCACCGGGATCTTCGGCACCGGCAGCAGCGGCACGCCCCGCCACGCCGACACCTGCGTGCCCAGCAGATCCATCGTCCCGGGGTAGATCCCGCGCTTGGTGCACTCCCGCCCGAACGCCGCGATCGCCTTCGGATGCGCCAGCAGATGCGTGGTGTCGCGGCGCAGCGACAGCAGCTCGTCCAGGTCGTCCGGCGTCGGCGGGCCCGAATGGGTGTGCACGCGCTGCTCGAAGTCCGCGTTGTGCAGCAGGCCGAAGCTGCGGTTGTTGACCAGCTCGTCCTCCTGGCGCTCGCGCACCGCCTCGATCGTCAGCCGCAGCTGCTGGTCCAGCTGGCTCATCGGCTTGTTGTAGAGGTCTGCGACCCGCGTGTGGATCCGCAGCACCGTCTGCGCCACCGACAGCTCGTACTCGCGCGGCTTGAGCTCGTAGTCGGCGAACGTGCCCGGCAGCTCGGTCTCGCCCTCGTGCCCGGCGGCCAGCGCGATCTCGGCCTCGCCGTGCGCGTTCTGCGCCTTGCCGCGGGTGCTGCGGTGCGCGGCCAGGTGCGCACGCAGCGTCTCCGACCGCTCGATCAGGGCCCTGACGTCCGAGGCCGGCACCGACAGCGCGATGACCGGGGTCGCGGCGCGCGCCGTGGTCTTCCACCGGGGGGCGTGGCCGTTGGTGGCGGCGCCGCCGGCGGCCGTGGTGCGGAACACCTCCTCGCCGAGGTGGTCGCCGTCGGCGAGGTGGCCGTGCACGGCGTCGTCTCCGTATTTGCCCTGCGCGGCCAGGTCCACCTTGCCGTGCGCGATCAGCCACAGCGTGTCCACCGGCGTCCCGGCCTCGGTCAGGGTCTGCCCGGCGCGGAACTCGCGCACGGCGAACCGCGAGGCCAACTCGCCCAGCAGCGCCTCGTCGTCGAAACCGCGCAGCGGCGGCAGCTCGGTCAAGGTGGGGGCCAGCACGCTCACGTCGTCGTCGCCGGCCTGGCTGAAGGCCACCCGGCCGCGGCCCACGGCGTGGCTGAGCCTGCGGTTCACCCGGTAGGCGCCGCCGGAGGCCTGGACCCACGGCAGGACCCGCAACAGCCAGCGCGAGGTGATGCCCTGCATCTGCGGCGGCGTCTTGGTCGTGGTGGCCAGGTTCCGCGCCGCCGCGGTGTCCAGGCTGAGCTGTTCGCCCTCGGCGGCCGTCCCGGGTGCCGCCGCGCTCTGCTCGACCGTCATCGTGCCCCCTCCAAAACGATGGATGCTTCTCGCCTCCATCGTGAGTCCGCCATGGGACCGGGTCTATTACCGCAATGGGTGACAAACGGAGGACGGTTCACGATTGGTCGCGGCCGCGCGGACCGGTGGCATCTCACGGCAGCATGTGACATAGTACTGGCGTGAGCGCAGCCGCCAACGGGTCCCGCCCGACGTCCGACGTCGTGGTGATCGGGGCCGGGATGATCGGCGCCGCGTGCGCGTACTACGCCGCACGCGAAGGCCTGACGGTGACAGTCCTCGACGCCGGCCCGGTCGCCGGCGGCACATCCGGCGCGGGGGAGGGGAACCTGCTGGTCTCGGACAAGGAACCGGGACCGGAGATGGACCTCGCGATGCGCTCCCAGGAACTGTGGCGCGCGCTGGCCGAGCAGGACGACGGCGCGCTCGGCGCCCGGTTCGAGTACGAGGCCAAGGGCGGCCTGGTCGTCGCCTTCACCGCGACGGATTTCCAGGCCCTGCAAGGCTTTGCGGCCACGCAGTCACCTTCAGGCGTAGTGGCCGAGGAGGTCCCGGCGGACCGGCTGACCGAGTTCGAACCCTTCATCGCCCCCGGACTGGCCGGCGGCTTCTGGTATCCGCAGGACGCGCAGGTCATGCCGTCGCTGGCCACGGCCGCCCTGCTGAAGGCGTCCGGGGCGCGGCTGCGCCTGGGCAGCCCGGTGATCGGGCTGGTGGCCGCACGCGGTGTGGTGCGGGGCGTGCGAACGACGACCGGGGAGATCTCGGCGCGCTACGTGGTCAACGCCGCCGGGTTCGGCGCCGCCTCGATCGCGTCGTTCGCCGGCTCGACGCTGCCGGTGCAGCCGCGGCGCGGGTTCGTCCTGGTGACCGAGCCGCTGCCGGCGATGGTGCGGCACAAGGTGTATTCGGCCGCGTACGTCGCCGACGTCTCCAGCTCCGACGCGGCGTTGCAGTCCTCCGGGGTGGTCGAGGGGACGCCGTCGGGGCCGGTGCTGATCGGCGCGAGCCGCGAGCGGGTCGGGCTGGACCGGACGCCGTCGTACGACGCGCTGGGGCGCCTGGCCGCTCAGGCAGCCGAGCTGTTCCCCTTCCTGGCCGAGGTGAAGGTCCAGCGCTACTACTGCGGATTCCGGCCTTACCTGCCGGACCACCTGCCGGCGATCGGCCCCGACGCCAAGCTGTCAGGACTCTTCCACGCCTGCGGGCACGAGGGCGCCGGCATCGGCCTGGCCCCGGCTACCGGGGAACTGATCGCGGCATTGCTGATGGAGCGGGACCCGGCGGTGTCGGCCGAGCCGTTCCGACCGGCACGGTTCGAGGAGAGTGCGCAGTGAGTGTGGAGTTCAGCTTCGACGGCCGGCCGATGACGGCCCAAGCCGGCCAGACCGTCGGCGCGGCCCTGCTGGCCGAGGGCATCCGCTCCTGGCGCACGACCCGCTTCGGCGGCCGCCCGCGCGGGCTGTTCTGCGGCATCGGCGTCTGCTTCGACTGTCTGGTGACGGTGAACGGCGAGCCGAACATCCGCGCGTGCCTGGCAGTCGTCGCCGAGGGAGACACAGTGCGGACACAGACAGGGGACGGACGCGGTGACCAAGGTGAGTGACCCGACATCGCCCCCCGGCGACACCTTCGCCGAGTTCACCGACCCGGCCGCCTTCGACTCGGCCGCCTTCGAATCGGCCGCTTTCGACCTGGCCGTCATCGGCGCAGGCCCGGCCGGCATGGCCGCCGCCGCGACCGCGGCCGAACAAGGACTCCATGTCGCCCTGATCGACGCCGGCCGCCAACTCGGCGGCCAGTACTTCCGCCACCCGGCCCCCGGCCTGACCGCGGACTGGCTCCCGAAGCTCTACCACGGCTGGCAGCAGTTCGAGCAACTGGTCACCCGCGTGGAGACGGCCGGCGGCATCGAGGTCAGATTCGGCCACCAGGTCTGGGCCATCGAGCAAGTCCGGCCCACCGACCAACCCCAGGCCACCGAGCGCGCCGCCAACGCCACCGCCGCCAACACCACCGCATTCAACACCACCGCATTCAGGGTCCTGACAGACCGCGGCCCCATCGAGGCCCCCTACGTCATCCTGGCCACCGGCGCCTACGAACGCGTAGTCCCCTTCCCCGGCTGGGACCTCCCCGGCGTCTTCACCGCAGGCGGCGCCCAAGCACTCCTCAAAGGCAACCTGGTCCTCCCCGGCCGCCGCGTGGTCGTAGCCGGCACCGGCCCCCTACTCCTCCCGGTAGCCACCGGCCTGGCCGCCGCCGGCGCCAAAGTCCTGGGCCTCTACGAAGCCAACACCATCCGCGGCTACGCCAAGAACCCCCTCCCCCTCCTGGCCAACCCCACCAAACTCGCCGAAGGCCTGGACTACGCCCGCCAACTCACCCGAGCCCGCATCCCCGTCCACACCGGACGCATGATCATCGAAGCCCACGGCACCACCACCCTCGAAGCAGTGACCACAGCCCGCCCCGACGCCACCGACCCCCACCGCATCCCCTGCGACACCCTGGCCATCGGCTACGGCCTAGCCCCCCAAATCGACCTGGCCCTAACCCTCGGCGCAGCCCCGAAGCACCTATCCGACGGCACAATCGCCCTCCGCGTGAACACCACCCAGCGCACCTCAGTCCCCGGCCTCTACGCCGCTGGCGAAACAGCAGGCGTAGCCGGAGCAGAAACAGCCCTACTCGAGGGCGAAATCGCAGGCCTCGCAGTAGCCCAAGCGGCAGCCCGAGCGCGCCGAGCGCCATTTCGGGCCGCCGGTACCGCCAACGCTGAGCCGCGGAACTCCACCCCGGCCGAGGACAAGCCGCCATCCGGCACTCCCGCAGCCGAGCCGCCGAATCCTGCTTCGACCGTTGAGAACAAGGCAGCCGCCCCGCTCGCCGCCCGCGCACTCGCCTCAGCCCGAGCCCGCCTCACCCGCCAGCCATCACCGAGCCCTGACACATCCGCTGCCCGCAGTTCCGAAGCCGCCGCTGGCACCGCTCCCGCCTCCCCGGCCGCCGCGGCGCCGAAGCCGACCACCAGGGCGGCCACCGCCGCCACCCGCCTCGCCGCAGCCCGAGCCCGCCTCACCCGCCAGCCGTCGCCGAGCCCCGACGCATCCTCTGTCGCACCCGCGGCCCGCACCTCCGAAGCCGCTAGCCGCGCCGAGCCCCCCAAGCGTCTGGCCGCAGCCCGCGCGCGCCTCACCCGCCGCGCCGAGCCCGTTCCCACCGTCCCCGCTTCCGCCGTGCCCTCCGCCGAAGCGACCGCCACGGCCACCACCCCTACCGCCCCCAACATCTCCACCGCCCCCACCGCCGCCATCACCCCGGCCAACCTCGGCGACCTCCTCCGCCGCCGCACCCGCCAACGTGCCCTCGCCGACCTCCTGCGCGCGCGCCACCCGATCCCGGCCGCATGGCGCCAGCACCTCGCCGACGACACCGTCGTCTGCCGTTGCGAAGAGGTCCCCGCGAAGACCATCGCCGAGGCGACCGGCGAGCTCGGCGCCGGCGACGTCCGCACCGTCAAGCTCCTCACCCGCGCCGGCATGGGCTGGTGCCAGGGCCGAGTGTGCGGCTACGCCGTCGCCTGCCTCGCCGCCGGCGGCGACCCCGCCTCCGAAGCCGACCTGCTTGCCGCCGCCTCGCGCCCCCTGGCGCGTCCCGTCCCGCTCGGCGTGCTCGCCGAGCAAGATCGAAGGAACAAGTGACCATGTCCCGCATGCCCTGGCACGGCGTCGTCGTCGCCACCGCCCTGCCGTTCCGCGAAGACCTGACCGTGGACCTCGACGCCTACGCCGAGAACTTGCGCGGCCTCATCGACGCCGGGTGCGACGGCGTGTGCCCCAACGGATCCCTCGGGGAGTACCAGACACTCACCGACGCCGAGCGCGCAGCCGTGGTCCGCACAGCGGTCGAAACCGTCGGCGGCGACCGGGTCCTGGCCGGCGTGGCGGCGTACGGGGCGATGGAATCGCGCCGCTGGGCCGAGCAGGCCGCCGAAGCCGGCGCCGGCGCCGTCATGCTCCTGCCGCCCAATGCCTACCGCGCCGACGAGCGCTCCGTCCTGGCGCACTACAAGGCGGTCGCCGAGGTCGGCATCCCGATCGTCGCCTACAACAACCCCATCGACACCAAGGTCGACCTAGTCCCCGAGCTCCTCCAGCAGCTCCACGAGGCCGGCTACATCCGCGCGGTCAAGGAGTTCTCCGGCGACACCCGGCGCGGCTACCGCATCAAGGAGCTGGCACCCGACCTCGACCTGGTCATCGGCGCCGACGACGTCCTGCTCGAGCTGGCCCTGGCCGGCGCCGTCGGCTGGGTCTCCGGCTACCCGAACGCCATCCCCCACGTCTGCGTCGACCTCTACCAGGCGGCCACCGCAGCCGCCACGACCGGCGACCTGGGCCAGGCCCTGCAGCTCTACCGCGACCTGCACCCCCTGCTCCGCTGGGACTCGCGCACCGAGTTCGTCCAGGCCATCAAGCTCTCCATGGACCTGGCCGGCCACCACGGCGGCGGCTGCCGTCCCCCGCGCGTCCCGCTCCTGCCGGAGCAGGCCGACACCATCAAGGCCGACACCCTGCGCGCACTGCCGCTGGAGGACAAGGCCCGCGAGCGGAAGCGGCAGGACTGATGCGCACCAAGAACGTCTACCACGCCGTCGACTCCCACACCGAGGGCATGCCGACCCGCGTCATCACCGGCGGCATCGGCGTCATCCCCGGCGAGACCATGATGGCCAAGCGCCTGTACTTCATGGAGCACCTGGACCACCTGCGCACGCTCCTGATGTACGAACCCCGCGGCCACGCCGCCATGTCCGGCGCGATCCTGCAGCCCCCGACCCGCCCCGACGCCGACTACGGCGTGCTGTACATCGAGGTCTCCGGCCTGCTGCCCATGTGCGGCCACGGCACCATCGGCGTGGCCACCGTACTGGTCGAGACCGGCATGGTCCCCGTGGTCGAGCCGATCACCACCGTCCGCCTCGACACCCCGGCCGGCCTGGTCCTGGCCGACGTACGCGTCGAGGACGGCGCCGCGAAGGCGGTGACCATCCGCAACGTCCCCAGCTTCGCCGAACGCCTGGACGCCCAAGTAGAGGTCCCCGGCTTCGGCGCCATCAGCTACGACCTGGCCTACGGCGGCAACTTCTACGCGATCGTCGACCTGGACGCCTACAAACTCCCCTTCGACCGCGCCGCCAAGAACGAGATCATCGCCGCCGGCCTGGCCACCATGGACGCCATCAACACCGCCGACGAGCCCGTGCACCCACTGGACGACGGCATCCGCGCCGTGCACCACGTCTACTTCCGCGCCCCGGGCTCCACCGCCCACCACTCCCGCCACGCGATGGCCATCTTCCCCGGCTGGTTCGACCGCTCCCCGTGTGGCACCGGCACCTCGGCGCGCATGGCACAGCTGCACGCCCGCGGCGAGCTGGCCCTGGACACCGACTTCGTCAACGAGTCCTTCATCGGCACCCGCTTCATCGGCCGCCTGGTCGAGCAGACCGAGGTCGCCGGACGGCCCGCGGTGATCCCGACGGTGACCGGCCGGGCCTGGGTGACCGGAACCGCGCAGTACTTCCTGGACCCGGACGATCCCTTCCCGGCCGGGTTCCTGCTTTGACCAGTGTCAGGAAGGTCTCTCTATAAAGCGAGACAAGATCTGTGGCCGCGCGTCACTCAGCGGATAGGGTTTCGACCATGCCAGACAGGACTTCCAGCGGCGCCGCGGTATTCACCGGCACGGCCCCCGGGCCCGACCCGGAGCGCGGCCCGGCGTTGAACCTGCCCCGCGTGCTCGGCCACAACTCGCTGCGTGAGCAGGTCTCGCACGCCCTGCGCGCCGCCCTGATCGCCGGCGAGCTGCGGCCCGGCGTGGTGTACTCCGCGCCGGTCCTGGCCGCCGGCTTCGGCGTGTCGGCCACGCCGGTCCGCGAGGCCATGCTCGATCTGGCGAAGGAAGGGCTGGTCGAGGTCGTCCGGAACAAGGGCTTCCGGGTGACCGAGCTGTCCGAGGCGGACCTCGACCAGTTCACCGAGATCAGGGCTCTGATCGAGGTGCCGGTGGTGACCGGCCTGGCGCGTAGCGCCGCCCTGGCCGACCTGCAGGCGCTGCGGCCCGCGGCCCGGGCCATCGTCAGCGCCGCCAAGGCCCGCGACCTGATCGGCTACGTCGAGGCCGACCAGGCCTTCCACCTGGCGCTGCTGGGCCTGTCCGGCAACCCGCACCTGGTCGAGGTGGTCAGCGACCTGCGCAACCGCTCCCGGCTGTACGGGCTGCCCTCGCTGGCCGACGCCGGCGTGCTCGCGGCCTCGGCCGAGGAGCACGTGGCGCTGGTGGACGCGCTGGTCGCCCGGGACGCCGAGACCGTCGAGAGCCTGATGAAGACGCACCTGACGCACGTGCGGTCGATCTGGGCCGGCCGGGAGTAGCTGAGCCGGCTGCCGGGTCGGGAGTAGCTGGTCGGGCCCGTCGCAGCGGGCTGAAAAGGGCAGGCTTGGGCGCCGGGCCCTGGCGCCTGGGGGTGGCGCCGGGGCCCGGCTGTTGTGTTGTACAGCGCCAGCCCCTTGCGGGGCCTGCTCGATGCGGGGCGATCCCCCATTTGCCTCCGACTTGGCCGAAGCCGGAGGCCCTTATCGCCTCGCTTCGAGCAGTCGACGACGCGAGGTCATCGATGGCGTGGCGGTTGCCGGCCGGCCGGGCGCGGTGAGCTCTGTCCGCGCTCGGTCGGTGGTGACCGTCGGTCCTGGGGCTGCTGGTGCTTGGCGGTGCTTGGCGGCCTTTGGATTGCCTCAATAGTCATCGAATGTTGCATATCGGACATCGGGTGATTGGCGTAGATGGGGCTGCGTAGATCGGCTGACGCCGAATGGGTGAGGTGTGGCGCCCGTGTGTGGCAGTGGCAGTGGCAGTGGCAGTGGCAGTGGCAGTGGCAGTGGCACTGGTAACGGCAGCGGCCGCGGCTACTCGGGCCTCAGTCGGGCTGCTCCGTCGCTCGGGCCGGGCCTCAGCGCGCCGTGGCAGGCTGGGGCGCCAGGCCGCCCTACCGGGCTGAGGTACCAGGCTGCGGCGCCAGGTCGTGGCGCCAAGCCGTGGCGCCAGGCTGCGCTGCCCGTCCGGCCGCGGTGCCCGGTCGCCGTGCCCGCCCGCGCGTAGCCGCGGCGCCTGCTCCCCGCGGTGCCCGCCCGCCAGCCGTGGCCGGTCGCGGCGTCTAAGTCCGCGGCCGCGGCCGCAGCGGGCGAGCGGGCGGCGGGCGGGCGGGGCAGATCTCAGCCCGCGTGCTCAGCCATCCAAGCCTCGACGTCGTCCGCTTCGCGCGGCAGGGCCGAGGACATCAGCAGCGCGCCGTCGTCGGTGATCAGGAGGTCGTCCTCGATGCGGATTCCGATGCCGCGGAGTTCCTCGGGGAGGGTCAGGTCGTCGGGCTGGAGGTACAGGCCTGGCTCGACGGTCAGGACGTTGCCGGGGGCCAGGGTGCCGTCCACGTACTCTTCGGCGCGGGCCTTGGCGCAGTCGTGGACGTCGATGCCGAGCATGTGGCCGCTGCCGCAGAGGGTGTAGCGGCGGTAGAGGCCGACTTCGGGGTCCATGGCCTGGTCCAGGGAGACCTTCAGGATGCCCATGTCGATCAGGCCGGTGGCGATGGTGCGCATGGCGGCCCAGTGGAACTCGCGGAAGGCTGCGCCGGGGCGGAGGGTGGCGATGCCCGCTTTCTGTGCTGCCAGGACCAGGTTGTACAGGTCGCGCTGGAGGGGGGTGAAGGTGCCGGAGATGGGGAGGGTGCGGGTGATGTCGGCGGTGTAGAGGCTGTCGACTTCGACGCCGGCGTCCAGGAGGAGGAGTTCGCCGGGGTTCAGGGTGCCGTTGTTCGCGGTCCAGTGCAGGACGCAGGCGTGGGCGCCGCCGCCGACGATGGTGTTGTAGCCGACGTCGTTGCCTTCGATGCGGGCTCGGTTGTTGAAGGCTCCTTCGACCCAGCGTTCGGCTCGGGGTTTGCCGATGACTGTGGGCAGGATGTGGGCTACGTCCTGGAAGCCGAGGGTGGTGGCGTCCACGGCGGCCTGGAGTTGGTCGACTTCCCAGGCGTCCTTCACCAGGCGTAGTTCCGACAGGTATGCGGTGAACTCGGCGTCGGCCTCGGGGCGGGGGGAGACCAGGGCGTCCACGCGCGGGTCGGAGTTGCGTAGGACGCGGGTGGGGACTGAGGCGCCGGACAGTTTGTCCGCCAGGCGGTTCAGGTTCTCGGTCGCGATGCCGTACAACTCCGAGCTCTCGCTCAGGGAGGGGCGGCGGCCTTCCCACATTTCGCCGAGGCGGCGGTCGCGGAAGGCTTCGCCGTTGTCGCGGGAGGAGCGGTCGTGGGCGAACAGGATGGCGTCGTGGCCGTCGCCGTTCGGCTCGAAGACCAGGACGGCCTCCAGGAGCTGGCTGCCGGTCAGGTGCGCGAAGGCGCTGTGCGGGCGGTAGTGCCAGTAGGTGTCGTTGCTGCGGAGCTTCTCCACGCCGGCCGGGATGATCAGGCGCTCGCCGGGGAAGCGGGCCGAGACGGCTGCGCGGCGGCGGGGCGTCCAGGCCGAGGCCGGGGTCGGGCCCAGGTCCGGCAGCGGCGAGGGCGCCCACTGCGTGGCCATGAACGCCGCCAGGGCGTCGGTGACCGGCAGGTCGTGGCTGCCGGTGGCGAACTTCGACAGGTTCGGGTCGCTGGACACTGCGGCTCCCTGGGGGTGCGAAGGGTCGGAACGTGCGGCGCGCGGCGGCGTCCCCCGGCGGGCCGCAGTGTGCAATGTTACATTCCACGACCAGCCGCGGTAACCACCCCCGCGCCCCGAAGAACCTAACGGGCTCCCGAGTCGTCTGGTGGATGTGGATGACGACGACACCCTCGGCACGGGGCCGGAACCCGCGATACCGGAACCCACCGCGCGGGACCCGGAGAGCGTGGACGCGGACTTCACCGCGTTCGTCGCGGCGCAGGGCGGGCGCCTGCTGCGGCTGGCCGAGCTGATCTGCGGCGACCCGCACCGGGCCGCCGACCTGACCCAGACCGCCCTGGAGCGCGCCTATCTGCGCTGGCACCGCATCCGCGCCGACGACCCGCTGGCCTACGTGCGCCGCATCATCGTCAACTCCTACCGCGACTGGTGGCGGCTGCGCCGGGGCCGCGAATGGAGCACGGACGCGGTGCCCGAGCGCGAGCAGCCGTGGGACGTCGCCGACCGCCACGCCCAGCAGGATCTGGTGCGCGCCGCTCTCAGGACCCTGACCCGGCGCGAGCGGCAGGTGGTGGTGCTGCGGTACTACGCCGACCTGAGCGAGGCGGCGATCGCTGCGGAGCTGCGGATCGCGCCGGGCACCGTGAAGAGCTGCCTGTCGCGGGCCCTGCGCCGGTTGCGGGCGCTGCCGGAGTTCGCCGAGCGCGGCGAGCCCGTCGAAGTGGAGACAGGATGAGGGAGAGGATGAAAACAGATGGCTGAGAACCACGATGTCGGTTCCCCCGGCTTCGAGGACCGGATCAGGGACCTGTTCGCGGACGGGGCCGCCGAGCGTGCCGTCTCGGCGCAGCGGGTGATCGACGGCGCGCGCCGACGCCGGGTCCGGCACCGGGCCACGGCGGCCGGGTCGTCGTTGGCGGTGCTGGGAATGCTGGGGGTCGCGGCGGGGGCGATCGTCTTCGGCGGGCACGCGGGTGGGTCATCGCAGTCGGCGTTCATCGCGAAGCACGCCGGCTCGCCGGCACTGGCGCCGGCGGCGGTGCCGGCGTCGAAGACCTGCTCGGCCGCGGTGACCGGCGCGGTGACCGGCGCGGTGACCGGTACGACCTCGACCACCATCGACGGCTTGGCTTTCGAGACGGTGTCGGGGAAGGCCGCGGGGCTCGCGTGGCAGGTCCAGATCCATGTCTTCCCCGACAAGCAGGCGCATCTGGCTTGGGAGGACAAGCGCCCGTCGGGCACCGTCCCGCAGGCCGCCAGGGACGCCGAGGCTTCAGGCGCCGTCGCGCAGTTCCGGACGCCGGGTGTCCAGGGCTACACCGAATACTGGGCGCCCGCTGGGAGTGCGGCCGATCAGCATGCCTTCACCATCTCGGAAGGTTCGGGCATCGGATCCGGCACGCCGGCCGGGTCCTCGCAGCCCGACAAGGACTATCCGGCCTATGTGACGGTGGGGTGGATGGCCCCCGATGTCGACCACCTGTGTGCGCAATACGCCGACCACGCCGAATTCGTGCCGCTGCACCGGATCCAGGGCGGTTCCTTCTACGTGTTCGGCTACAACGGACAGGACCGTCCGCAGAAGGTGATCTGCTACAACTCCGCCGGAACGACGGTGGCGACGGCGAACGCCAATAAGAGCGGTCCGTACTTCCTTTCATCTGTGGGCTGACCGGCCGCACAGCCCGCGGGCCTCTCGCCGCCATGCGACGACGACGAGAGGCCCGTGTTCGCGTCTCAGAGCACGCTCACGGCGTGAGCCGGTGCAGGTCCCGCGGGAACAACGCCGTCCGCCGCAGGTTGTCCGACTCGGTCAGCCGCATCGTCCACCGCTCCAGCCCCAGCGCGAACCCGCCGTGCGGCGGCATCCCGTGCTTGAAGTTGGCCAGGTACCCCTCGTAGGCCTCGGTGGACTCCCCGCGGGCCGCCAGCGCCGCGACGTAGTCCTCGTACCGGTGCAGCCGCTGGCCGCCGGTGATCAGCTCCAGTCCGCGGAAGATCAGGTCGAAGCTGTTCGAGTACTGCGGCCGGTCGGGCTGGGCGTGCGTGTAGAAGGGGCGCTTGGCCATCGGGTAGCCGGTGACGAACAGGAACTCGCTGCCGAACTCCCGCAGTGCCCACTCGCTCAGCTCGCGTTCGTTCGCCGGGGACAGGTCCGGCTCGTCCTCGCCGAGCATCCCCATCGCGTCCGCGAAGTGGATCTCCGGGATCTGCTCCGGGACCGTCGGCAGCTTGACCCCGAGCAGGTCCACGGCCGCCGCCGCGCGCTCGGCGACCGAGGCGACCATGCCGGCCAGCGCGTGGCGCACCACAGCCATCACGTCGCGGTGGTCGGCGATGAAGCCCAGCTCCGCGTCCAGGCTCGTGTACTGGGCCAGGTGGCGAGCGGTGTCGGAGGGCTCGGCGCGGAAGACCGGGCCGGTCTCGTAGACCCGCTCGAAGACGCCGACCATCGCCTGCTTGAAGAACTGAGGCGACTGCGCCAGGTAGGCCTTGCGCCCGAACCAGTCCAGGGCGAAGACGTTCGCGCCGGACTCGGTGGCCGAGCCGACGATCTTCGGGGTGTGGATCTCGGTGAAGTCCAGGGCGTCCAGCGCAGTGCGGAAGCCGGCGACGGAGGCGGCCGTGATCTGGAAGGGGGCGTTCAGGTGCGGGTGGCGCAGGGTCACCGGGGCGCCGTCCAAGATGGTCGGCAGCGAGGCGGTCACGCTCGGGCGGTAGATGTCCAGCGGCGGTGTCTCGGCCGGGCTGGACAACAGCTCGACCTGCGGGCCCTCGGCCGGTGCCACGACCTCCACGCCGCCGGGTGCCTGCTCGTTGGCCGTGACGGTCCCGACGAAGGACAGCACCGTCTCCTCGGGGATGTCGCGCAGCTGCTCGGCCACGGCGCCCGGCAGGACGGCCTGGGTCAGGCCGCTGCGGTCGCGCAGGATGAGGAACGTGACGTTCTTGAGCTCGCGGCGGCGGTGCAGCCAGCCGGAGACCTGGACGGTTTCACCTACGTGCGCCGACAGTCCGGCGGCCAGTACGCGGTGGATCATTTTGAGCCCTCCAAGGGCATCGAAGTGATCCCTTGGGGGTGCGGGCGATAAGGGAATCGCGGTACCACCGCACCTTCACCGCGGCCTTGCGGGCCGCGGCCTCGTGGCGGCCCGTTGACGGGGGCCGGGCGGCGGGGCATTGCCTCCCCGCACTCAGGAGGGTCTTCGCCTCGGGACGCGGGGCCGTCTTTCCAGCTGCCGACGGCTCTCTGGACCCGCGCGGATCCGAGGCTACTCGTCTCCTTCAACGTGTTGCAGGGATCTTAACCCCCGGTGTGATCACGAACAATCGAATAGCCCGGTCGCCGCCTTCCCGGTGCCGGGCGCGAAGCCGGGGATGCTGTGGCAGTGGCCTGTGACCCACGCGTCACGGTCCTTCGCCGCGACGCTGCGCCCGCCCATGCGCATCCCGCTCACCACGACGTAGCGCACCTGCCCGGTGCGCACGAGCTGCGCCAGTCCTTGCACGGTCGGCACCGGGGCGTCGCTGGTGAAGCCGCCCATAGGGAGAACGGGGACGTTGTCCGCGAGGTAGGACGCGGCGGTCATCGACCCGTCCACGGCGGCGGCGTAGGGACGGCCGTCCCGGTTGTGCTTCAGGAAGCGGACCACCTGCGGATCGGGCCCGCGCCCGAAGTCGCGGAGGCCGTGCTCGACCTCGGTGTTGACGGCCGCGCTGTTCTTCCGGCCCCCGAACATCGCCTGCGGCGGGCCGGCCGACGCCGCGACGCTGCCCATCGTGTCACCGCGCCGTGTGAGCACCGAGGTGGCCCAGACCGCGGGCGCCGCAAGGGCCGCCGTCGCCACCGCCACGGCCGACAGGGAGCCGAGCATGCGGTTGCGCGAGATCCGGGCCCAGGGCAGCAGCACGATCGCCAGCACCGCCGCGCCGAGCACGAACCAGCGCAGCCACGGCTGGTAGTGCGGAGTCTCGCGGCTGGCCAGGAACGCCCAGCCGGCGGTCATCGCCACCAGCGCCGGGAGGTACCACGACCGGTTGCGGGCAGCGGCGATGAAGGCGGCGCCGGCCAGCGCGGCGACCGGGGGAGCCAGGGTCGAGGTGTAGTAGGAGTGGATGCCGGTGGCCGCGCAGAAGGCCAGGCCGTAGATGCCGAGCCAGCCGCCCCAGAAGAGGTAGCCGGCGGTGGTCCTGCGGCGGGTCGGATTCGGGCTGATTCCTTGCTGCGCCGTCGAATCCGCGCTTGTGTCGACCTCCGGTGCGAGCCCGGTCCCGAACGCCGTCTTGGCCTTGCGGGCACTGCGCCAAGCCGCCCACAGCCCGGCCGCCAGCCCCGCCACCGCCGCCGGCACCAGCCAGCTGATCTGCCCCGCCGAGGCCGCCCCGAAGATCCGCCCGAGCCCGGCCGGCCCGCCGGCCCCGGACAGCACCGCGCCCCCGGCCAGCGGGTCGGTGCCGGCGCCCTGGCCCCCGATGCGGCCGAACCCGTTGTACTGGAAGACCATCTCCCACACCGAGTTGTGCACCGACCCGTCGATGTAGGGCCGCTGCGATGCCGGGGTCAGCGTCACGAACACCATCCAGGCCAGCGACACCGCCGCGACCAGCGTTCCGTAGGCCGCCGCGCGCCCCAGACGCCACCAGCGGCTGCCGACGCCCAGCAGGAAGCACGCCCCGGCGAAGACCGGCACCACCAGCAGCGCCTGCCCCATCTTCACGTTGAACGCCACGCCCAACCACACCGCCGAGGCCGCCAGCCACCAGGTGGCGCGCCGTCCGCCGTCGGCCCAGCGCCACAGCGCGTGCGCGGCGACCACCATGAAGAACACCATCAGCGCGTCGGGGATGTTGGTGCGCGACAGCGCGACGGTCACCGGGGTGAGCGTGTAGGCGACCGCCGCCGCGTAGCCCGCGCCCCGGCCGGCCCAGCGCCGCACGGTGACGAACAACAGCGGCACGCACGCCGTGGCCGCCAACACCTGCGGCAGCAGCACCGCCCAGGGATGGAACCCGAACATGCGCACCGACAGCGCCTGCACCCAGAAGGCGCCGGGCAGCTTGTCGGTGGTGATGAAGCCGCGCGGGTCGAAGGACCCGTATACGAAGTCGTGCCAGTCGGCACCCATCGAGCGGACGGCCGCCGTGTAGTAGGGGTGCGTCCGCCCCTGCTGGAAGCCCCACCCGAACACCACTGCTGCCAGCGCCGTGAGGGCCGCGACCAGGGACCGATCCGACGATCGTCGAGTAATCCACGCCATGACCCGGACAACGAGCATGATCGGCGTGAGTCACCTCAAGTTACGAAACAGTCATCCAACACAGAAAAAAGGGACACCCGGGACCGGCGATGAGGATGATGATCATTCATGCTCGGATTCTGCGCGAACGAGCATCACAATGAGCGGATTGCGCGCTACTGTGTCCCCATGCGCCAAGAAGACCGCCTCGGAGCCATCCTCGCCCTGCTGGCCGACCACGGTTCGGTGGGGGTCGTGGAGACCGCCGAACGCCTGGGTACCTCCCAGGCCACCATCCGCCGCGACCTGCAAGCCCTGGAGGAACAGGGGCTGGTCAAGCGCACCCACGGCGGCGCCGTCCCGGCCGGCGTCCTGTACGAGCTGCCCATGCGCTACCGCGGCGCGCGCCAGCAGGAGGAGAAGAGCAGGATCGCCGAGCTGGCCGCGGGGTTGATCGACGAGAGCGCGGCGACCGTGGGGCTGTGCGGGGGCACGACGACCAGCGAGGTCGCGCGGTTCCTGGGCATGCGCGGCGGCCTGAAGATCGTCACCAACGCCCTGAACATCGCCGCGGAGTTGGCGCTGCGCCCGGCGATAGACCTGGTGGTCACCGGCGGCACCGTGCGTACCGAGTCCTATGAGCTGATCGGCCCGGTCGCCGAGCGCGCGCTGGAGGGCTTCAACCTGGACGCCTCCTTCCTCGGCGTCGGCGGCGTCAGCGCCACGGCCGGCGTGACCACCCACCACGAGGTCGAGGCGCAGACCAACCGGGCCATGATCCTGCAGTCCTCGCGTGTGATCGTGGTCGCGGACGGCACCAAGGTCGGCCGGCGCGCCTTCGCCCGGATCGCCGAGGCCGCGCTCGTCTCCGATCTGGTCACCGACCCCAGCGCCGACCCGGCTGAGCTGGACGCCTTGCGCGAGCTGGGCGTGCGGATCCACCTGGCCGACTGAGCGGGCCGCGGTAATTATGCGCGGCCCGGCGCGACGCGGCGGCTGACCACGCTGTTTTTTCTCCTGCTTGATTCTGCTCGACTTGTCTGGCTATCGTTCAGATACAAGCATGAGGATCACGCTCCTTGTCGAGCGCAGCCAGCCTGGGGAGAGACACCATGTCCGGAACCGAGTACGTCGACGCCGAGATAGCGAGTCAGCCGGACACCTGGCGCCGGGCCGCCGCGATCGCCACCGGCCCGACCGCCGAGGCGCTGCCGAGCAAGGGCGAGCGCGTGGCGGTCGTGGGCTGCGGCACCTCGCTGTACATGGCGCAGGCCTACGCGGTCCTGCGCGAGCAGGCGGGCCTGGGCGACACCGACGCCTTCGCCGCCTCGGAGTTCCCCTTCGGCCGCGCCTACGACCGCGTGGTCGCGCTCAGCCGCTCCGGCACCACGACCGAGGTGCTGGAACTGCTCCAGCGCCTCAGGGGCGTCATCCCGACCGTCGCGGTCATCGCCGACCCCGACACTCCGGCCCCGGTGCTGGCCGACGCGACCATCGTGCTGGACTTCGCCGATGAGAAGTCGGTCGTGCAGACGCGCTTCGCGACCACCGCGCTGACCCTGTTCCGCGCGCACGTCGCCGCGCAGTCCGGCACCGCCTTCGATCTGGAGAAGATCGTCGCCGACGCCGCGCGCTGTGTCACCGAGCCGCTGCCGGACGGGATCCTGGACAAGACCCAGTTCGCGTTCCTGGGCCGCGGCTGGACCGTCGGGCTGGCCAACGAGGCCGGGCTGAAGATGACCGAGGCCTCGCTGACCTGGACCCAGTCCTACCCGGCGATGGAGTACCGGCACGGCCCGATCAGCATCGCCTCGCCCGGCACCGTGACCTGGATGCTCGGGGAAGCCCCGCGCGGGCTGGCCGAGCAGGTCGAGGCGACCGGCGGGCAGTGGCTGGACGCCGGCGCCGACGGCCGCGACCCGCTGGCCGAGCTGATCCGGGTGCAGCGGCTGGCCGTGGCGCTCGGCGGCCGCAAGGGCCTGGAGGTCGACAACCCGCGCAACCTGACCCGCTCGATCATCCTGTCCGAGGTCTGAGAATGTCCGATCCCGAGCAGCAGGGCGCCGGTGCGGGCGCCAGCGTCGCCGCTGCCACCACACCGGTCCACGCCCTCGCGCTGGACGTCGGCGGCACCGGCATCAAGGCCGGCCTGGTCACCCGCGACGGGGAGCTGACGCGCACCTGGCGCCGCGCCACCCGCATCGAGCGCGGCCCGCAGGCCGTCATCGACACGATCGCGGACTTCGCCGCCGAACTCGTGGAGGAAGCGGCGGCCGAGGGCACCCCGGTCGCGGCGGCCGGCTTCGCGCTGCCCGGGATCATCAACGAGAAGACCGGCGTCGGGGTCTTCTCGGCCACCATCGGCTGGCGCGACGTGCCGTTCGGCGACCTGCTCGGCGCGCGCCTGGCGGTGCCGGTCGCGATCGGCCACGACGTGCGCGCCGGGGGAGTGGCCGAGGCCCGCATCGGCGCCGGCCGGGGCTCGGCGCGCTTCGTGTTCCTGCCGCTGGGCACCAGCATCGGCGGCGCCATCATGATCGACGGCGTGCCGAACCTGGGCCCGCACGGCATGGGCGGGGAGTTCGGCCACATCGTCGTGCGCCCCGGCGGCCTGCCCTGCGGCTGCGGCCTGCGCGGGTGCCTGGCGCAGTACTCCGCGGCCGGCGCGGTCGCCGCTCGTTACGCCGAGGCCGCCGGAACCCCGAAGGCCGGCGCCCTGGACGTCGTCGCGCGCCTGGCCGACGGCGACCCGATCGCCCGCCGGATCTGGGACGAGGCCGTCGACGTCCTGGCCGACGCGCTGCTCACCACCGCCGCCCTGCTCGACCCGGACCGCGTGGTCATCGGCGGCGGCCTGGCCGAGGCCGGCGCCACGCTGATGACGCCGCTGGCCCAGGCGCTGGCGGCCAAGGCGACCTACCACGTGCTGCCCGAGCTGGTCACCGCCGAACTGGGCGACCTGGCCGGCTGCCTGGGCGCCGGACTGCTGGCCTGGGACCTGGTGCCGTGATAGTCACGGTCACGCTCAACCCGGCCCTGGACATCACGTACACGATCGCGGAGCTCAAAGCCGGAACCACGCACCGGCCGCGCGTGCACGCCCAAGCCGGCGGCAAGGGCGTGAACGTGTCCCGGACCCTGCACGCGCTCGGCCACGAGACCGTCGCGGTCCTGCCGCTCGGCGGCTTCGACGGCGACGCGGTGCGCGCGGAGCTGGAGGCGGCCGGGGTGCCGCATCACGCGATACCGATCGCCGGGGCGACGCGGCGCACGGTCACCGTGGTCGAGGAATCGGGGCAGGCCACCGGTTTCAACGAATCAGGGCCCGAGCTCAGCGGGATCGAATGGGCCGAGATATGCGCCGCCGTCGCCTCGCTGCTGGAAAGCGCGGTGCTCGACGCCTCGGCGGTGCTGGTGCTGTCGGGCAAGCTGCCGCGGGGCCTTGCCGAGGACGTCTATGCCGAGCTCATCACAGTCGCTGAAAGCCTTGGCGTTCCTACAATTCTGGATACCGAAGGCGCCCCGCTGCTGGCCGCGCTGGCCGCGCGCCCGGCGATCGTCAAGCCGAACGCGCACGAGTTGCTCGACGCCACCGGCCTGGCCGATCCGCGTGCCGCCGCCGCGGAGCTGCTCGACCGCGGGGCCAGGGCGGTGGTCTCCTCCAACGGGCCCGAAGGCCTCACCGCGCTGACCGCCGAGGGGACCTGGACCGCCCGCCCGCCGCGCATCGACGGGGGCAACCCCACCGGCGCCGGCGACGCCTCGGTCGCCGCACTGGCCGTCGGGCTGGCCGCCGGGGCTCCTTGGCCCGAAACCCTTGCCGACGCCGCGGCTCTGTCGGCCGCGACAGTGCTCACCGACCGCGCAGGGGTCTTCGACGCTGAGGCTTATCGCCGGTTTAGTGGCGAGATCGAAGCGTGCTGATGCGTATGCCGACCGCCGCTCCGACCGCCGCTCGACGAGCTTCTGCCGGGCCGCGCACCGCTCCGGCCGCCGCTCGAACTTCTGCCGGGCCGCGCACCGCCTCGGCCGCCGCCCGAACTTCCGCCCGCCCGCACACCGTCTAGGAGCCTCCATGCCCCTCAAGCCCACCGGCGAGCTCATCACCGCCGCCCGCGCCGGGCACCGTGGCCTGGCCGCGTTCAACGTCATCACGCTGGAACACGCCGAGGCCATCGTCGCCGCCGCTGAGAGCGTGCAGTCCCCGGTGATCCTGCAGATCTCCGAGAACGCCGTGAAGTTCCACCACGGCCGCCTGGCGCCGATCGCCCGCGCCTCCGCCGCCGTGGCCGAGGCCGCCGGTGTCGAGGTCGCGCTGCATCTGGACCACGTCGAGGATCCCGCGCTGCTGCGGCAGGCTGCCGACTACGGCTTCGGCTCGGCCATGTTCGACGGCTCGCACCTGGACTACGACGCCAACGTGGCCGCCACCCGCGAGGCCGCCGACTGGGCCCACGCCCGCGGCCTGTGGCTGGAGGCCGAACTCGGCAAGGTCGGCGGCAAGGACGGCGAGCCGCCGCTGTCCGCGCACGCCCCCGGCGCCCGCACCGATCCCGAGGAGGCGCGCGCGTTCGTCGTGGCGACCGGCGTGGATGCCCTGGCGGTCGCAATCGGCAGCTCGCACGCCATGACCGACCGTAGCGCCGTTCTGGACCACGAGCTCATAGCCCGCCTGCGCGACGCGGTCGGCGTCCCGCTGGTGCTGCACGGCTCCTCCGGCGTGCCGGACGAGGAGTTGGCCCGGGCCGTCGCCGGCGGAGTGGTGAAGGTGAACATCGGGACCGCTTTGAACATCGCCTTCACCGGCGCCGTGCGCGGCTGGCTGGAGCAGGCGCCGGCCAACGCGGTCGACCCCCGCAAGTACCTGGCACCGGCGCGCGAGGACATGGCCGAGACCGCGGCGCGTTTCATAAACGTTCTGTCTCCGGACGCCGACTAGCAGCGACGCTGGCGCCCCGGGGGTCCGCTGGGCCAGCATAAGCGCCACACTCGTACGCGGCGATGACGAAGAACGGCGGATGATGGCGAACCCTGAGATGCCCGGCGCACAGGAGGAGGCGGCGGCCGAAGCGGTCCAAGCAGGCGGGACGAGTTCGGCCGGCTCGGTCGGTTCCGTCGGCTCTGTCAGTTCGGTCGGCGAGGCCGTGCAGGCGACGGCTGCCCCGGCGACGGCCGCGACGCCGGAAGTGCCGCGCCCGCGCCGCGAGTCGGTCGACGGCGACCATCAGGTGGGCGGCGCAGCCCAGCCTTCGCAGCCCGCGCAGCCCCCGCAGGCCGCGCAGCCCGCGCAGCCCGCGCAGCCCCCGCAGGCCGCGCAGGCCGCGCAGCCTGCCGAAGCCCGCCAGCCCGCCGAAGCCCGCCGCCGGCCGCCCGCGTCCTACGAGCCCGAACCCGAGCGCATGCCGCTCACGGCCCGCGTCCTGCTCGCGGACTTCGCCGTCGCGGTCGCCGCGCTGATCCTGCTGTTCGTCATCGAGGTCCAGCGCTTCGGCGACGCGCGCCTGCACCTGCGCCGCGAGGCCTGGGCCGAGGACCTGATCGTGCTGTTCGCGGTCACGGCCGTGTTCGGCGTGGTCACCGCTTTGCTCGTGCGCGCCAAGCACGCGCGCGTGGCGATAGTCCAGGCCGTCGTGACCGCCCTGGTCCTCGTCGCGGCGGTCACCTCGGCTGCGACCGGCGATCCCAAGCCGACCTCCGCCGACCTCCCGACCTCCACCGGTTCGTCGGGGAACCCCGGCTAGGACGGCGCAGACCTCAATACGGCGCAGACCTCAAGGCGGCGGAGTCCTACTCCGCCGCCTTCTGCGTGTCCTGGGTCGGCACGATCCGCCGCAGCAGATCGCGCAGCGTCTCCCGCTCGCTCCCGCTCAGTCCCGCCAGCGGTTCCGCGGCGAACGTCAGGCCGCCCCACACCGCGTCGAAGGAGGCGCGGCCGAGTTCGGTCGCTGTGATTCTCTTCACGCGCCGGTCCTCCGGATCCGGCTCGCGCGTCACCAGACCGCGCGCCTCCATCCGGTCCACCAAGCCGGTGATGTTCGACGGCTCGCACTTGAGGTGGTCGGCCAGGAACCGCATCGGCTTGGGCCCGGCCATGAGGTTGGCCAGCACGAACGCCTGCATCCGGGTCAGATCGTGGCGGGCCGCGGCCTCGTCGTAGTTGTCGTAGAAGCTCTGCGAGGCCGCCCAGAACAGCTCCAGCACCTCCGCGGTCACGGGGTCGCGGCGGTTGTCCAGGGCGGCGGGGAGATCGGCGCGGCTCACGGAGCCACGGTATGCGGGGGCGCTCCAGCGCTCAACATCCGGGCCGGCCGTGGTTAAATACTTCATGACATCAACAATAAACCAGTGAAAGTTTGAGGCGCACCATGTCCGAGCAGGCGCGGCGATCGCGGGGAGTACTGCCCGCGCTCGTGTTGTCGGTACTGGCCTTCTCCCTCGTCCAGACCTCCGTGGTCCCGATCCTGCCGACGCTGCAGAAGGACCTGAACGTCGCCGGCAGCGGCATCACCTGGCTGATGACCGCCAACCTGCTCTCCGCCGCGGTGCTCACCCCGCTGCTGGCGCGGGTCGGCGACCTGCGCGGCCGCAAGCCGATGCTGGTGGTGGCGATCGCCGGCGTGCTGGTCGGCGGCATCCTCGGCGGGATCGGCGGCTCGTTCGGGATGCTGCTGATAGCCCGCATCGTGGCCGGTACGGGCGGTGCGATCCTGCCGCTGGCCGTGGCCATCGTCCGTGACGAACTGCCGCGCGAGAAGGTCACCGGCGGTGTCGCGATGGTCTCCGCCGCCCTGGGCGTCGGCTCGGGCCTGGGCCTGGTCGCCACCGGCGTGGTGATGGAGCACTTCAGCTACGAGTCGGTGTTCTGGATGGGCGCCGTCCTGGCCGCCGTCGCCTTCGCGCTGGTGGTCGCCGTGGTCCCGCACGACCCGATCAAGGCCGAGGGCAAGTCCGACCCGCTGGGCGCGGTGCTGCTGGCCGGCTGGCTGTCGGCACTGCTGATCGCGGTCAGCCAGGGCAACGACTGGGGCTGGGCCTCCGGGCGCACCCTCGGGCTGTTCGTGACCGCCGCGGTGGTCCTGGTGCTCTGGGTCGTGGTCGAGCGCCGCGTGGCCTCCCCGCTGGTCGACATCGCGATGCTGGCCAAGCCGGCCGTCGCGGTCACCAACACCGCCGGCGTCCTGGTCGGCTTCGCGATGTACGGCTCGTTCCTGCTGATGAGCGACTTCACGCAGACCCCGAAGGCCGTCGGCTACGGCTTCGGCGCCTCGGTCCTGGCCTCGGGCTGGATGCTGTTCCCCTCCGCGGTCGGCTCCTTCGCCGCCGCCCCGGTCGGCGCGGCCCTGATCAAGCGCGGCGGCCCGCGCCTGCCGCTGGTGCTCGGCGGCGCGTTCACCGCCGTGGGCCTAGGCCTGCTGATCTTCGCGCACAGCTCCAGCTGGCACGTGGTGGTCGCGGCCGGCGTGATGGGCATCGGCGTGGGCATGGCCTACGCGGCCATGCCGGCCTACATCAACGCCTCGGTCCCGGTGCAGCAGTCGGGCATCGCCAACGGCATGAACGCGGTGCTGCGCACCGTCGGCGGCGCGGTCGGCACGGCCGTGATCGGCGCGGTGCTGACCGCCCACATGAAGCCGGTCGCCCCCGGCGTGAAGCTGCCGACGATCGACGCCTACACCCACGCGTTCCTGATCGCCTCGGTGCTCGCGGTGGTCGCCGCGGTGGTGCCGTTCCTCGTCAAGGCGCCGCGGATGGCGGCGATGACGACGCCGGACACGATCGACGCGGTGGACGGCGGCGAGGGCGCATCCGGCAAGGAGCCGAAGGCCATGGCCGGTGTGAACGCCTGACGGTCCTCACTCCCGTACTACCTCGACCCCGTACTACCTCGACGGGCCGCCGACCGGAGTCAATCCGGTCGGCGGCCCCTCGGCTTGGTTCAGACCGGCTTGGCTTGGCTCAGACCCATTGGAAAGCCCACAACGTTCCGGTGGCCGAGGAACAGGTGCCGGCGCAGTAACCGGCTTGTTCCAGCCGCAGCGCCGCGACCGCTGTGGCCTCCGTCGGAGGACGCGGTACGAAAAGCTCGATCCGGTCCCGGGTCAGCGTCAGCAATTCGGCGCCGAAGCGTCGGCGCCAGTCGGCCAGTACCGCCGTGTGCTCGAGTCCTGACAGCCCAGGGGCCGCGTCCCAGTCGAGCAGGGCGGGGATCTCCACGCCGCCGTACTCGGCCGGGATCAGGCCGATCGTTGTGGTCAGCGCGGCCGAGGACTCCTGGTCGGCTTCTGCCTCCGGCGTGACCGCCTTGCCGTTCGCGAAGATCTCCGCTGCGCTGCGATGGTGCTCCCGTGGCTCGACCGACCGGGGAAGTCCCTCCAGGACCGTCGGCTCTCCCGGGTCGACGAGGAACGGCCACAGCCCGCTTGCCGCGTGTTCCGCGCGCAGCTTCCGCCACTCTTCAAGCGCCGTTCCCGCCTCGACGGTCGCCGCCAGGACGTCGGTGCCGTCCGCGAGCGTGGCCTTCACCTTCGCCGTGCCCATCAGGTCCATGATGGGCACGATAGAGGCTCAGTCCCACGGAGCCGCCACGGGGTGAGGCGTCACCGGTGAGTCCTCACCAGGGCACCACGCCGTCGGCGTCGAAGAACTGCCCGCTGGGCCCGTCGTCCGGCAGTGTCGCCAGCCGGATCGAGGTCGCCGCGCCCTGTGCGGGGGTCAGGCTGCCCTGGAACCCGTTCAGGTCCGTGGCGACGTAGCCGGGGCAGGCGAGGTTGATCAGGATGCCGGTGTCCTTCAGCTCCTTGGCGTACTGGATCGTGACAGCGTTCAGATAGGTCTTCGTCGGGGTGTAGCCGCCGCTGATGCCGCCGCGTTCGCTGCCGGGGGTGGTCTGGAACGTCAGCGAGGCGACGTGGCTGGACTGGTTGACGATGCGGGGGTGCGCGGAGCGGCGCAGCAGCGGCAGCATCGCGTTGGTGACGCGGATGACGCCGATGACGTTGGTGTCCACCAGCCGCCGTACTACCTCCGGATCCAGCGCGGTCGGGTTGTCCGGCCAGCCCTCGGCGATGCCGGCGTTGTTGACGAGCACGTCCAGGCCGTCCCCGCGCTCCTCGATGAGCCGCGCCGCGGCGGCGGTGCTCGCCTCGTCGGTGACGTCCAGCGGGACCGCGAACGCGTCCACGCCCGAGGCCCGCAACCGGGCCACCGCCTCGGCGCCGCGCTGCTCGTCCCGGGCACCCACGCCCACGCTCCAGCCCAGCGCGCCCAGCCCGGCCGCGATCTCGTACCCGATGCCCTTGTTCGCGCCGGTGACCAGCGCGGTCGTCTTCTCGTTCATGACCACGAGTCTTGTGGCACCGACGCCGGGGACCAACACCGTCTGGGCACCGCAGCGATAGCGCGGCGGCATCGGTCCAGGCCCTGCCGCGTTACGGTGGACGCATGGAGATCCGCGAGTTGCAGTACTTCGTCGCAGCCGCCGAGGAACTGCACTTCGGGAAGGCCGCCGAGCGTCTGAACATCGCGCAGCCGGCCCTGTCTCGCACCATCGCGCAGCTCGAACGGCGCCTGGGCGTCACACTCCTGGAACGCACCAGCCGCAAGGTCACGCTCACCGACGCCGGCGCCGTGCTGCTGGCCGAGGCTCGCTCGATCCTGGGCGCCGTGGCCACCGCCGAGCGCCGTACGCGGGAAGCCGCGCAGTCCCAGCCGCGCGTCATCCTCGCGGTCAAGACCGGCACGGCCGGCGAACTGCTGGCCAAGCTGCTCGACGCCTACCGCGCGGAGCCCGGCGCCGCCGCCGTGGAGCTGCTGCTGTGCGAGGCGCACCAGCACCAGCGTCTGCTGCTCAGCGGTCAGGCCGACGTGGCCCTGCTGCACCTGCCCTTCGACCCGGCCGAAGGGCTCGACACCGAGACCCTCCTCACCGAGGCGCAGGTCGCGGTCCTGCCCCTCTCGCACCCTCTGGCCGGACGTGCGCAGATCCGGAAGGCCGAGCTCGCCGCGCTGCCGGACCTGCCACTGGCGCGCTGGTGCCGGCCGGACGGCAGCTATCCCGACGGGCCCGGGCCCGAGGTGCGGAACCTCACCCAGATCTACCAGCTGATCGCGCTGGGCCGGGCCACGGTGGTCGTTCCGGAGTCGGCGGCCGTCGATCTGCGGCGGGATCTGGTGACGGTGCCGGTACTGGACGCGCCGCCGGTGACCACGGTCATCGCCTGGCCGGCGCACAGCCGGCAGCGTGCGGTCGCCGATCTGGTGCGGGTCGCGACGCGGCTCTGAAGGCTGCGCGGGGGTCTCCGGGTCTCGGAGTCCCCGAGTCCCCGAGTTCCGGAGTTCCTGCCGGGCGACTGCGCGAGCTCTCGTCGGCTGCCGCCGACCTCGGCCCTGTCATGACCCTGGCAGTCTCATCCGGCAGTCCCTACCCTGCGCCGCATGACCGGACGCTGGAACACCTCCGTGGCCGAGCTCCTCACCGCCCGCGCCGGCGACCACGCCACCGCGCTTGCCTGGACCGGGCAGGACGGCGTCGTGCGGCGCGTGTCCTGGGAGGAGCACGTGCGGCACAGCGCGGCGCGCGCCGCCTGGCTGGCCGAGCGGCTGCCCTCCGAGGGGGCCGGGCCGCGGCACGTCGGGGTCCTGATGGAGAACGTGCCGGAGTTCTCCTACCTGCTCGGCGCGGCGGCGCTCGGCGGGTTCACGCTGGTCGGGCTGAATCCGACGCGCGGCGCCGCCGAGGTGGTGCGCGACGTCCGGCACACCGACTGCGCGCTGGTCGTTGCCGAGGCTCCGTTCCTGGACATGGTGCGCGACTGTGGCGTGCCGGTGGCCGATGTGGACTCTGCGGAGTACGCCTGCTTGTCCCATAAAGGTTTCAGCTCTCGTGTCTACCTCCAGGACGAACACCGGGAGGAGACTTCCGAGCTCCCCTTCATGCTCATCCTCACCTCGGGCACGACCTCGGCCCCGAAGGCTGTGATCTGCTCCCAGGGCAAGATCGCCTCGCAGGGCGCGAGCCTGGCCGCGCAGCGCGGCCTCACCAAGGAAGACGTCCTGTACTGCGCGATGCCGCTGTTCCACAGCAACGCCGTCATCGCCTGCTGGATCCCGGCGGTCGCCACCGGCGCGAGCCTGGCCCTGCGCCGCCGCTTCTCCGCCTCCGGGTTCCTGCCGGACGTGCGCCGCTTCGGGGCCACGTATGCGAACTACGTCGGCAAGCCCCTGGCCTACATCCTCGCCACGCCCGAGAAGCCCGACGACGCAGACAGCACCCTGCGTCAGGTGTTCGGCAACGAGGCGGCGCCGGCCGACGTCGTACGGTTCGGCGAGCGGTTCGGGTGCCTGGTCACCGACGGCTTCGGCTCCACCGAGGGCGGGATCTCCTTCTACCGGCTGCCGTCCACGCCGCCGGGGGCGCTGGGCGTGCCGGTCGGGGACGTGCGGATCGTCGATCCGGACAGCGGCCGGGAGCGGGGCGTCGGCGAGGTCGGGGAGATGGTGAACTTCGCCGGGGCCGGGGCGTTCGAGGGCTACTACAACCACCGCGAGGCCGACGCGGCGAAGCTGCGCGAGGGCCGGTTCTGGTCCGGGGACCTGGCCTACCGGGACGCCGAGGGCAACGTCTTCTTCGCCGGCCGCTCCGGGGACTGGATCCGGGTCGGCGGGGAGAACTTCGCCTCCGGGCCGATCGCGCGGGCTGTGGAGGAGTGGGAGCCCGCGGTCGCGGCGGCGGCGTACGGGGTGCCGGACGCCGCGTCGGGGGATCAGGTGATGGTCGCGGTGGAGTTGCGGGACGGGATCGCAGGGTTCGAACCGGAGCGGTTCGAGGCCTATTTGGGGTCCCGGTCGGAGCTGGCCAAATTGTGGTGGCCTCGTTATGTACGGCTCATCGCGGCGATGCCGAGGACGGCCACGAACAAGGTGGTGGTGCGTGCCTTGGCGGAAGAGGCCTGGTGTACCCCGGATCCGGTCTACATCCGCGCCGGATCCGGCCGTCCCGGCTACCGCCCGATGACCGACGCCGACCGTGCCGAGCTGGCCCGGGAGTTCGTTCACCACGGCCGCACCCCGCCCCGCGGCTGCTAGATCGTTGTTACGCTGCTTGCTTTCGGGCCCCGGGGAACGGCGAAGGAGCAGGTGAGTCGCGCGCATGAGCGCAGAAGGCAGTACCAAGGCGGTTGTGGCGGCACTGGCGGCCAACATGGGGATCGCCGTCTCGAAGTTCGTGGCCTACGCCTTCACCGGTTCGGCGTCGATGCTCGCCGAGGGCGTGCACTCGGTCGCCGACTCCGGCAACCAGGTGCTGCTGCTGATCGGCGGCAAGCAGGCGCGCAAGAAGGCCGACACCGAGCATCCGTTCGGGTACGGCCGCGAACGGTTCGTGTACGCGTTCATCGTCTCGGTGGTGCTGTTCAGCGTCGGCGGCCTGTTCGCCCTGTATGAGGGCTGGCACAAGGTCACGCACCCGGAGAAGGTCGACAGCTGGTACTGGGCCGTCGGGGTGCTGCTGTTCGCGATGGTGATGGAGGGCATGTCGTTCCGCACCGCCGTGCGCGAATCGAACCACCTGCGCGAGGGCAGCAGCTGGATCGGCTTCATCCGCCGGGCCACCACGCCGGAGCTGCCGGTGGTCCTGCTGGAGGACTCCGGGGCCCTGCTGGGCCTGTGCTTCGCGCTGTTCGGCGTCGGCATGGCGGTCATCACCGGCAACGGCCGCTGGGACGGCGTGGGCACCCTGGCGATCGGCGCGCTGCTGGTCTGCATCGCGGTGATCCTGGCGGTGGAGATGAAGAGCCTGCTGGTCGGCGAGGGCGCCGGCAAGCACGACGTGGCCGCCATCCGCACCGCCGCCGTGGACGGCCACACCGTCACCGACGTGATCCACCTGCGCACGATGTACCTCGGGCCGGAGGAACTGCTGGTGGCGATAAAGATCGCGGTCCAGCACGACGACACGGCGCTGGAAGTGGCCGAGGCCATCGACGAGGCCGAGGCGCGCATCCGCACCGCGGTGCCCGAGGCGCGGCTGATCTACATCGAGCCGGACGTGCGGCGGCCGGGCCCGCTGCCGGAACCCACGACGGGCTGAGGTTCATGCCAGCGGCCGGTTGAGTCGTATAGCCCGGTGGTCCACAACAGGTGGGTCACCGGGCGCTGTTTTTGGTTCCTCACCCCACCGAAAGCACTGAAAGCACCGACAGCGCCTCCTCACCCGACCGACAGCGCCGCCACGCCCCGGTCGTACCCCACCAGCAGCCGCCCGTCCGGCGTCGCCGTCAGCGCCTGCACTTGCGCCGGGAACGCCAGTTCCGGTCCGACCTGCCGGCCCGAGGCCAGGTCCCACACGCGCACCGTCTGGTCCCAGCTTCCCGACACCGCCACCGGGCGGCCGTCGAGCGTCGTCGTGGTCACCGTCTCCACGCCCGCGCTGTGGCCGGTGAGCGGGGCGCCCAGGGCGCAGCCGGCGGTCAGGTCCCAGATGCGCAGCGTCGCGTCGTCGCTGCTGGTCACCGCTATCACGCGGCCGTCGAGGACGGTGGTCGCGACGGCCCAGACGGCGTCGGTGTGGCCGGTGAGCGGGGCGCCGAGTTGGCGGTGGGTCGTCAGGTCCCAGAGGCGGATCGTGGCGTCGTTGCCCGCCGTCACCGCGACCGGCTTGCCGTGCACGGTGGCCGTGGTCACCGCGCAGACCGCGTCGGTGTGGCCGGCCAGGGGTGCGCCGATGGGCTGCCGGGTTGTCAGGTCCCAGACCTGGACCGCCGGTTCGGCCAGGCCGAGCGCGCCGCCGGTGGCGGTGACGGCTGTCGGCCGGCCGTTCACGGTCGTGGTGGCGATCGCCTCCACCTTGTCCTCGAAGCCGCTCAGCGGTTCGCCGGAGGGCTTGCCCGCGGCCAGGTCCCAGACGCGGACCGTCATGTCGGTGCCGCTGCTCAGGGCCAGGGGCCGGCCGTCCAGGACGGTGGTCGTCAGGGCTGTGCCCCAGTGGCCGGTGACGGCCTCGCCCAGGGACTCGCCGGTCGCGGCGTCCCAGGCCCGCACCGCCTGGTCCGAGCCGCCGCTGAGGGCCACGAGCCGGCCGTCGACCTCCGCCGTCGCCATGGCCACGACCCAGTCCCAGTGTCCGGTGGGGGACTCGCCGTCGGTGGACCAGTCGGTCCGCCACCGGGTCGTGGGCGCGGCCAGGAGATCGTGAAGCATGAGCGGCACGGTACCGGGGCCGGGCCCTCCGGGCGCCTGACTTTACTCAAACAGAAGTATCAAATTACGTACTTTTACGCAGGCCGGGCGTCCGGCTGCGTGCCTACTCCCGCGCCCCGTGCCCGATGCCGCCGGACGCCGGGATCACGAAGACGCCCGTGGCCTCGGCGGTCAGCCGTCCGTCGGCGTAGCAGCGGCCCCAGCCGTGGATCTTGCGGCCCTCGCGGTGGGAGAATCCGGCCTCGTAGGTGATCTTCGTGTACAGCGGTGTCGCCCGCCGCAGCGTGATCGACAGGGTCCCGGTGTACCCGAAGGCGCCGGAGGCCCCCTGCGCGCAGCCGAGGATCTCGTCGAAACACGCTGCGACCCACGCCCCGTGCACGCGCCCGGCCGGCCCCTCGTACGGCGCCGTGAAGTACGCCTCGCCGCGGATCACGTCGCCGTCGGCCCACATGCGCATCGGCGGCGCCAGCGGGTTGCCGCGGCCGTTGATCGTCGAGCGCTCCACCAGCAGGGTGTCGTGGCGGCGCGCGCGGCTGGCGTTCACGCCGTCGGCCTCGGTGCGCGGGATGCGCGGCAGCGCGCCGATGCGGTCGGCCAGGGCCTCGGCCTCGGCGGCCAGGGCCATGAACCGCGCCGCGCGGTCGGTGTCAGTATCGGTTCCGGTTCCGGTTCCGGTGCCGGTATGGGTGTCGGTCGCAGTATCGCTGGATCCCGCCGACTCGTATCCGGCGTCCCCGCAGTCCGTCTGGAACGCCGCGTCCACCAGGCGCCGCACCTGCTCCACCAGCCGGTGCTTGGCCACGCGCGCCGCCGACAGGTTCGCCTCGTCCTCGTCGAGCCAGGCGCGCCTGACGTCGCCTTTCGATACCGCTTCGGTCATGCGGAGTCTCTCCCCATCCGTCGGTGGGCCCGGCCATTGCATCCGACAGTAACGTGTTCTAGTTTGCCCGGGACAGTGCTGCACGATCAGCTCGCCCCACCGAAGGGACCGGCGCATGCCCATCGACCCCGAAAAGGCCCTGGCCGCCCCGGCCACCAGCATCGAGCTGGCCTGGACCCCCAAGGACGTCCAGCTCTACCACCTGGGCCTGGGCGCGGGCATCCCGGCGACCGATCCGGGCGAGCTGGCCTACGTCTACGAGAAGAACCTCAAGGTCCTGCCGTCCTTCGCGGTCGTGGCCGGCGGCGCGCTGGGCTTCTCGCTGTTCGCCAACCCCGGTATCGACATCCAGCTGGTCAACGTGCTGCACGGCGGCCAGTCGATCACTGTGCACCGCGCCATCCCGGCCTCGGGCGAGGCTACGGCGACCGCTCGCGTCACCGACATCTGGGACAAGGGCAAGGCCGCGGTCATCCGCACCGAGAGCGTGATCGCCGACGGCGACGGCCCCATCTGGACCAACCACTCGCAGATCTTCGTCCGCGGCGCGGGCGGCTTCGGCGGCGAGCGCGGCCCCTCGACCGTGGACAGCACGCCCGAGCGCGACCCGGACCACGTCGTCGAGGTCAAGACCCTGGAGCAGCTCGCGCTCATCTACCGGCTGTCCGGCGACTGGAACCCGTTGCACGCCGACCCCGAGTTCGCCGCCATGGCCGGGTTCGAGCGCCCGATCCTGCACGGCCTGTGCTCCTACGGCATCACCTGCAAGGCCGTGGTCGACACGGTCCTGGCCGGCGACGTGACACGCGTGACGGAGTACTCCACGCGCTTCGCCGGGATCTTCTTCCCGGGTGAGACGATGCGCGTGAAGATGTGGGACGACGGCGCCGGGCGCGTGGACGTGGTGGCAGCCTCGGCCGACCGCGACGACGCCGTGGTGCTGGCCAACACCGTGCTGAACTACAAGAGCTAGTTCTTCCCCCTGGTTCTCCCCCTGGTTCTCCTCCCGGTCCTCCCACCGGAGGTCGACACAGGCCGAAAAAGCTATACAGACAAAGGCAGGAACCCCTCATGCGCGCAGCAGTCCTGTTCGAGATCGGCAGCCAGACCCTGGAGGTCCGCGACGACGTCACCCTCGCCGACCCCGGCGCCGGCGAGGTGCGCATCCGCCTGCACGCCACCGGCCTGTGCCACTCGGATCTGTCGGCCATGACCGGCGTGCTGCCGCAGCCGGCGCCCTTCGTGCCCGGCCACGAGGGCGCCGGGGAGGTCGTCGCGGTCGGCGCCGGCGTGGACCAGGTGGCCGTCGGCGACCACGTCATCGTGTGCTGGAACCCGCCGTGCGGCCAGTGCTCCCACTGCCGCGGCGGCCAGGGCAACCTGTGCGTGAACATCTTCTTCGGCATGACCATGACGCCGCACTTCAAGGTGGACGGCGCCGACGTCTACGGCTTCGCCGGCAACGGCACCTTCGCCGAGGAGATGGTCGTGCCCTGGCAGTGCGCGGTGAAGATCCCGGACGACGTGCCGTACGAGATCGCGGCCCTGATCGGCTGCGGCGTCACCACCGGCGTCGGCGCCGTGGTCAACACCGCGCAGGTCACCCCGGGCTCCTCGGTCGCGGTGATCGGCGCCGGGGGAGTCGGGATCAGCGTGATCCAGGGCGCGCGCATCGCCGGGGCCGCCGAGATCGTCGCCATCGACCCGGTGGCGAGCAAGCACGAGGCCGCGCTGCGCTTCGGCGCCACCCGGGCCGTCAGCCCCGAGGAGGCCGACGCCGTCAAGGCCGAGGTCACCGGCAAGGCCGGCTTCGACTACGTCTTCGAGGTCGTCGGCCGCTCCGCGCTGGTGAAGCAGGCCTACGGCCTGACCCGCCGCGGCGGCACCGTCACCGTGGTCGGCGCGGGCAAGAACGACGACATGGTCGACTTCAACATGTTCCAGCTCTTCTTCGACAACAAGAAGATCCTCGGTTCCTACTACGGCGGCGCCGACCCCCGCCAGGAGTACGGCCGGCTGATCGCGCTGTGGCGCGCCGGCCGGCTGGACCTGGAGGGCATGATCACCGCCCGGCTCAAGCTCGACGACATCAACCAAGCCCTGGAGCTGCTGCGCACCGGCGCCGCGATCCGGACGATCATCGAGGTCTGACCTGACATGGCGAACTCTGACACGGCGAACCCCGACAAGGCCGACTCCGGCATGCCGAACACCTCCCCGACATCCCTTGCCGACCGCACCGCGATCGTCACCGGCGCCGGCCGGGGACTGGGCCGCGCCGAAGCCCTGGAGCTGGCCCGTCAGGGCGCCGCGGTCGTGGTGAACGACCACGACCCGGCCATCGCCGAGCAGACCGCCGCGGACATCGTCAAAGCCGGCGGCCAGGCCGTGGCCAGCGCCGGCGACGTGTCCGACTTCGCCTACGCCGAATCCCTGACCCGGCTGGCCATCGACACCTTCGGCTCGCTGGACGTCGTCGTCAACAACGCCGGGATCCTGCGCGACCGCATGGTGTTCTCCATGTCGGAGCAGGAATGGGACGACGTCCTGCGGGTCCACGCCAAAGGCCACTTCGCGCTGACCCGGCACGCCACCGCGCACTGGCGCGAGCAGTCCAAGGCCGCCGGCGGCCCGGTCTTCGGCCGCATCGTCAACACCTCCTCGGAGGCCTTCCTCGCCGGCGCCGCGGGCCAGGCGAACTACGCCGCGGCCAAGGCGGCGATCGTCGGCCTGACCACCGCCACCGCCAACGGCTGCGCGCGCTACGGCGTGCGGGCCAACGCGATCTGCCCGCGGGCCCGCACCAAGATGACCGAGGACGTCTTCGCCGGCTTCGAACCCCCGGCCCAGGGCATGGACCCGCTGGCCGTCGAGCACGTCGCCCCGCTGGTCGCCTACCTCGCCTCCCCGGCCGCCGACAAGGTCAACGGCCAGGTGTTCGTCGTGCACGGCGGCATGGTGCTGCTGATGCAGCGTCCGGTCGTCGAAGAACGCTGGGACTCGAACCTGGAGACGTTCACTGTCGGCGAGCTGGAGAACGCGCTCGGTCCCTACTTCCAGACCAAGACAGCGAGTGAAAATTTCAGCGCCACGGACGTGTTGTCGATGCGTCGGCAATGAGTTCTATTCTGTGCTCCCTAGGCCTTATCACTTGGGGGTTCGGGCAATGGCCGAAGCAGACACGTTGTGGTTCAGCAACAATCACCGCGACTATTCCAACCAGTACGGCAACGACGCCGGGTTCGAGTTCGAGTTCTACTGCCAGCGCTGCAGCGACACCTGGCGCAGCGGCTTCGAGCCGTACAAGGCGGCCCGCGCCGCCGGCTGGATCCGCCGGGCCGCCAACATGGCGCACGGCGCCACGTCCTCCATCGGCTGGGACGTCGCCAACGGCGTCGACGGCCTGGTGGAGAGCGGCTGGCACAAGGCGCGCGACGCCTCGTTCAAGGAAGCGATCGTCGCCGCCGAGAAGCACTTCAACCGGTGCGGCCGCTGCACCTCCTACGTCTGCGTGCGCTGCTACAGCCCCGACCGGGGCCTGTGCACGAACTGCGCCCCGGACCTGGCCGCCGAGGTCGAGTCGGCACGCACCCACGGCCTGGTCGACGCCGCCACGGCGAAGGCCCGCGACGTCGGCGCGAGCATGGCCGCCGAGGTGGACGTCACCACGCAGAAGCAGCTGGTGTGCCACGCCTGCGGGCACGAGACGCACGGTGCGAAGTTCTGCCCCGAATGCGGAGTGAAGCAGGGCGCGCCGGGGACGTGCGGCGGATGCGGGTCGGAAGTGGGGATGAACGTGAAGTTCTGCCCGGAGTGCGGGCAGCCACAGTAGGCATGTGATCGGGCGAGCCGCCGGGCGAGAGGTCTTCGCAGCCCGGCGGCTCGTTCGCGCATAGTCGCAGAGTCACGAGTGGCCCCCTGCATAGTCGTGAGCGGTCCGCCGCATAGTCGCCAGTGGTGCTCTAGGGTCTCTGCGCGTGACCACAGCCCTCGTCCTCGTCGACCTCATGCCGCGCCTGCTCGACCTGCCGGTGGCCCCGCACACCGGAGCCGACGTCCTGGACCGGTCCCTGCGCCTGGCCGAGGCGTTCCGCACCGCCGGCCGGCCGGTCGTGCTCATCCGGGTCGACCGGCCGAACGTCGCCGAACAGCCGCCCGGCAGCGGCTTCGCCGAGGGCCTGGTGCGGCCCGGGGACGTGACCGTGGTCAAGCGCAGCATCGGCGCGTTCGCCACCACCGACCTGGATGCCCGCCTGAAGGAGCTCGGCGCCACGACGCTGGTCTTCGGCGGCCTGATGACCACCATGGGCGTGGAATCCACGGCGCGCGTCGCCGCCGACCTGGACTACGAGCTCGTGTTCGTCGAGGACGCGATGGCGGCGCCGACCGCCGAGGAGCATGACGTCGCGGTGCGGGTGATCCTCCCGCGTTTCGGGGAGGTCGTCACGAGCGCGGATTACCTTCAGCCTTAAGGAAGCCCGCGGGGCCGTCAGGGCTTGATGATCGTCTTGCCGCGCGCCCCGCCGTGCTGGATCCGGGCCACGGCCTGCGGCGCCTGCTCCAGCGGCACCTCCTCCTCCACGAACACCCGCAGCGTCCCGGCGTCGACCTGCTCGGCCAGGGCCGCCAGCAGTTCGGCGCTGGGCTTCACGCCGAAGGCGATCTCCTCCACGCCGGACTGCACCGTGCCGTGCTCGCGCGTCGCGCCGCGGGTGCTGACCGCGACGCCGCCGTCGTGGACCAGCTTCTTGTTCGTCTCGAACGCCTCCGGGTCCTTCGACACCAGGTCCACCAGCACGTCCACGCCCTCGGGGTACTCCTCGCCCCGGACGCGGCCGGCGACGTCCTCGGCGGTGGCGTCGATGGTGACCGCCGCGCCGAACAGGCCCAGCCGCACGCTCTCATCGCCCCGGGTCACCGCCAGCACCCGGGCATCGCGGGCCGAGGCCAGCTGGGTCAGGAAGGTGCCCACGCCGCCGGCCGCGCCGATCAGCAGCAGGCTCTCGCCGCCCCGGACCTCGGCGGCGTCCAGGATGCCCAGCGCGGTCAGCCCGGCGGTCGGCAGCGCGGCGGCGGTCTTGAGCTCCACCGCGTCCGGGGCCGGGCTCAGCGGGCCGTTCTCGTCGACGGCCACGTATTGGGCGTAGGTGCCGGCGGCGCGTCCGAAGACCGGGTCGCCGACCGCGTAGCGGGTGACGCCCTCACCGACGGCCTCCACCCGGCCGGCGAAGTCCACGCCCATCACCAGCGGAAGCGGCGGGCGGCCGAAGCGGCCGGAGGCGATGATCGCGTCCACCGGGTTCACCCCGGCGGCCTCGACGCGCACCAGGACCTGCCCGGGTCCGGCGGCGGGCTTGGCCACGTCGAGCAGTTCGGGCGTGGCCCCGTAGTCCTTCACACCGACCGCGCGCATCTGGTGCCTCCCTGGTTCTCCTCGCCGGCTGCCCTGAGTCCTCGAGACGAATCTGCGGCCCGAGGAGCGGCTCCGCGAGCCGAGTCGGTCAAACGGGCGGGTCCGGATCAAGGACCGCGCAGCCCGGTAACCTACTGGGCATGCCGCAACCCGCCGCCACCGACGTGGAGACCGCAGCCCCGACCCTTCGTGATGTCGTCGCGATCCTGGAGCGGGTGTACGACCCCTCCTGGGCCGAGCCGTGGGACGCGGTCGGGCTGGTGTGCGGGGACCCGGACGAGCCGGTCCGCACCGTCGCCTTCGCCGTGGACCCGGTGGCCGCGGTGATCGACGAGGCCCTGGAGCGCGGCGCCGACCTGCTGGTCACCCACCACCCGCTGTTCCTGCGCGGCGTCCACGGCGTCCCGGCGACGACCTTCAAGGGCCGGCTGGTCCACCGGCTCATCAGCGGCGGCGCGGCGCTGTTCACCGCGCACACCAACGCCGACTCCGCCGACCCCGGCGTCTCCGACGCCCTGGCCCGGGCCCTGGACCTGCACGAGCTGCGGCCCCTGGAGCCGCGCGCGACGAATCCCGAGCTCGGCATCGGCCGGGTCGGCGAGCTGGCCGTGGCCGAGCCGCTGAGCGCGTTCGCCGCGCGGGTGGCCGCCGCGCTGCCGGCCACGGCCGGCGGAGTGCGGGTGGCCGGGGATCCGGACCGTCTGGTGCAGCGGGTCGCGGTGTGCGGCGGAGCGGGGGACTCGCTTTTCGGCGCCGTTCGTAGCTCCGGGGCGGACGCCTACGTGACCGCCGACCTGCGGCACCACCCGGCCTCCGAGGCGCTGGAGGCCGGGGGACCGGCGCTGGTGGACGTGGCGCACTGGGCCAGCGAGTGGCCGTGGTTGGACCACGCAGCTCAGACGCTGCGTTCCACGCTGAGCGCTGCCGGTACTAACGTGGAGACGTACGTCTCCACGCTGGTCACCGATCCGTGGACCGCGCACCTGACGGCAGGCTCGTAGCCGGCCGTCATCCGGAGCGTGAAGACAAGTCAAGAGAGAGGCACTGCCCTGAACGCGAACCCCGCCGACCAGCTCCGTCTGTTGGACCTGCACGGCCTGGACGTGCGCCTGGCGCAGCTGGCGCACAAGCGGCGCACCCTGCCGGAGCTGGCCGAGGCCGAGAAGGTGGACCGGCGCCTGGCGGACCTGCGCGACGTCCTGGTCGCCGCCGAGACCGCCGAGGGGGATGTGGCGCGCGAGCAGAAGAAGGCCGAGGCCGACGTCGAGCAGGTGGTGAACCGCGCCAACCGGGACCGGCAGATGCTGGAGTCCGGCCGCGGCTCGGCCAAGGACCTGGAGAACATCCAGCACGAGCTGGACACCCTGGCCAAGCGCCAGTCCGACCTGGAGGACATCGTCCTGGAGGTCATGGAGCGCCGCGAGACGGCCCAGACCCGGATCGCGGAGATGACCGTGCAGCGCGACGAGGCCCAGGCCCGGCGCGACGAGGTGAGCGCGGCCCTGGCCAAGGCCGCCGAGGACATCGACCGGGACGTCGCGGCGGCCACCGCCGAGCGCGCCACCACCGCCGGCGTCATCCCCGAGGCCCTGCTGGCCCTCTACGAGCGCATCCGCGCCGACAACGGCGTGGGCGCCGCGGCCATCCGCCAGCGCCGCTGCGACGGCTGCCGCCTGGAGCTGGACATCAGCGAGGTCAACGCGATCAAGGCGGCCCCGGCCGACCAGGTCGTGCGCCACGACTCCTGCGGGAGCATCCTGGTGCGCGTCCCGGAGTCGGGCGTCTAGGCGCGGACACCGGACCGGCACAGCGATCATGGCGCGCACGCTCATCGTCGAGGCCGACGGGGCCTCCCGCGGCAACCCCGGCCCGGCCTCGTACGGCGCCCTGGTCGCCGACGCCGCCAGCGGCGAGGTCCTGGCCGAACTCGCCGAGGGCCTCGGCGTGGTGACCAACAACGTCGCGGAGTACCGCGGCCTGATCGCCGGCCTGAGCGCCGCCTACGCCCTGGACCCCGGCGCCGAGGTCGAGGTGCGCATGGACTCCAAGCTCGCGGTGCAGCAGATGTCCGGGGTCTGGCAGGTCAAGCACCCCGCCATCAGACCGCTCGCGGTCCAGGCGCGCACAGCGTTCCCGCGAGCCGGCGCGGTGAGCTACACCTGGGTGCCGCGCGCGGAGAACAAGAGGGCTGACGCGCTGGCGAACCTGGCGCTGGACGATCCGGAGGCGGCCGCGGCGAAGGTGGCCGAGGCGCAGACGCTGATCGCGGTGACGCGGGCGGCCCGGGAGGCTCGGGAGGCCGGTGGCGACTTGGCTTCGGGGGGCCAGGGTGCCGACGAGCCGAATCGTTCACCCGCAAGCGAATCCGCTCTCGTGTCTACCTCTGGGGCTACCTCTGGGGCGAGCTCCGAGGCGAGCTCCCGATCGAGCTCCGGGTCGAGCACCGGATCGAGCTCTGGGTCGAGCACCGGATCGAGCTCTGGGTCGAGCACCGGATCGAGCACCGGGGCGACCACCGGGGCGTCGGCGCAGCACCAACCCAGCTGGTCCCCGGCCCCCGACATGGGCCCGCCGACCACCCTTCTGCTCCTGCGCCACGGTGCCACGGCACTCACCGCCGAGCGGCGCTTCTCCGGTGCCGGCGACCCCGAACTCGCCGACACCGGCCTGCTGCAGGTCGCCGCCGTCGCGCGGCGCCTGGCCGCGCGGGGCGGCATCGACGCGATCGTCGCCTCGCCGCTCCAGCGCACCGTGCAGACCGCGCAGGCCGCCGCCGACGCGCTGGGCCTGGAGGTCGAGACCGACCCCGGATTCCGGGAGACCGACTTCGGGCTCTGGGACGGCCACAGCTTCGCCGAGGTCCGCGAGCGCTGGCCCGAGGAGCACAGCGCGTGGCTGGCCTCCACCGCCGTCGCGCCGCCGGGCGGTGAGTCCTTCGACGCCGTCACGGTGCGCGTGCTGGCCGCGCGCGATGCCCTGCTGGCACGGCACGCCCGGCGCACGGTCCTGGTCGTCTCGCATGTGACGCCCATCAAAACCCTGATCCGGGACGCGCTCGGCGCGCCGCCGGAGTCCTTGTACGCCATGGAACTCTCAGCGGCCTCGCTGTCGGTCGTCACTTGTTACGCCGACGGCCGCAGCTCGATGCGGCTGTTCAACGACACCGCGCATCTGACCGGTTGAGGCCGCGCCCGACCGATCTTGCCGGGGCCGCCTCGCGTGGCGGTGATCGTGGATAGACTCCGGCGTCATGGAACGGATGGGCCCGCGGCGCGCGGCACAGGAACACAGGGACGGAACCACCGCGGGACGGGCCGGTGCGGTCCGGGCCACGGCGGTGGCCGTGACTGTGGCGGTGGCGGTGGCCGCGGCGCTCGCCGGCTGCTCGGTCACCGTCCAGCCGAAGAACGCCGCCGCCAGCAGCCCGCTGTCCTCGACCCCGACGCCCTCGGCGGCCTCCTCCAGCGCCGCCGCGCCAAGCACCACCTTGTCCTCCTCCGCGTCGGCCCCGAGCACCCCGGCGCCCTCGGACGTCGACCACACCGTCTGCACCAGCGTGCGCGAAGTGCTGGCGACGCTGAAGGACAAGCTGGCCACGGACAAGGACTCCACCTCGCGCAGCGCCCTGGACTACCGCACCGCCGGCACCGCCTTGCGCACCCAGGACGCCAAGACCGACAACGCCGACCTGAAGGCGACGCTCAAGACGGTCGGCACGGACTACCAGACCGTCGGCCACGACATCACCAACCACGAGTCCTCGGACGACGATCTGGGCAAGGCCCTGGACGCCTCGAAGCCGCTGGCCACCCTGTGCGGCGGGGGCGGCGCGAGCTCCGGCACGAGCACCAGTACCAGCAGTTCCTCAGGCTGATCAGGCCACTTGATCAGGTTGCTTGATCAGGCCGCCTGGTCAGGTGACCCGGTCAGAGCCGCCGGATCAAGCCACTGAGTCGACCACCACGTCGATCGTCCACGCCGTCCCCGGCTTGGCCGGGGCGGCGGTCTCGGTGCGCAGTCCCAGGTCCTGCAACGCCTCGGCGAGTTCCTTCGGGGTGTCGACCACCACGTCCCCGACCAACAGCGCCCGGGCCAGCCGCCCCTTCGTCGCCTTGTTGAAGTGGCTCACCACGCTGCGCTTGGGCACGCCGTCGACGATCCGCTCGTGCAGCACCCGGACAGTCGCGGTGCGCTCGGCGGCCGAGGCGGGCGTCTTCCACATCCCCGCGTACATCGACGAGCGCAGGTCCACCACCAGTCCCGAGGCGACCGCCGGGGCCAGTGCCGGGGTCAGCGCGGTGCGCCAGAGCTTGGCCACCGGTCCGGCCTTGGGCAGGGTCACGCCCCCGGAGCAGCGGTACGCCGGGATCGCGTCGGTCGGCCGCACCACGCCCCACAGTCCGGAGAACGTCAGCACCCGCTCTTCGGCGCGCGCGAACGCCGCCGGGTCCTCGCGGCGCAGGCCCGGCAGGTCCAGGGCGTCGTAGAGCACGCCGGTGTACCGGTCGGCGGCCGGCAGGGTCGGGGCGGTGGCCAGCTGCCGGTCCGCGGCCAGCTCGCCGGCCTGGTTCGGCGACAGGCCCAGCACCTCCAGCGCCGCCGCCTCGCGGCCCTTGGCCACCCGGGCCAGCTCGGCCATCAGGGTCTTGCGGGTCTTGGCCAGCTGGGGGAAGGCCAGCGCGGCCAGGTCGACCGCGGGGCCGTCGCCGGCCGGGGCCTTGCCTTCGGAGGGCGGGAGCAGGATCAGCACGGCGATCATTCTCGCGCATCGGCGGGCCCGTGGCGGGCCTCCGGTCCGCTTCGCCAGGGGCGGGCATCTGACAGGGGCTTGCGGAGTGATAGTTAGCGATATATCGTTGAGCTATCGAAGAACACCTTCGGAAGTCGTTGAGTCGAGGGGGAGACCACCATGACCGAGCAGCAGCTCCCGGGCAAGTGCCATCTGTGGCGGCGCACCGGGCGCCGGACCCGGGCCGCCAAGGAGATCGAGATGGAGATCCGGCTGCGTGAGCGGCAGCGGGGGCGCCGGTTCGCCGACCAGGGGCAGCGGGACCGGCTCCGGTACCTGCCGCTGCTGCCGATGGCTGCGCCCGGAGAGACTTCGTCATATCGTTGAAAGGCGACGACAGTCGCCGGTGAGGGAACTGGAGGCGGCGATGGCCCGCGAGCAGGACGAGAACAACCAGCACGAGAACAACCAGCACGAGAACAACATCGAGCAGGAGCTGCGCGAGCAGCTCGAGGCGCTCAAGGAGCAGAGCCGGCAGCTGCGCGAAGAGGCGGCCGAGCGCGAGCGGGAGCTGAAGTCCCGGCTCCACGAGGAGGCCCGGGAGCACCGGGAGCGCGAGAGCGAGGCCCGCGCGCGGCGCCACGAAGACCGTGACGAGCGCCGTGAAGACCGCCGGGGCCCGCGCCGCGGCGGACGCGGCGGCGGCTACTGGTCCTCCCCGGGCGGCCCGCCGCTGCCCCCCATGCCCCCCGGCGGCCCGCTTCCGCCTATCCCGGGCGCCGGCGGCACCTTCACCCCGTTCGACGTGCTCGGCGGGCTCGGCGCGATGTTCGGTCCGCCGCCGGGCGGCCCGGGGGGCCCGGGGGGCCCGGGGGGCCCGGGGGGCCCGGGCGGTCGGCGCCGGCACGGCGGCCGCAGCCGCGCAGGACGCGGCGACGTGCGCATAACGATCCTGATCCTGCTCGACGAGGGGCCGGCCAACGGCTACCAGCTGATGCAGGAGATCGAGCAGCGCACCAACGGCCAGTGGAAGCCCAGCTCGGGCTCCATCTATCCGGCGCTGCAGCAGCTGGAGGACGAGGACATCGTCCAGACCACCGAGGGGGAGGGGCGCAAGATGTTCGCGCTCACCGAGCAGGGCAAGACCTACGTGCGGGAGAACCGCGCCAAGTGGACCGCGCCGTGGGAGAACATGGAGGAGGACGAGGGCCCCTCCGAGGAGACGGTCCGGATCCGCGAGATCATCGCCCAACTGGCGATGGCCTACATGCAGGTGATCCAGGTCGGCACCGACAGCCAGCGGGCTGAGGCCTCGCGGGTGCTGGTCGGCGCCCGGCAGGCGCTCTACCGGATCCTGGCCGGGGATTCGTCAGAGGACTGAGGACCGACGACCCGCTCCGGGCTCCCAGGGGCCGGGGCCCAGGGGCGGACCCGTGGCCGGCGGCCTCCGGGCGCGGCGGCGAACGCGCACGCCAAGCCCGGATCCGCCGCGCCGACGCGGGCGTGACGATGATCGCAGGACGCGTGCACCGGCATGGCGGCACCCCATAAGGTGCTGGCATGCCGCAAAGAGTCCTCACCGTCGAGGCCGCCGTCCCGGCCTCCGACCTGCGCGCGGGGTTCGACGCCATCCGTGCCGAGCTCCAGCTGCCCGGCCCCTACCCGGAGCAGGCGCTGGCCGAGGCCCGGGCCGCCGCCAAGGCGCCGCGCATGCCCGCCGAGGACGCCACCGGCCTGCCGCTGGTCACCCTGGACCCGGCCGAGTCGATGGACCTGGACCAGGCCATGCACCTGGAGAGGCGCGAGGGCGGCGGCTTCCGGGTGCACTACGCGATCGCCGACGTCGCGGCGTTCGTCACCCCCGGCAGCATGCTCGACCTGGAGACACACCGGCGCGGCGAGACGTACTACATGCCGGACATGCGCGTGCCGCTGCACCCGGAGATCCTCTCCGAGGGTGCGGCCTCGCTGCTGCCGGGCCAGGAGTGCCCGGCGCTGCTGTGGCAGATCGACCTGGACTCCACCGGCGACAGCACGAACGTCGAGGTGCGCCGGGCCCGGGTGCGCAGCCGGGCCAAGCTGAACTACGAGGACACCCAGGCCGCCCTGGACGCCGGGAAGGCCGAGCCGGTCCTGGAACTGCTGCGCGAGATCGGCACCCTGCGCCAGGACCGCGAGGCCGAGCGCGGCGGGATAAGCCTGAGCGTGCCGGCGCAGGTCGTGGTCGCCGACAACGACAGCTGGTCGCTGGAGTACCGCACGCCGCTGCCGGTGGAGAACTGGAACGCGCAGATCTCGCTGCTGACCGGCATGGCTGCCGCCGAGCTGATGATCTACGGCGGGATCGGTCTGCTGCGCACCATGCCCGACCCGCCGGAGTTCGCCTACCACCGCCTGCACCGGGTGGCCCGCGCGCTGAAGATCCGCTGGACGGAGGGCGTCAGCTACAGCGACCTCATCCGCAAGCTGGACCCGGCGATCCCGGCACACGCGGCGTTCCTGCAGGAGACCACGACCCTGATGCGCGGCGCGGGGTACACCGCGTTCGACGGCGGCGTGCCCGAGCAGGCCGGCCACTCGGCGCTGGCCACGACGTACGCGCACGTCACCGCGCCCCTGCGCCGACTGGCCGACCGCTACGCCGGCGAGGTGTGCGTGGCCCTGTGCGCCGGCACCGAGGTCCCGGACTGGGCCCGCTCGGAGCTGCCGAAGCTGCCCGCGGTGATGGAGGGCGCCGACCGCCGCGGCTCGGCCGTCGACCGGGAGTGCGTGGACCTGGTCGAGACGATGCTGTTGAAGGACCGGGTCGGCGAGGAGTTCGACGCGGTCGTCATCGACCTGAACGAGCGCATCGACTGGGACCACAACGGCAAGCCGGACGTCGGCATCGTCCAGCTGACGCAGCCGGCGGTGCGGGCCCGCTGCGACGGCCACGACCTGCCGCTGGGCCAGGAGACGCGGGTGCGGCTGGCCGAGGCGGACGTCACGACGCGGCGGATACTGTTCGAGGCCACCGATCCGCGGTACACGGTGCGGGACCGGCCGGTGCGGACCAACGGGGGCAATGGCGGGAACGGCGGCAGTGGCGGCAAGAACGCTGAGAAGGCCGCGGATAAGAGCACTGATAAGCCCGTTAAGCCCACCGAAAAGCCCGCCGACAAAAGCACCAGGCCCACCGACAAGCCCACCGACAAGCCCACCAAGAGCTGAGGAGCACCATGGCAGCCGAGCCCGAACGAGTCCTGCGGATGCGCGAAGCGTCCGAAGCCGTCGAGGCCATCGGCTGGCGCTACCTGCTCGGCACGCTGCGCACGGCGGTCGCCGTAACCTCGCTGGCGCAGGCGAGCACGGTCGTGGCCAAGGCCGTCGAGGCATGCGGGTCCGACGCCGACCGCCACCTGTGGTGTGACGTCCGCGCCGCCGAGGTCGTGCTGGTCCTGCAGTCGCTCGACGCCGCCGCGGTGACGGACCTCGACGCGGCGCTCGCCGGCCGGGTGTCGCTGGCGGTGCGCGAGCTGGGGCTGGTGACGTCGCCGGAGGCCGGAGGCGAGGCGTCCCGGGCCCTGCAACTGGTGGAGATCGCGGTGGACGCGATGGACATCCCGGCAGTGCGGCCCTTCTGGAAAGCGGTCTTCGCCTACGAGGACGAGGTCCTGCCGGCCGGCCCGACCGACGCCCTGGTCGACCCACGCCGCCAGGGCCCGGCGATCTGGTTCCAGCAGATGGACGCGCCCCGCCCCCAGCGCAACCGCATCCACTTCGACATCTGCGTCCCGCACGACCAGTCCCAGCGCCGCATCGCCGCAGGCCTGGCAGCCGGCGGCCGGCTGACGTACGACGCGGAGGCACCGGCGTTCTGGGTACTCGCCGATCCGGAGGGCAACGAGGTGTGCATCACGACGTGGCAGGGACGGCAGCCGGACTAGGGGAGGGCGTCGAGGGCGAACGGCGAGGACATCCCGCGGGCGAGCCGCGTCCGTTCCCCCGGCCGCGGCTCGTTCCCCATCGTTCAGCCCGCCGCCTTACCCAGCCTGCGCTGCCTTCTCGGCCGCGCTGCGCTCGATACAGAAGGCGTTCCCCTCGGGGTAAGCGAGATTCTACATACCGCATCCTGCCAGGTCAGAGCGGGTCCGGATCCTGTGTTGCCCAACCCTCCGGTGCCCCGGAAGAATCCCGACCATGACTTCTCTCGTGCGCCACGTCACGTTCGACTGCTCCGACCCGTACGCGCTTGCGTCCTTCTGGGCGCAGGTCTTCGGGTCCACGGTTCACATCGACGACCAGCCGGGTGACGGCGAGGTCTCGGTCATCGCACCTGAGGGCAACGCCAACTTGCTGTTCATTCAGGTTCCGGAATCGAAGGCTGTGAAGAACCGTGTTCACATGGACCTTCAGCCGCAGGACCGTACGCGTGATGAGGAGGTTGAGCGGCTTCTCGTCCTCGGCGCGACGCTGGCCGCCGACTTCCGGAATTCGGACGGCACCGGCTGGGCGGTCCTGAACGACCCCGAGGGCAATGAGTTCTGCGTTGAGCGCAGCAGGGCAGAGCGAGAGTAGCCGGAGCCACGCCCACGATCTGGTCCACGGGCAGGTCCTGCAGTTCTTCCTCGTCGGCCGGTGCGCTGGTTCCCCGGTCGCCGGCCCCCAGGCGGCAGTTGAGCGGAGGCGGGAACTGCCGGCCTCCGCCCAGGCCGATGTCGACCCCGGGCTGCGGAACGCGTTGGCCTAGATCGTGAAGGGGCCGCCGGTCGACTGGTTCGCACGCAAGCTCGACGTTCTGCAGGCGGAGGGTCCCACGGGCGTTTGCCGTGCTGTCGGAAACCCGGCCCCAGACGGGGAAAGGGACCGGAACCACCTCCGTCTGCGCGGAGAGACCTTGTCGGGCCGCCTGGGGTCCGGCTTCGGGTTCGAACCACCTCTGCCTTCGCGGAGAGACCTGATACTCCAGCTGACGTTCGAGATTTGTCATAGCGGTGTGGCTTGTCGTCGCTGGTAGTGGCATCGCTGTGCGGTGCGTTGGTGGCATCATCGCCATGTTGACCAGTGCAGTCGGTGTTCGGTCGGCTGCGGCTGGTTGTGCATGACGGCCAGGAGGTGGGCGATCTCGTTGCGGGTCAGCGGGATCAGGTTGACCTGGTCGGGTGGTTCGGGCTGTTCAGCGGCCAGGTCGGCGAGATCGGCGTGGGCGAGCATGACCAGCACAGTCCAGCGGCACCAGGAGACATAGCGGCGGACCTGGTGCTCATCCAGGCCGGCCAGGCCCTTGCCGGTCGGGAACGCCTCCTCGATCTTCCAGCGGACCCCGGCGGTACGGATCAGCACGTTCAAGCCGACCGATGTCGGGGCCCAGCACCGGTAGAACGCCGTCTCGCCAGTCGTGGGGCTACGCCTGACCAGGAGGTATCGCTGCCCGACAACCGGTGGCTCGGGGTCGTCCAAATGCAGGTAGGCCCGCTGATACCAGCGCGGACCCTTCGCGCTGGTGCCGGTGGGTCGCGTCTGCTAGCAGTGTTCAGGCAGCGCTTCGGCCAGCGCATCCGCTCGGATCCGGGCAGGTCCGATCGGTATCCGCATGGAGCGTGAAGTCGCCAGCACATGGCCGATCCGGTGCCGCTCCAGGCTGGCGCGAAGGGTCGGGTCGTTGCCATAGACCTCGTCGGCGGCGACCCAGCCCGCATGACGCCCGGCGGCAAGGGAGTGCTCGACCAGGAGCAGCGCTAGCGCGGGTTTGGTGGCGAACTGCGGGCCGTCGGACAATCCGGCCGCAGCACACCGGCCGGGATCATCAATCCAGGACACCGGGACATACAGCTCCCGGTCGATGAACGCCGCTCCGCGCGGCGTGGCCCCCGCTGCGGCGACCACGACCTGCGAGTTCTCGATCCGTCCGGCGGTGCCGGAGTCCTGCCGCTGCACTCCGACCGTGTGGGTGCCCTTCTTGACGTCCCCGGTCTCGTCCAGCAGCAGCACCGCACCGTCGCACCCGAGCTGGTCGACCACGAACCGGGCCACGTCGTCCCGGACCCGTCGTGGTCCCATGCTCCGCAGGACAGGAACCGGTGCATCACCGCAGGCGACGCGTCTCCCACCTGCTCGGCGATCGTCCAGCAGTTCTTGCGCGGCAACTCCGCCAGCGGCCCGCGCACCATCCGCTCGCACGTGCGGCGCGGCTCAATGCGGCCGAACCGTCCGGCGACCCGTCCCATCAGGTCCCTGAACAACTCTTCGGCACGTCCAGGGTCTAAGGTGTGGCCGACAGCCACCGCAGCGTTCTTCGTTGTCTTCACAAACCACGATGGATAGCGGTGGCCGTCGCGTCTCGCCAGCCCCTGCAGCCAAACCAGCAACGAACGTCAGCTGGAGTACCTAGAACACCTGGACGCCGGCAGCGGAGTTGGACAGCCACTGCGACCACGACAGCGTGTAGTCGGCGTAGCCGTTGGACTGGCTCACCTTGTGGCCGGTGCCGTTGATCGTCACCGGGTCTCCGACTTGGACGATGTTCCACAGATACGCCGCGTCGGCCTCCGAGAGGTGGACGCAGCCGTGCGAGACGTTCGCCTTACCCAGCGAGTTGTCCCACCACGCCGAGTGGATGAAGGTGCCGCTGTCGGTGAGTTGCAGGTCGTGGTACGTCTGGAGGTCGTACCAGCCGGGCCCGCCCTTGGTGCACTGGAGGCCGATGGCGCACGAGGTCATCTCGATGTGCGGGACCATGTCCATGATGGCCATCGTGCCGCCGTAGGTGGCATCGCCCGGCTTGCCCGTGCCGCTGGCCAACTTCTTGATCAACGTGCCGTTCTCGTAGACGCTCATCATGTGCGTCGTCGCATCGACGACGATCTCGTGGTCGTCACCGATGGAGAAGTCCAGCGTGCGGCTGGTCGAGCCGAACTGGACGGAGACCTTGGTACCGGCCGGCCAGAAGCCCTGCGGGCGGAAGTCGACCGTGGTCGAGTCGACCCAGGACCACGCGCCGTCGACGTGCGGCGTCGTCGTGACCTTCATCGCCCTCTCGATCGCGGCGCGGTTCGTTGACGCCACCGCGGAGCCGAAGTTGACGCGGACTGGCATCGCGACGCCGACCTTGGAACCGTTGTCCGGTGTCACCGAGGATATAGAGGGCAGCGCGACCGTTCCGGCCGAAGGGGAGGAGGATGTGGTCGGCGCGGCAGACGTGCTCGGCGTCGGAGGCGTAGAGGTCGACCCGGTGGTGGTACTGGGCACCGTGCTCGGCGCGGCCGACGAGGTGGTAGACGACGTGGTCGTCGCTGAGGGAACCGCTGTCGTAGTCTCGGATGCGGGCAAGGACGAGGCAGCCGTGGCGTCCTTGGTGGCAGCCGTGCTAGCGCATCCGGTGAGCAGTAGCAGCGACCCTGCGACCGCCGCCCCAGCGAACTTGTTCCCCACCGCGGTTCCCCCTACATGACTCTCTTCAGTGCTGTCGCTACTCATGACGCACGGTCTGCGGCTCGGGTTGCTAAGGAAATCGGAAAGATTCCAGTGCGACGGCAAGGAACGGCACAGGTGGTGACGGAGTGATGCGACACCCGCGCCAGGCTCACAGCAGCCTGGGAAGCTGGACGATACTGACCCGTGGTCAGTGACCACATGGCGCAGACCAAGGCCGACGATCGCCAGTGCGAACTCCGCCAAGCCGTCGGCTCAGGTCACCAGGGGACGATAAGCTCAGGCTGCTCGCGCTCGAATGGATACAGCCGGACGGCGGACAGGCCAGTCTGGAGGCCTGCGACGCGATGTAGTGCCGCTCTCGAGCGGAGGCTTCCGCCCTGTACAGGCATCCCAGACCGGGCGTAACGTTCGCTCAGGATTGAAATTGCGGGGGTCGAGATGGTCCAGGGCCTTTCACGCAGACAGCTCCCGCGCGGGCTGTTGCTCCTCAAGACGTGGGGAGCACCCACCGGCTTCATCTGCGCAGCGATAGGGACGGCAACAAGCGCAGCGGTCTTTTACACGGGCGCGGGCCTGTTCCTCGTCGCAGTCACTGTCCGGCTCGTCAACATCTGCCTCGGGAACGAGCCGCTGATACCAGTAAACGAACGCCGTCGTAAGCGCTGGCCCAACATTTCAAAGTACTAGCAGCCATTCGGCGAACAGCAGGATCAGGACGCGAGTGCCCAGCCGGCCTGACCCACTTTCAGAACTTCGGCAAGCTTCTCGGTCAGGACGCAAGTGCTACATGCGTTTCTTGCTCGGCAGTGTATTCGGCGCCCGGACCGGCGCAGCAGTACCGCGGTTGTGGTCTCCTCGGCGCACATCGCCGCGCCAACGGTCGTGCGATCTCCCGCGACCAGTTCCGGTATGCACCGACATAGCCCTCGGGGTCTTCGCACCAGACCCACCCCGCGCCATCGGCCTTGCGGTGGTCCTCGACCACCTTCGCGCCCAGACCCAGCACGCGGGCCAACTCCTCGTCGCGGGTGGTCTGCGGCATCAGGTCGAAGTGCATGCGGCTCTTGGCCGTCTTCGGCTCCGGAACCTCGATCAGCAGCAGGCCGGGCAGGCCCTCGGGGCCGTGCAGCAGGACCTCGCCGTCGCCGGGGGCGCACTCGGGGTCCATCGGCCAGCTCAGGACCGACTCCCAGAACTTGCCGAGCTCGTAGGGGTTGTTCGCGTCGAGGGTGATGTGGCGAATGACAGTCATGGCCGCCACTTTTCCGGTAGCGGCCGATCCCCAGCGACTCGATTGAGCCGCGTCGGCCCCGGCATGCCCGTCCCCGTATACTGAATCCGCGGCGAGTCGGTGAGGCGATCGCGGCATCGGGCGACCGGTGTCGAGGAAAGTCCGGACTCCACAGGACAGGGTGGTTGGCAACACCAACCCGGGGTGACCCGCGGGACAGTGCCACAGAGAAAAGACCGCCCGCCGTCAGGCGGGTAAGGGTGAAACGGTGAGGTAAGAGCTCACCAGCGCCCGGGGCGACCCGGGCGGCTAGGTAAACCCCACCCGGAGCAAGGTCAAGAGGGCCCGGGCAACCGGGCCTGCGCAGGTGTTCGAGGGCGGTCCGCCCGAGCCTGCGGGTAGACCGCATGAGGCACGCGGCAACGCGCGCCCTAGATGGATGGTCGCCACCGCGCGGTCGTGCTTCGGCACGGCGGCGTGGGACAGAATCCGGCTTATTAGCCGACTCGCCGCCTGACCTGCTAAAACAGGTCAGCCTCGTCGATTTTTCGTCAATTACGGAGGGTAGTCAAACTCTGCGTAAGGGCCACCATGGGCTACCACTCCGTACCGGATTCTTCTCGGGCGATGGAGATCCGTGCCCCTCGCGAGGCGTTGATGGACCGCAGACGTTTGCTGAAGTCGGGCATGGCATGGGCGTAGGTCTCGGAGACCTCTTGAACGGTGTCGCCGAGGACTTCGGCGACCTCGGCGATCGACATTCCTTGGCTCAGTAGCAGGGAGGCCACGTGGTGGCGGAGCTGATGGATGCCGGTGGTTTTGCCGGCTGGAGTGATCCCGGAGGCGCGTAGCGACCGATGCCAGGCCGACTCGTTGAAGTGGTCGCGGCGGATCGCATGTCCCTTGGTGTTGGTGAACAGCAGATGGAAGGTTTTGAGTGGCCCATCACTGTGATCCCACGGCAAGGTGATCGCGGTGGTCCCGTAGGTCTCAATGTGCTCGGTCAGGGCTTTCACCGATGTGTCCATCAGGTCCAGCGTCCTGATCTTGCCTCGCTTGGGTAGTGCGAAATGCAACCCGTCGTTGTAGCGGATCTGTAAGCAGACCTTGAGCTTGCGCCGCCTCAGGTCGAGGTTCTCCAGCGCCACGGCGAACAGCTCGCCTTGGCGCATGCCGGTGTCGCGCGCCAGCTCCCCGAGCGCCCGATACCGTTGGGGGAGTGCCTCGACCAGATCATCGACAGTGTCCTCCGACCAGGCATTGATGGCTTTCACCTTCTCGGTCCTGCGATCGACCTTCGGCAGGTCCAGGTCGACTGCGGGCGAGGCGTCGAGAAACTTCTCCTTCACCGCCGTGGTCAGCACCTTGGTGAGCACGGCCTTGTCGACTTCTGCAGTCCCTCGGGTCACCTGCCGTAGACGCTTGTTCAGCCACTTCTGGCAGTCGGACCGCTTGATCTCGGCCAGTTCCTTGCCGGTGAACTCTGGGATCAGCAGATCGTTGATCACCTGGCGGTAGCGGTTGTAGGTTCCGGAGGAGAGGATCGGGGGCGCCCACTCCTCCAGCTTCTCGCGTGCGAAATCCTCGAACAGCTTCTGGCCGGCTGTGAGGTCGAGAAACTGCCCCTTCTTCAGTCGATCGCGCAGCTCCCGCTTCTGCTGCTCCATCTCGGATTTGGCCCACACGGAGTCAAGGCGTAGTTCGGGGCCGCCGTCGACTTGATAGCAGACCATGTAGGTTCTGCCCCGCTTGCGTGGCCACGAGCGATGCCAGATTCGAACGTCCACAGTGTCGGGAGCTCCGTTCAGGGGAGTGAGCTACCTGTCTTGCCGGTGGTGGCACCGCGAACGGCGCCACCACCGGCAAGACAGTCATTTCTTTGCAGACTGATTCTTCGTGGATCGGGCGATCGGATCGCACGCGGCCTGCTCGTGCATCCATGACTCGATCTCAGACTGGGGATAGCGCAGCCTGCGGCCCACGCGGTAGGCCGTCGGGCCGGTGCGGATCTTGCGCCAGTAGCGCAAGGTCGACTCGGGAAACCCGTAGATCTCGCGGACCTCTTCGAGGAACAGCCACCGCTCAGCTGGAACCGCGGCCTGCTCAGCGGTGCTCACCGAGGCACCGGAATCATGGGGGGAGCCGCCAAGGAGGCATCCATGTCGGCTTCCGAGGGCGAGATCCACTCGGCCTTGAGCCGGTGGCCGCTGTCCCGCAGCGCGGCGTGACGCCAGGCTGCGTTCGAGGTAGGGGCGGTCTTTTCGGACATGCAGTCCTCCGTGGGGTGTGCCGGAGTGGCGACCGCGGTGTTGACCTGAGGCATGTGGGATCTGCGATCCCAAATGAACGACATAAGTCGACAGGGTTGCCACTGTTCGTAACAGCTAACACCTAGGATCGATCTTCAGCTAACGCTCGGCAACTCGTAGTGCTCCCGTGAACACGGACAGGCTCAGAGCGGGCTCTGGACGCGAGTCGGTGGCCGGCCGCAGGCAGAGTCCGGGTTTACGGCTAACGCTTGAGACGGCCGCGGCAGCGACGCTGGAAGGGAGCGCGAAGCGTCAGACTTCGGCGCGTGTGTCGGATACGACGAAGAAGGTCAGCGGCTCGCTTGCCGTCTGGCATCGATTGCCGCAACAGAGCGAAGATCACGATGGTGAAGGTAGGTCCTCTTCAGCGAACGACAGGCCGAGGAGTTCGACATCGGCAGCGAGGGCTGTGTAGCGGAGACCGGGGACAGGGCTAGCCTTCGTGGGCAGGTTCTCGTCGCCGGGAATGGCAAAATGGTTCACTGGATTCCCTCCTGTGTAGGGGTCCTGGCCCGGCCGGTGCGGTAACACCGAGTCGAGCGAGTAAGGAGGGGGTCGGGCCCAAACCCGGCCCCCTCTCGCGCTTCCACGAATACCGTAGCTCAGGACCCTTAGAGTTTTAGACCTCCAAAAGAGTGAATCTCTTTGGATATGAGCTGAGCTGCCGGCCTTATGGACGGTACGAGGTGATGCCTTTGGCGCCATGATGCTCTGCAAGGTTCGGATGAACGGGCGAAGACTCGACCGAACTGGCCCTGGGCCGCCCTGATCAGCAGGCCGGGTCGGGCCACCTGACCCCGCCGCGGAGCGGAGCCGTGCGGCACTTACAGCTCCCCGCGCAGAAGGTCGCACCGCTGGTGGCCACTGCCACAGTCCTCGGCGGTGTGGTTCCGCCGATGATCGTGGGTCTACCTTTATGCGGCAGCCGCCCAACCGACCAGGTCGCTGCGGTACCCACGCGGGCCGCCCCGCGGGTCGCAGTCGTGGCAACGAAGGTGCGTTCCTCGAGCAGGAGCAAGTCGTCGATGCATGACTGCCCTGTCTGTGGCTATGACGGATCGTTCGAGTGCGCCGTGTGCAGCCTGAAGCTGCGGAGCCGGATGAGATCTATGGACCGGAGTCGGCGACCTCCGCGGAGCCCCCTAGACCACGGCACTGTGAGGAGGCGCTAGGCAGAGTTTCGGGTGCAGCCCGGGTGCGGACCTTGGGGCGGCGGCCGTCAACGTGGATGCCTCAAGATTGTTGGTCCCGTCTCTTCGTGAGAAACGGGACCAGCCAGCGTTCGGAATCTTATGGACCGGGCGAAAAGGGCTCGCCGCTAGCGTCCGGGCGTGATCACGTCCAGGATGATCTGCAGCAGCAGCAGGATCATCTTGCGGACGTCGCGGTCACGCTGGCGGTCGTTCGTCATCAAAGCCTCCTGAGATGTCGTCGTGCACTTGGCCCGACCGTTAAGCCGCGGCTCCCTTCCAGCCTGCGCTGACCGTGGAGGGCGTTGGGCGAAAACTGACGGCGATCATCGAACACTGACGCAATCTGACATCGCGTCGGGCATGCGGCATGCTGGCCCTGACGGAATCTGACGGTTGCTGACGCTGGGGAGCTTCGGTGGTAGGCATCGCGTTACCCGACGAAGACACGCTGCCGGCGGGGCCGCGCCGGGACCTGCTGATCGCTTTGCACGATCTGTATCGTCGGGCGGGTCGTCCGGGCGTCAGGGTGCTGGCTGCTGATATCAAGGCTGATGACGATTGCCCTGACATCGTCAGCCACGAGGGGATCGCAGCGTTTCTTCGGGGCAAGCGTCTTCCTCGATGGAACAAACTCGCGAGTCTGGTACGTGTGCTGGCCAAAAGAGCAGTGGACCAGCCCGTCCCTTCTGAAGTCGTCCAGGACATGAATCGGTTGTGGCAGCGGGCAGCCGAGCAAACCGAAGCTGCGGGCGAATCGGCGTCTCAGGCCATCGCGCCTGAACACTTGGCGGCGCCAGCGGGTGACGGGGACATCGAGCAGGCAACTTCGACGGCGAACGTCCCGCCGATTCAGATAGGACCGGAGCCGCCGGTCGAGCCTCCCCGACCTCAAGAATCCAACAGGCGGGATTCACCGACGAAAGTACATCGGCCCAGACAGGATGGTGCGAGTGGAAGGCAGGCTGCCGCCAGGGATGCTGGCCGGGGCGTACGCGCAAGGGAGCTCATCGCGCTCGCGGAGAAGGCAGCGGTGGGGATACTTGCGCCTACCGGCAGGAATCAAGCCTTCCGAGGGAGCAGTTCGTTCCTCGAGTTGATCGGCTCCGGGTTCTTTATCAGTGAAGACAGAGTCCTCACATCCGTAGGCATCGTGGATGGTGTAGCACCGCTCTACTTGCGTCACGGCGTCGACACGATTGCAGTCGAGGGTGTCGAGATTCTGAAGGTCCGTTCCGCCGCGGTTGGTTTGGGTCATCCTTGGTGGTCGGACCTGGCCCTGCTGCATGTCCCGAGCGCCATCGGCGAACTAGGACATAAGTTCGCTCCGGTCTGGCTGGACCCGACAGGTGGCCTTACAATGCAAGCCTCTGCCGGCTGCGTCAGCCTTGGTTATGACGACCGCGGACTCCACGGAACCGCAGAACTGGCAAGGCATTTCTACGACGTCGCTGGGGTTCGTGGTGGTGGCGCCGGCTTCAAGTACTTTGAGTTGACGGGAGACGAGGTTTCCCGATGCGGTAGCGGTAGCATGGTCATCGACCTGGAGGCTGGCCGCGTGGTCGGCATCCTCAATGCCATCCGTACAGCAGATGACGGTTTCTACGGATTGGCGTTTCCTTTCGCCAACGCCCTTACGTCGGGCATGATCAGGGTCTTGGGGAAGTCACAAGCGGAAAGAATCCTGGCCAGTAATGACAGGTACCATGCAGACAATCTGGACTGGCCGGGGCTCTGCGCGCGTGAATTCCACTCGCAGTCGCTCGGGCAGTACAGGTCTGGTGGCAGGGACACCGCGAGCCCGTTGCACACCGCTACGCTCCTCGGTCTGCTCGCCGACGTCTACGATCTCGTAACGCCGGTCGAACTGGAGCGGTTCTCGATGCCCGAGTCAGAATCGCCCCAGGGCTCAGTCAGTCTTCTCCGCGACTTAGCGGCAGCGTTCGCCGCGACGACAACCCCTCCGAGTGCCGTGGCGGTGCACGGCCTGCTGAATTTCATGACTGACCTGATGGCTCTCGTGGGTGGACGCGCCGGAGCCGACTGGTGCAATGCGGCGCAGCGGTGGACCAGGCACTTCGCCGCCGATCTGGGCCAATCCAGTCGGCTGCGCGCACTAGTGTCCTGCGCCTCAAATCCGTTGAAGATATTTAGCGAGTGAGGTGAGGATCTCCTCGGCGGTCTTCTTCCAGACGAACGGCTTGGGGTCCTCGTTCCACTGCTTGATCCAGGCCCTGATGTCCTTCTCCAGGGCCTGGACGTTCTTGTAGACGCCGCGTTGCAGCAACTGTGTGGTCAGGTAGGAGAACCACCGCTCGACCTGGTTGATCCACGAGCTGCCGGTCGGTGTGAAGTGGACGTGGAACCGGGGGTGCCGGGCCAGCCAGGCCTTGATGGCCGGGGTCTTGTGGGTGGACAGGTTGTCGCAGACGATGTGTATGTCCAGGCCCTCGGGCACGGCCTTGTCGATAGCGGTCAGGAACTTCTTGTACTCCACCGCCCGGTGGCGCCGGCGGATCTCGGAGATCACGGTGCCGTCGGTGATGTTGAACGCGGCGAACAGGCTGGTGGTCCCGTTGCGGACGTAGTCGTGGGTGCGGCGCTCGGGCATGCCCGGCATCATCGGTAGTACCGGCGCTGAGCGGTCCAGCGCCTGTATCTGGGACTTCTCATCCACACAGAACACCACCGCGTTCTCCGGCGGGTTGTGGTAGATCCCGACCACGTCGACGACCTTGTCCACGAACAGCGGATCGGTGGACATCTTGAACCCGTCCACCAGATGCGGCTTAAGCTCGAAGTCGCTCCAGATCCTGCCGATCGTCGACTTGGACAAACCCGACTTCTTCGCCATCGACGCCCGCGACCAGTGCGTGGCATTGTCAGGGGTCTGCTCCAACGTGGCGGTCAGCACCTCCTCGACCTGATCCAGGCTGATCGACGCCGGTCGGCCCGGCCGGTATTCATCAGCAAGGCCGGCCAGGCGCTGCTCGATGAACCGGGCCCGCCACTTGGTCACGGTCTGCGGCCAGATCCCCAGCTCCGCAGCCACGTCCTTGTTACTCGCGCCCGGCTCGGCGCAGCCCAGGATGATCCGCGCCCGCATCCCCAACGACTGCGGGCCGTTCGCCCGACGAGACCAGCGAAGCAGTTCACTGCGTTCGTCATCGGTCAGGACCAACTCGGCCTTCGGGCGTCCGGTACGCGGCATACCACCAGCCTACACTTATTCAACGAATTTGAGGCGCAGGACACTAGATGACTGAGTCCAAGGGGTCGTTAGTGGTCGTAGGCGGTCAGTGAACGATGGACCGGCGCGCCGATCTTGTCGTTGTGCCAGATCACTGCGGTCAGCGCGAGGATTCGTTGCAGGACGCGGACGACGACGCCGTTGCAGGAGTGGCCGCCGTG